>NHEC01000055.1 GCA_002171655.1 Planctomycetes bacterium TMED75
CTGGATGCCCGCCGTCTGCGTGGCTTCCAGCAGCGACAATGCACCCGCCGTGTTGTTGCGGTAATAGCGAAGCGGCTCATCCACCGATTCGCCGACGTAAGCCAGTGCAGCGAAGTGCATCACCGCTTCGATCTGGTGTTCCCGCATGAGGTCGATCAGCCGCTGAGTCTCCAAGATGTCGCACTGTTCGAAGCTCACTCGGTCCGGCGCGATCGCCTTGAGGACTTCGGTCGCCTCGCGGTGGCCTCGGTAGAGCGTGTCGATGATGAGCACTCGGTGACCGGATTCGATGAGGCGAAGCACCGCGTGCGAACCGATGTAACCGGCGCCGCCACTGACAAGGACGTTCATGTTCTCTGCCGTTTCCTTCCGATGGAGTTCTTCAAGCGGCTTACTGTGCACAAGCGTAGCGGGAGACTCCCCGCACTGCCCCCTTCTTTTCGCTGAGGAGTGACTGCGATGTCCGATCAGGCCCACAATCCCTTGCCCGAGGCACCTCGCGTTCGCCTCACCGATGGGCTGCGGTGTATTTTGGGAGGCATCCTGATGGGGCTGGCCAACCTCGTACCGGGCATTTCGGGCGGCACCATGCTGCTGGCCACCGGAATCTACCAACTGCTGGTGAATGCGATCGCGGATCTGGCACGGGTGCGGATTCGCTGGCAGGTCCTGGTGGTACTCGCCTGCGTGGTTGGGCCGGCGGTGGTCACCATCGCTCTGCTTTCAGGAGTCGCCGGGCGATTTGTCCTCGAGTATCGCTGGATCGCCTACAGCCTGTTCATCGGCTTGACGCTGGGAGGGATCCCGGTCCTGGTGCGTTCGATCTCCGTGGTGCGCGCCTCAACGATCTTCGGCGTCGTTCTGGGGCTCATTGCGATGGCCTGGCTGGCCTTTGGCACGAGTTCAGAGGGCGTCTCCAGCGCTTCCGGTGGCTGGGGCATGCTTCTGATCGCGGGACTGGCGGCCGGCGCGGCCATGATCCTTCCCGGGCTCTCTGGCAGCTATGTCCTGCTGGTGCTCGGCCAATACGTGGTGATACTCACCACCATCGACGAGGCTCGGATGGCGGTGTCCGCACGCGACCTCGAGGGGCTGAGCACGGCGGGGCTGACCATGCTTCCGGTGGCCGTGGGGGTGGTGCTTGGAATTGGTCTCGTGGGGCTGCTCATTCGGTGGTTGTTGGTGCGTGCTCCTTCCTGGACGATGGGCCTGTTGCTGGGGCTGCTGGTCGGGGCCTTGCTGGGGTTGTGGCCGTTTCGAACGCCGGTGCCCCCGCCGGTGGGGTCGGTTGTTCGTGGAGTGGAGATCTCTTCCCTGGAGCAGGCGGAGCAGGTCAAGCCCAAGTACTGGCCGACGGAAGGGTTCACCCCGGCTGGATTGGAAGTGGCTCAGGCCACGGGTCTGATTCTTCTGGGCGCGGTGCTTTCCGGATCGATTGGGATGCTGGGCGGTGGTCGAACCGATGCTTCAGAGAAGGCTGCCCACGGATCTTCAAGTCAAATAAGGACTTGAGCCGAGGTAAGGGGCACCACGGTCCGAGAACCCTTTGGCTCCTAGGATCCCCGGTATTCAGTTTCTTTGGGTGTTCAAATCGGTTCGAACCGGCCCTCTGAGCCCAACGTCCTGGATGTGGACAGCTTCCAACTGGCCCCTGGACTTGCTCTTACCCCGTTCCTTTGGGAGAATTGAACCCATGGATCTTCCTCAAAGCTCAACTCTGAATTCTTCGATCTCCGCTCCGGCGCTGCGACTGACCGGTCATGAAGCTGGCGGTTCCAGCCACCCGATGGACCCGGCCTGCATCGAGCAGTTACTCGAGGAGGCCCGTGGTTTGCTGGCTTCGCTGAAAATCGACAAGTCTCGAATTGAGGCGCGTCTGGCCGAATTCGGTCGCACCGATCCGATCGCCGAAGTCAAGGGATACAGTGCGCTCGACGAAGCGATTACCTCGTGCCAAGAGGCGATTCATGCCTTGGACCAGTCACTCTTGGTCCAGGAAGGCTGAGCTGGCGCACACCACACCGACCCTGCTCCACGCACGCGACGTGTCGTCTGGAGCATGAAGAAGCCCGTTCCCAGTGGGAACGGGCTTCTTCGTTGAAAGCGGACAGGGCGGGATTCGAACCCGCGGTACCGGTATAACCGGTACGCCGGTTTAGCAAACCGGTACCTTCAGCCGCTCGGTCACCTGTCCGGTTGTCCTGCGGGGTGAAGAGTGTAGCAGGGGAGCCGGGGAAAGCCGAGCCGCCAGGGGGTATGAAATAGGGCCGGTTCCCAGTGGAACCGGCCCCATATCGTCTGGACGGCCTGAAAAACGGGTTTGTCTCAACCTTCGGGGATCAGGACGGTGTCGATCACGTGGATGACTCCGTTGGAGGCTTCGACATCGACTGCGATCACCTTGGCGTCGCCGAGCTTCACGGTGGAACCGTCGACGCTCACGGGGATGGTGCTTCCCTGAACGGTCGGCAATGCCTTCATGCCGACGACCGCGTCGGAGTAGGCCGCGACACCGGGGACCACGTGGTAGGTCAGGATGGCGACCAGCTTGTCCTTGTTTTCGGGGAGCAGAAGCATTTCGACCGTGCCCTTGGGCAGCTTCGCGAACGCCTCATCGGTGGGGGCGAGCACCGTGAAGGGGCCCTTGCCGGAGAGGGTTTCACCCAAGCCACCGGCGCCGACTGCGGCGACCAGGGTCTTGAACTGACCGTTCTTGGTGGCGACCTCGACGATCGTGTCGCCAACCGGCAGGATCACGGAATCAATCTGATGGACGATCCCGTTGGAGCAGTTGATGTCGGCCTTGGTGACGGTGGCGCCGTCCACCTTGACGGTGCCGTCGGTGACGGTGATGTCGACTCGCTGTCCCTCCAGGGTGGGGGCGGAGCTCAGGGTCACGATTTCCTTGGCGGTGATTCGACCGGGGACCACGTGGTACGTCAGCACCTGGGCAAGAATCTTCTTGTTTTCGGGCTTGAGAAGGTACTCGACGGTGCCCTTGGGAAGTTTCGCAAAGGCTTCGTTGGTCGGTGCGAAGACCGTGAACGGTCCGGCTGAGTTCAGCGCGTCGACCAGTCCTGCGGCCTTGACGGCGGCAACCAGGGTTGAAAAATCCGCAACCGAGGCGGCGGTTTCGACGATCGTCGATTCGGCGGTGGGTGCCGGAAGGGGGGTGGATGCCGCGCCCTCGAGACCCGCGGAACTGCAGAGAGTGGTGGACAGGGACACAATGACGGCACTGAGCATCGGGAGGCTCCTCAAGTTTTTCACCATGGTGGTGAGGTGGTATTGGACAGTCGTCCAGAAGGACTGGACCGGTAGGGTGATCGCTCCAGCCGGTTCGGACTGGAACGCAATAGTAGGCAGGTCGTTCAATTCGTCCATCACTTTGTCCTGCTTCCGGACAAATTCTTTGCCCCGCTCCACGCCGGGTGCACTCCATTGGCGCTCCGACCGACTCTCGGGCAAGATGGTGTCATGAGCGAACTTGATCAGGTACTTCAGACGATCTGGGCGGAGTTGTGCAACGGGGTCCGCGACCGGCGACATGGTTTTCACTTGCCGGTTCTCTCCAACTGCTCCAGGGACGGTGTTCCCGACAGTCGGGTGGTTGTGCTTCGCCGAGTCGACGCCGAGCAGCGAGCTATCCACTGCCACACCGACCGTCGTGCTCCCAAGGTTGCCAGTCTCGAGGTGCACCCGACGGTGCACTGGCTGTTCTACGACTTCGAGCGTCGAACTCAGTTACGGATCCGTGCCCACGCGGAGGTCCTGACCGATGGCCCCCTGGTCGAGGAAGCGTGGTTGGGCAGTTCGGTCGATTCCCGCCGGTGTTATCTCGCTCCGAGTGCACCCGGAGCGGAGTCCGCAGAGCCTTCGGCGAATTTGCCCGCCAGTCATCTGACTCGCAACCCCTCTCCCGAGGAGAGTGAGGCAGGTCGAGCGCAATTTGCGATCGTTCGTTCTTGGGCCACTCGAATCGACTGGTTGCATCTGGCGTCCGGCGGACACCGGCGTGCTCGGTTCACCTTCGAGGAGTCCGCCGGGTGGTCGGCTGGGTGGATCGAGCCTTAAGGGTTCGCGGCCAGCACTCGCGAACCGATGTCACGGCGATGAAATGCCCCCTCGAAGTCGATCAGATTGCAGGCTTCGTTGGCCAGATCTCGAGCGGTGCGCAGGTCCTCTGCGAGTGCGGTCACTCCGAGAACTCGCCCACCACTGGTCACGATCGCACCCTCTGCGGTCCGGGTGGTTCCCGAGTGGAAGACCGTGACGCCTTCGAGTGCTTCAGCGGCTTCGATGCCGGAGATGTCCAGTCCCTTGCGGTACGCGCCTGGATAGCCCTCCGAGCAGAGCACCACCGTGCAGGCAGTGCGCGGATCGAAATCGAACTCCACCTGGTCAAGCGAGCCTGAGGCGGTGTGCCAGAGCAGAGCCGCGAGGTCGCCTTGAAATCGCGTCATCAACGGCTGGCATTCGGGATCTCCGAAGCGCACGTTGAACTCCAGCACTTTCGGACCGGACGGCGTGAGCATCAGTCCCGCATACAGCACGCCACGAAACTCGATGCCATCGCGTCGCAGGGCGTCGACCGTCGGGACCAGAATGTCTCGGTGCACCTGCTGCATCAGGTCGGGAGTGGCGAGGGGGGTCGGGCAGTAGGCGCCCATGCCTCCGGTGTTGAGACCGACATCGCCCTCACCGACCTGCTTGTGGTCCTGGCAGGGGTCGAGCACTGAAATCGTTCGTCCATCGACCAAGGCGAGCACGCTCACTTCCTGGCCTTCCAGACGCTCCTCGATCACCACCGTTTCGCCGGCACTGCCGAAGCCCTGCTCGGCCATGATCAGGTCAACTGCCGCCAGACCCTCCTCGGGCGAGTCACAGACCAGTACACCCTTGCCTGCTGCCAGGCCGGCAGCCTTGACCACGCAGCGGTCACCTCGCTGCTCGATGTACGTTCGTGCGCGTTCGTGATCGGTGAAGCACCGACCATCCGCGGTTGGAATCGCCCCCGACCGCATGAGGTCCTTTGCGTACCCCTTGTCCGCTTCCAATCGAGCCCCGGCGGCTCCGGGCCCGAAGACGACGGTGTGTTCCCCGCTCAGAATGTCGGCGATCCCGTTGGCGAGGGGAACCTCCGGTCCCACCACGACCAGATGGATCCGTTCTTCCTCGCAGAATTTCCTGAGGCGAAACCGATCGTTGTTACCGAGCTGGTCGGGAATCGATTCCGGGCAGATGCGTCCCAGTGCGGCAAGGCCCGCATTGGCGCCTTGCTGGATCCAGAGGGTCTCCAATCGCGGAGAGTCCACCAAGCGCCGTGCCAGGGCGTGTTCGCGGCCTCCGGTGCCGATGAGCAACACGTTCATGCGCTCTGGGATGCTGTGCTTTGGTGTCATCTGATGCCTTCCTTCCTGCCATTCTACGGCCCCCAGCTCACTCCGTGAGACCGTGGATCCTGTTACATTTGTGGTTTCATTCAATGTCCTCCCGAAGACATCGGAGTCCATGCATGTTCCAAATCGCCGCCAACTGCTCACGAACATTCGCCGCACTCATCGGACTGTGTGCCGTGCTCTGTTCACCACTGTCCGGCCACGCTGATGTCGGGGAGCTCGAGAAGCGACTCAACGAGCTCTTGCTCCAGAATTCATCCGATCCCAACTCCACCGGACGAGTCACCGAATCGGGCTTGAGCGCGAAGCCGCTGATCGAGGCCTACCTCGCCATGTCACCGCCCCCGGTTCCCGTGGGTGCGGACTTCAACCTCACCACGATCTGGCCCGGAATGAACGGCTGGGAGGCGGTCTCCAACTGGGCTGCCGCCAACGAGAAGATGGCCGAAGTGATCACCGAGGTGCAGGGCCGGCCGTTGCTGGGCATGCGCTACGGACGCTCCAACGTTCCGGCCGCCTGGAGCCAGGCCGATATTCTGATCGACGTGGCGCCTGGTGGGGACCTCGCTCTGATCGCCTACCCCTACCTCGATGCGATGGACGTCATCATCTCCTACGCCACGGCAGAGTTTTACCGTCGGCTTGAGGCGGGCGAGTACACGTCGGCCTTCGAATTCGGGCTGGCCTACCTTCGGATCCTCCGACAGGGCTGCGAGCAGGACATGCTGGATGAGAAGCTCTGGTTCATGGACACACTCTCCGTCGCCTTTTCAACGCACCGGGATGCGATGTACGCCTACCTCGACCGAATTCCCTCGGATGTCTACAAGAACCTGGGCACCAAGGAGTATCCGTTTCTCAAGGCCACCGATGACCAACGTCTGCGGCGACTGGAACTGCCCGAAGGCGATCGCATCCACATCGAGTTGCTCCTGGAATCCGCCTTCGATTCCCGCGGTCAGGCCGACCGGGAGAAGTTCGCCGAGATCTTCGGCAGTCTTCAGGCTCGACAGAAGCCGTTCGGGCGTTTCGGAACCAAGAAACAGTGGGCCCGACTCGCTGAGTACCACAGCACCCTGGATCTTTCCAAGGAAAAGCTCGAGGACGTCTACGACGACTGGTGGCGCCGCTGGCGCTATCGCCAGTTCGAGGGAATCATGGATCTTCCCAACGAATTCTCCAAGCTCAACGAGATCCGATACGCCGCGATCCGACTGGCGGTCACCGATCTCGAGGAAATCTTCTTTGCTCGTGAACGTCTGGTTTCCGACATCAACGGAACGATCTTCAGTGCAGGACTCTGTGCCTTTCATCAGCAGTACCAGAAGTGGCCAAGGGACCTCGCACCGGTCGCTCCTGCCTACGCCATGAAGCGCTTCAACTTCGACCCCTACAACACGGAGTACGGGGAAATGGTCTATGTTCTGCTCAACGCACGAAAGCCGATCGAGACCCGCTTCGGTCAGCTCTGGGCTGAAGGCTGCTTGCTCTACACTCTGGGGCGAGACAACATCGACGCTGGTGCCAGACAGGTCTCCGACAATGGTGAGATCGGTAGCGATCTGCTGCTGTGGCCCCCGACCCGTCAACTCGCCCGTGAACAGGGCAAGATCCAACTTCCATAGTCCCCAAGCAGAGTCCCCAAGTAGAGTCCCCAAGAGCTTAGTCAACGAGGTGCATGTACAGATGTCAGGTGAAAGCAATGAGAAGGTCGTCATCATCGGTTCTGGTCCCGCAGGCTGGACCGCCGCGATCTACGCCGCCCGCGCCAACCTTGATCCGCTGTGCATCATCGGCGTTCCCAAGCAGAACCCGGCTCCGGTCCTTCCCGGCGGCCAGCTGATGCTCACCACGGACGTCGAGAACTACCCGGGTTTCCCCGAAGGGGTGACCGGTCCGGACATGATGGATCTCTTCCAGAAGCAGGCGGAACGCTTCGGCGCCAGGGTGGAGGGCAAGGACGTCGTGAAGTGTGATTTCTCAGCCCGACCGTTCACCCTGGAACTTTCCGATGGGTCGACCGTGCGAGCGGAGTCGGTGATCATTGCGACCGGTGCCACGGCCAACTGGCTGGGACTGGAAAACGAACTGCGCCTGGCCACCTCGGGTGGCGGGGTCAGTGCCTGTGCGGTCTGTGACGGAGCGCTTCCGATGTTCCGTGATCAACCGCTGGCCGTGGTCGGTGGGGGAGACACCGCGATGGAAGAAGCCAGCTACCTCACCAAGTTCGCGTCCACCGTGCACGTGATTCACCGACGCGATGAATTCCGTGCCTCAAAGACGATGGCTCAGCGGGTGCTTGATGCGCCCAACGTCGAGGTGCATTGGAACAAGCAGGTTGCCGATGTGCTCGGCGACACGACGATCGAAGCGGTCGAACTCGAAGATACCGTGACCGGTGAACGATCGACCATTCCGGTGGTGGGGTTGTTCATTGCGATCGGGCACAGTCCCGCCACCGATTTCCTGGAAGGTTCCGGAGTCCAACTCGACGAATCTGGGTACGTTGCACTCAACACCCGTGGGTCCGAGACCAACATCGATGGCGTCTTTGCGGCCGGGGACGTCGCGGACTCCGATTACCGGCAGGCGGTCACCGCGGCCGGCATGGGCTGCGCTGCGGCGATCGACTGCGAGCGATGGCTCGCCGACCACGGCGTGCACTGAGTCGAGCTTGATTTCTCACCCGCTGGCGGGGGTTTCCGGTTCCGGATCTGGAGCAAGTCGGGTGATGACCTTGGCACCCGTCGCATCGCCCCAGACGTTGACCACCGTGCGACACATGTCGAGCAGTCGGTCGACTCCGTAGATGACTCCGACCGCGCTCAGTGGCAATGCCTCGACTCCTCGTCCCGCGAGGCTGGTATTCACGGCTCCGATGACGATCACCATGGTGATGAGTCCGGCGGATGGAATTCCCGCCGCCCCCACCGCAGCCAGTGTCGCGGTGATCACCACGATGATCAGCTCCGCGAATTCGAGTTCGATTCCGTACAACTGAAAGAGGAACACCACCGCGACCGCCTCGTAGAGCGCGGTGCCGTCCATGTTGACCGTGGCGCCCAGGGGGAGCACGAAGTTCGAGGCGCGCTTGGAACACTTGCCTTCGTCGATCGCGGTCTCGATCGTGACCGGAAGGGTGGCGGAACTCGAGTCGGTTCCGAAGGCGGTGAGCAGGGCCTTGCGCATCTTGAACATGAATCGGTACGGGTTGGTGCGTCCGAGGATCCAGAGGATCAAGGGCAACACGATCAGACCGTGGATGCCCAGTCCGATCAGGACCGTACTCATGTAGCCACCCAACGGACCGATCAGTGATTCGAATCCGATGCGTCCCACGGTGCCGGTGACCAAGAAGAAGACTCCTATCGGCGTGAGCCAGAGGATCCAGAGCACCAGTCTCATCATTCCCTGGAAAAGCGAATCAAAGACCCGAATCGCTGGTTCACCACCGGGTCCGCAGGCTGCGAGGGCGAGCCCAAGCAGCAGAGCGAAGACGATCACCCCCAGAGTCCGGCCGTTGACCAGTTCCTTGAAGAAGTTCGAGGGGATCACCTGTTCGAGGATGCTGAACCACGCACCGCCCAGGCCTCGATCCTCCGCATCGCTGGAAGCGGCCTGGATCTTTCCCTGTTGTTGGTACTCGGTCTCCCCGTCCGCGCGCAGTTCCATCTGCTGCTCGGGAGTGAGGCTGCTGCCGGGAGCGATGGTGGAGACCAGTGCGGTCCCCAGGATGACCGCGAGAAGCATCGTCGCCAGGTAGTAGACGAGGGTCGAACCACCAACCAGTCCAAGCTTTGAGGGATCTCCGATCGAGGTGACGCCGACCACCACACTCAGAAAGACCAGTGGAATCACCATCAGCTTGAGTGGCCGAATCAGGACGATATTGCCCAAGTCCATCCAGATCGAGCTGATCGACTCTCCTTCGACAAGACCTTGGTGGAGTATCTGGCCCAGAATCGCGCCGAGAACGAGTCCGGCGAGAATCAGAACGGTGATCAGGGTGTCCTTCTTCATGGACAAGAGGCTACGGGCGGACCGGTCTGGGGGCAAACGCGGGTGGGCTCAATCGGGACCGACTCGATCAGGACTGGGGCTCCGCCGTCGATCGGACGTGGGTCTCGACCAGCTGTTCTGCATCAACGGGTCCGGGGGCATCGGTCATCAGATCACCACCGGATTGGGTCTTCGGGAATGCGATCACGTCGCGGATGTTGTCGGTGCCCACCAGGTGCATGACCAGTCGGTCAAGACCGAAAGCGATACCGCCGTGGGGGGGTGCCCCGTGGCGGAGGGCGGAGAGCAGGAATCCGAATTTCATCTCCGCATCTGCCTGGGTGAGCCCGAGGAGCTTGAAGACCGTCTCCTGGACCGTCTGGTCGTGGATTCGAATCGAACCCCCACCGATCTCCGAACCGTTGAGCACCAGGTCGTAGCCCGCGGAGAGGCAGCCTCCGGGATCGCTCTCGAGGACATCGAACTGTCCGGGGTTGGGACTGGTGAAGGGATGGTGCAGCGCCACCCAACGGTCCTTTTCCTCGTCGCGTTCGAACATCGGAAAGTCGATGACCCAGATGAAGTTCCAGCAGCCTTCGGGAACGAGCTCGAGGTCCCGAGCGATCTTCTGTCGCAATTCCCCCAGGGCTCGGGTCGCGGTCTTGCGGGTGTCCGAGGCAAAGACCACCGCATCGCCGACTTCCAGCCCGAGCGCGGCGGTCAGTTCCTCGGCGATTGGCTCGAGGAACTTCGCGACTCCGGTCTCGAATCCCTTGGCGGTCAGCTTGGTGGTGGGTGCGCCACCGGCACCGAATTCGCGGACGAACTCGGTGTAGCCGTCGGTCACCTTTCGGGAAAACTTCTCGGCGCCTCCCGGAACTCGGATCGCCTTCACGCAACCCTGCTCCCCGGCCAGTGCGTCCTTGAAGACTCGAAAGTCCGTCTTTTGACACAGTTCCGAAACGTCCTGAAGTTCCAGTCCGTAGCGGGTATCCGGTCGGTCGATCCCGTAGCGCTCCATGGCTTCGGCGTAGGTGATGGTCGGAATCTCTCCGATCTCGACGTCGAGAAGTTCCTTCCAGAGTCGCTGTGCGAATCCGCCCATCATTTCGATCACGTCGTCGCGGTCGACGAACGACATCTCAAGGTCGATCTGGGTGAACTCCGCCTGGCGGTCTGCTCGGGGGTCCTCGTCACGGAGGCACTTGCAGATCTGGATGTAGCGATCGCATCCCGCGACCATCAGAATCTGCTTGAACAACTGCGGACTCTGGGGCAGTGCGTACCACATCCCGGGATGCAGGCGTGCCGGCACGATGAAGTCGCGTGCGCCTTCCGGGGTGGTCTTGATCAGGAGGGGGGTCTCGATCTCGAGAAACCCGTGGTCCATGAAATAATCGCGCGCGAGCTTGGTCACCCGCGAACGCGTCTGCAGGATCGACTGCATGCGAGGTCGGCGCAGGTCGATGTAGCGATACTTCAGTCGGTTCTCCTCCGCGATCTTGTCGGCGTCGTGGTCATCGGGGAGGATCGGTGGGGGCTCCGTTTTTGCCAGCAGCTCCACGGTCCGGGCCACCACCTCGATCTCACCGGTCTCGAGTTTGGGGTTGGCGCCACCGGCTCGCGCGCGAACCACGCCCGAGATCGCCACCACATCCTCACGGCGCAGCGCTCGTCCCACTTCCATCGCACCCGCATCGCTGTCGTCCCCGTCGAACACGACCTGAACCAGGCCATCTCGGTCTCGCAGGTCGATGAAGACCAGCCCACTGGAATGGTCCCGGTAGGTATTGACCCAGCCACAGACGACGACGTCCTGTCCCTGGTGTTCGGAGCGCAGGGAGCCGCACATATGGGTTCGCTTGAGCATGGAGGTGGTCCTTGGACAAAAGAGAGCGAGGTTCAAAGCGTGAAAGCATACCCGAGAGCCATCTGGCTGGTACCGTCTGCGAGCCATGTCCGACGGAAAGAGACAACCCACGGTCCTCTTCACCGCTTTCGAGCCCAGTGGCGATGCCCACGCCGCACCGGTGATCGCTCGCCTTCGCGCCCTGCGGCCGGACCTCGAAGTCGTTGCCTGGGGTGGGCCGAAGATGGCCGAAGCGGGTGCGCACCTCGTCGCCTCGACCGCCGAGGACGGTGCGATGGGACTCGGCGGACTTTCGCGCGCTCGAATGCTCTTTCGCGAGCGTGCGAAGATGATCGAGTGGTTCCGTGATCGACGACTGGTGCTGCACGTGGGGGTCGATTCCCCCTCGGCCAACACGCGGCTCGCGTCGGTCTCCGAAGGACACGACGCCCCGTACGTCCAGTTCGTCGCTCCCCAGTTCTGGGCCTGGGGGCCCTGGCGACTTCGCCGTTTCAAGCGCATGGCCTCGCAGGTGTTGTGCGTGCTCCCCTTCGAGGAAGCCTGGTTTGCCAAGCGTGGCATGTCGGTTCGGTACGTGGGGCACCCGGTGGTCAACGAACCCCCGAAGCCGGAGTCGATCGCCGCCGAGCGAGCAGCACTCGAGTTGCCCGACGGCGCGCCTCGAATGGTGGTTCTCCCCGGGTCTCGTCGCTCGGAAGTGGTGGCAAACATGCCGGTCTTCGCACGGGTGGTCGAAGGACTCATCGACAGTTACCCCGGCCTGGCGGTCACGGTGTTGGCCGCGAAACCGGAACTCGTCGGACTCATTCGCGACTCGATGCCCTCCGAGCTTGCCGGTGCACTTCCGATCGTCGACCACGGTCTGCACGGGGTGCTCGATTGGGCGGACTTCGCCCTCTGTACTTCGGGCACCGTGAGCCTCGATCTGGCACTGCAGCAGGTTCCGATGCTCGGGGTCTACATGGTGGGGCTGATCTCGAAGCTGGGCTCCCCATTCGTGCTCTCGATGCCCGATCGGCTTCTGCCCAACATCCTCGCCGAACGACGGATCGTTCCGGAGTTCGTTCCCTATCGCGGATCCCACGAACCGATTCTCCAGATCGCCAGAGAGCTTCTCGGGGATCCGAGTCGCCTCGCACTCATGAGTGAGTCACTGAAGGCGGTGGTCGATTCCTTCGGAACCCACGACCCCGCCCAGGAATCGGTGGACGCCTTGCTCGAGCTGCTGCCGCCTTCTGAAGACACCTGAAGGCGGGTCGGACCTGCCGTGAATGAAACACCCCTCCGCGAGCGCGAAGGGGTGTGAAGAATCGGTGTGCGTCCTCGGCGACCGGATCGCCTTGGAGTCTATTCCTTGGCCATGTCCTCGATGTTGCGCGCAGCGTGGGATTTGAACTCACCCGCACGCAGGCGCTTGCCGTAGGCGTGGTAGGCCTTCATCGCGACGTAGCCGAAGATCAGCATGATCGGGATGTTCGCCCAGAGCATCACGCCGGTGCCGAGTGCGGTC
>NHEC01000056.1 GCA_002171655.1 Planctomycetes bacterium TMED75
GACCGAAACCAGGATCGAACGCGCACGTCGTTTCTACAACGCCAACACCCGCGCGTTCCAGAACGGCTGCCAGGTGTTCCCCTCCTCGATCATCGCTGGCGCGGGAGGCTTCAAGTCCGGTGACTTCGAATTCTTCAAGCTGGACAGCCCCGCGGAGGCGGCGCCGGTCGACGTCGAATTCGGAAACTCCAGCCCGACCTCCTGAGCCCCGAGGCGATTGAGCCGCGGCGAATGAACAGCCACCTGAAAGGTCCGGGAAGATCAATCAAATCGATCCTGCGGCCGGGCTCGAAGCCTTCGGCAGGTGACAGCGCCCTCTCTCGGTTTTAGTCTGCCGGTTCAGACGGGAGGTCTGAGCAATGATTGAATTCGCACACGGTTTCATCGGCAATCCATCCTCCGAGTGGTATCAGTTCCTCGGAGTCGCCGCACTGACCCTATCGATCGGACTCGGCTGGAACTGGTGGTACCGCCAGGGCAGTTGATCCGACCGAGGACTCGACCCACGAACAGGCAACGGACCGCCGCCACGGAGCTTTTCCCTGTGGCGGTTGTTGCCTGCCCGCAGCCAGAGCCTTTCCGACACCTCGGCGGTCGATTGATTCTTGATGTCCGAATCGAAGGCGAAGTTCCACCGAGCTGAAATCGAATCCAGTGTTTGATGAACAGGCGTTCATCAAGACCTGATTCGTCCCGCACCCTGGTGGGCTCATCGGGCTCGGCGACGAACAGCGACACCAGCACCTGCAATGCAACTGAAGTGGTCTCCGACGAGAACTCCGTTGGAAGGCGCCAGTTCAGGAAATACTGGTGTTCGGCAATTGAAAACACCGTGCAGAAAATGGCCGATCATGGCGAATCAGAAATCAATTCACCCTGGGTGCACGCCTTTGACGATGACAGAGTCTCTTCGGCTTCAAGGTGCCGATCCCACTCAGAAAGGTGCCCTGATGCCCGAGACCACGACCGTTCACGCCTACGCCACGCAGGGACCCAACCAGCCCTTCGAACCCTTCGAGTACGAACTGGGACCGATCCAACCCGATGAGGTTGAAATCGAGGTGAGTCATTGCGGGATCTGCCACAGCGATCTGAGCATGGCGAACAATGATTGGGGATTGACCAGCTACCCCTTTGTCGGGGGCCACGAGGTGGAAGGCACGGTCGCGAAGCTCGGCTCCGAAGTCACCCACCTCGCAATCGGAGATCGAGTGGGCGTGGGCTGGTTCGCCCACTCGGACACCACCTGCCCGCAGTGCGTGGCCGGACACCACAACCTCTCCCCGACCACCGGGGGCACCATCGTCGGACGCCACGGCGGTTTCGCCGATCGCATGCGCGCCCAGGCGGTCTGGACGTTTCCAATCGACGAAGGCATCCCGGTCGGTGAAGCAGGCCCCCTCTTCTGCGGCGGCGGAACGGTCTTCACCCCGCTGAGACGATATGCACACCCCACTAATCGCGTTGGCGTGGTCGGAATCGGCGGGCTCGGGCACATGGCACTCAAGTTCGCACGGTCCTGGGGCTGCCACGTCACCGCCATCACGTCCAGTGCGTCCAAGGAACAGGAAGCCCGGGACCTCGGCGCCCACGAAGTCGTGATGGGCCGGGACGCCTCGGCACTCGAAGCCCACGCCAACTCCCTGGATCTCCTGATCTCGACCGTGAACGTCTCCCTCGACTGGAGCGCGTACATCGCACTGCTCAAGCCCAACGGACGACTGCACCTGGTCGGCGCCGCCCTCGAACCGATTCCGATCGCCGCCTTTGATCTGATCATGGGACAGAGGTCGATCTCGGGGTCACCCGTGGCGAACCCCACGGACACCACGCTGATGGTGGACTTCGCCGCGCGACATGCGATCGCCCCGATGAACGAACACTTCCCACTGTCGGAGCTGAACCAGGCGATGAAACGACTTGCAGAGGGCGACATGCGCTATCGAGCGGTCCTGGACGTCTGAATCGCCAAAGCACGCGCCTTCGAAACCCCGATCGTTCACTCGGCTGGCTGGTCGTCGTCGCTGGTGAAGAACCCGCTGATCAACTCGACGCGAGTCACCGGGGCTTCGTTGAGACCCTTGCGGATGTAGACCAGCCCGCCCTGTTGGTCGAGGTCGCTGTAGAAGGCGTCATCACCCAGAGTTCGTCCGGTGGTGACGATCGGACCCAGAGAGATCGTGCCATCATCGGTGCGGACCTCTCGAAGGAATTCGACGTTGTTGGCGAAGTAATGCAGGCGAGTCACGCCGTCTTCGGACACCGTCCAGCCGACTCGTTGCGCGAGGCCGGCGGAAACCGGCACCACACGTCCCAGTCCATCAGGCCCGTGGGTGGCAACCAGTGCTTCGAAAAGACCGGATTCATTGCTGGTCCAGGCGAGCAGTCGACCGTCCGGACTCCAGCGTGCATTCTGGTGCGTGGCCACTCCGCCGAGCAGCTGGCGCGGTTGGGCGCCTTCCTCCAGACCGATCTCAAAGAGCGCTTCGGTCGCTCCGCCCTCGTCACGGTCTCCGTAGACCACCCGATCGTTGTCCGGGTGAATGTCGTAGGGCATCAACCAGCGACCACCGTCGCGGCCATCCAGTTCTCGAAGCGGCCGGCCCGTGGAAGTCGGATCGAAGACCACCAGCTGGCTGCTCCGGGTCGGTTGCGTGGTGGTGATCTGCGCGGCCGCGAGGGAACCGTCGCGCGAGAGCACCGACGAATGAATGTCCCGATTGGGGAAGGATTGAATCCGCCGGATCCGGGGAGGATCGATCGTGCCTGCCCAGAGATCCCACATCGCATTGTTGTCGTTGGTGTGAGTGAGCAGCACCTGGTTGCCGTCCGCGCTCACCGAGACCCACTCCTCGAAGGCTCGTTCGGGGTGATCGAGGCGCTGCGGCACGACGTCCGCTCCATCCATGGTCCAGATCGTTCGACTCGATCCCTGCAACCCGCCGGGCAGATGGACCACCGTGCCGTTGCGAGCGACGTCGAATCCACCCGAGGTCCAGCTGTTGCTGGTGCGCAGTCCGGCGAACACCGGAATGGCGCTTCCCGTCGCGGTCCGCGTCACGGGATCGAACCCCGATCGATACAGCGTGGACCCCTTGGTGAAGAGCAACTGGTTGCCCAGGACCACTTCCGCGGTCGGGGCGGATTCGATCACCAGGCCCGCGGCCCCCGTGGTGGCATCCACCCACAGGACATCCTGCATGTAGCCGCGTTCGTCGTAGTAGTTGACGCCCAGGAGAAATGTCTGCTCGTCGATGGGCGCGTAGAGCGCACTGGGCTGAAACTCCCGGTCGTAGTCGAGTTCGATGCGAGTCACTTCATCGCCGGTCTTCGCGTCGACGGTCAGCACCTTGAAGGGCGCCTGGGTCACGAAGGCGAGTGTGGTCTTGTCCAACCACGTGAACCCGCGGTTGTCCTCATCGATCGACTGATACCCGACCAGGCTGAGTGGGATGACTCCGATCTGGACCGGAGGCATCCCGGTCCCCAGCTCGAGCCGCATGAGCTTCGCAGGCAGATTGTCCTCCGAAGGCAGCCGGACGAAGATGTACGAACGGCCATCCGGAGAGAACTCGCCGGTCAGAATCCGCTGGGAGTCTTCGATCAGTCGACTCTCGAAGGAATCGAGCGAGCGCAGGTGAAGAAACTGCCGGTCACCGGGAAGGGTCTCCGCCAGCCCCTCGGCATCTTCAGTCGTGGCGCGGGTGATCATTGCCAGCGTTCGTCCGTCGGGTGAGATCTGCGCACGCACGATCTCATGGTCCCGGGGACCGGACACCGAGACGCACTGCGGCGGCCCGACCCAGGAGCTTGCCATCTGCTCCCGCTCCAGACCGGTCCCGATGTTCATCAGCAGAACACCGATCGCGAAACCGATTCCGAGCCCGACCAGGGCGAGGATGCTCATCGTGAGAAACAAGCGACCCCCGAGTCCACCGCGTTGGGACTCGACCACACGTGGCGAGTTGGCGGGGTTGGCAAGCTCCTGCTGGAGCAATTCGAGTTCGTTGCGGACGTCGAGTGCATTCTGCCAACGCCGATCCGGATCCTTCTCCAGGCAGCGGCGGATCAGTCGCTCAAGCTCCACCGGCACTTGCTGGTTGTGCTCCCGGATCGGCTGGGGATCATCCTTGATGATGCTTGAAAGCTTCGAGACCGTGGTCTCTCCGGGGAAGGGATTGAGGCCCGTCGCCATCTCATAGAAAACCACTCCGAGCGAGAACACATCCGTAGTCGGGGTCGTGTCGCCACCCTGAGCCTGTTCGGGCGCCATGTAGTGAATCGTTCCGATGATTCGACCCTCGATGGTCGCGTCCATGCTGGCGGTCGCTCCCATGGATTCCACCGAGGATTCGAGCGCGGGACCCGCAAGTTTGGCCAAACCAAAGTCAAGCACCGTCACCTGACCCTGAGGACCAAGAATGATGTTCTCCGGCTTGATGTCACGATGGGCGATGCCTCGCTTGTGTGCCGCAGCCAGAGCGTCAGTGACGGGAATGCCGATCTCGAGAATCCGGGCGACCGACATCGCTCCTTCATCACGCATGACCTGGTCGAGGGTGGGCCCATGGACCAGCTCCATCGTGAAGAACGTGTCTTCACCGATCGTCTCAAAGGAATGAATCGTGACGATGCCGGGGTGCTGCAGTGCGGCCAGTGCCTTGGCTTCTCGGTCAAATCGAGCGCGTCGTTCGGGATCCCCAACCACTTCGGGACGAAGGATCTTCAAGGCAACCGTACGTCCGAGGCGTGCATCGCTCGCTTCGTACACCACACCCATTCCGCCACGCCCGAGCAGACGCACCAGGTGGTAGGGCCCCAGATCAGAACCCGAACGGTCAATCTCCGAATCAGACATGCTTCACTCCCATTGAGGACACGGTCAGCAACTCTATCAGGTTGATCCTCAAGACCGAGCGAAGCGCCGATCAAGGAAGCGCGCAGACGCCCCAGTCGGCCAGAATCTGCGCGAGGTCCGCTCCCCCCACCGCACCGGATCCATCCAGATCACAGTGGGGATCATCGGTTCCCCAGTGCGCAAGCAGCTGGGTCAGATCGGATCCACTCACGAGGCCATCGTCGTCAAGATCCCCAGGGCAGGCCACCTGAGAATCCGGAGTGCCAACGAACTCGATGTCATCAAGGTTCCAACCGGAGTAGACCCAGATGCCAGAGTTGATGGTGTGGGACCAGCGCACTTGAACCGCGGATTGGCCATCAGCGAATTCCGATAGATCGAACTCATGGAGCGACCAGGCGGATTCGATGATGTCGGTGCAGCAGTCGTTCTCCCAGATCGGAATCCAGGTGCGCCCGTCCCCGGTCACCTCGATGTAGGCCTGCATGTAGGGCTGCCAGTCGATGTTCAACCACCGCATGAAACGCAGGGTGACGTTGGAATGCTCGCTGCAGTCGACGACCGGACTCCTCAGGTAGAACGGCCCCCCCGGATCCCCGCTGTGGTCTCCATCCAGGTTCATGCCCAGAACGGAACGACCGGTGGCGGCGGAAGTGGGATCCGGCAACCCGAAGAATTCCCCGCCCTGACCCGCGGGCACCCCGTACGCCCAATCGGCCTCCATCTCCCACTGAGGATCCGTGTCGAGATACCAACCCTTGATCAACACCGAATCTGGACCGTGCATCGCCGCCTCGAGGGCAAGCGGCTTGCAAACCAAGTGCAGCCCGACAATCGCGACTGAGGCACCCAGTAGGGCACATGTCAGAGGCTGTTTCTGGGCAGGAAGAGGACCTTTCATGTGCGATCTCCTTGAAAAACGAATGTTCTACCACGGGGATAGCCTCTCACCGCTCTCCATGCAAGAACCAACTGAATCTGGGCTCACACCCCGTCCCGGAGGTCCGCAGGCGGGAGTTTGTGTGAAAAACGCCCCCGAATTATTCCACTGGCGGCAGCAGCCTGCCGATGCAGTACACCTCGGAAAATTCTCATCCCATGCCTTTGGAACACGCCATGCGACACAGAGTGAAACGATCTGCAGAATTGTTCAAATGCTCCTGGCAGGTTTTAAAAACCGACAAGCAGCTCGCACTCTTTCCGGTGATCAGCGCGGCCGCCACCCTGCTGCTGGCCGCCGCCTTTCTCGCACCGGTCCTCAGTGTGCCAAGCCTCAGAAGTGATGCGGCAACCTTCGTCCATGACATGGAAGAAAACGAGCAGGCGCACGAAGATCGTCGCAACCGTCGCAACGCCGCTCTGCTGTCACTCGGAACCGAATCAGAAAAACCGATCGATGCGAGCCAGACCACGCGGGCACCCGCGCCCAAGCTTTCCGTGATGGACATCGGCTTCCTTGTCTACGGATTCGTGTTCTTTCTGGCCTGTTCCTTTCTGGTGATCTTCTTCAATGCGGCGCTGGTCGGTGCCACGAATCGCAAATTCGAGGGCCAACCAACCGGGATCATGGTCGGACTGAAGATCGCCTGCCACAGACTTCCACAGATCATCGCCTGGAGTCTGGTGAATGCGCTCATCGGAACGATCCTCAGAGTGCTCGAGGAGAACCTCGGCATCATCGGTCGGATCGCGATCCTTCTGGTCGGAATAGCCTGGAGCATCGCCACCTACTTCGCGATTCCAACGCTGGTGATCGAAGGCGTCGGACCGCTGAAGGCCGTGCGCAATTCGGTGGGTGCGATCAAGAGGACCTGGGGTGAATCACTGGTGATCGCAGTGGGCTTCGGCTGCATCGGAGGCGTGATCACCGTCCTGGCGATCTGCATGATGGCCGTCGGCGTCGCCATTCTCGCTGGATTCACAAACCACGATCGAATGGCTGAGGGCATCAGCCTCGGCGGCTTGATCATCGCACTGGGGATTGCACTCCTGATCCTCTGGTCGGTACTCGCCTCCACGCTGATGGCCATCACCCGAACCGCGCTGTACCGCTACGCGGTGGACGGCGTGGTCCCGCGAGGATTCAACGAGACCGCCCTCGCACGCGCATTCGTCAACCGCAAGACTGGCGCCCCCGACTCAAGATGAGCGAATTTTCTTCCCACCCACCCCGGCGCCAAGGGATCGATAACCTGCTGTAAGGGAAACCTTTGTAAAAAACCGACTTGAGGCACCAGAGCTCGCGGAAATGCACCCTACATTGAGTAGCCCAATCCCTCCGGAAACCCAAGCATGCTGGATACCCGGGGCGCGAGGTGCCGATAGAGGGAAAGATCCACGAAACAGGAGTCGTTCATGAGCACTGAATCCACCGCACCCACATCGACCTGGCCGCTTGAGGGCATCAATCCCATCGACCGCGAGGCTCTCAAGGCGAGTGTCGACACCTCCCAGCCGGTCAAGAACTTCATGATCGAAAATTTCATGGAGGAAGGATTCGCCAACCAGATCCAGGACTGCTTCCCCTCCTTCGAGGAGGCCAAGAAACTGGGCAACAACACTGCGGCAACCGTCAACGAGCAGAACAAGTATCAGGTGACCGATTCAACGCAGTTCAAGCCTCCGCTGATGAAGCTGCACGAAATGCTTCAGTCCACCTACTTCTGTGATCTGCTGTCCTACGTCTTCGACATTCCGAAGATCATCCCGGACGCGCAACTGGTCGGGGGTGGCATCCACCAGACCGGACCTCGAGGCCACCTCGACGTCCACGTGGACTTCAACTACATCAAGGACCGTCAGCTGTTTCGCCGAATGAACATCCTCGTCTACTTCAACAAGGACTGGCAGGATGACTGGGGCGGAAACATCGAACTCTGGGACCAGGACGTCAAGCACTGCATCCACTCCTTCCCCCCCACCTTCAACCGGTGCGTCGTCTTTGAAACCAATGAGATCAGCTACCACGGCGTGACCGCGGTGAAGTGTCCGGAATCAACCGCACGTCGTTCTTTCGCCGGCTACTACTACACCGTCGAGGAACCGGAGTGGTGGGATGGCAAGGCGCACTCCACCCTCTTCAAGGCCCGCCCCGACGAGAAGCTCAAGGGAGCGGTCCTGATGCCAGCCCAGAAGGCCACTCGCCTGCTGGGCAAGGTCAAGCGAAAGCTGCTCGGCTGAACTCGGATCTGACGCTGCAACCGGGAGTCAACCCACGGGTTCCGCCTGAACGGCCTGACTGCTCTGCATATTCAGGGGAAGTGGTTCCGACAGTGCACAGTTCAGTCCCGCCTCTTCACAAAGCAGGCGGGCGGTCGTCTGCGAGGCGAGGAAGATCACCGGAAGGCCAGAGCCGGGATGCGTTCCACCGCCGACCATCCAGGTACTGTCGAGCCCCTGCAATCGATTCTGCGGCCGCCGGTGCAGCATCTGCCCGAGGTTGTGCGCAATGTTGAACGTGGCCCCAAGGTGTATTCGACGAGCTTCCCAGTCGGCGGGCGTGATGATCCGGTCACCCAGAATCCGTTGCTCGGCATCATCGACGCCCAGACGCTCAAGCTGCTCCACGATCTCCCTTCGAAGACGTGGCGTCTCCGCGTCCCAGTCGATGTCCGCTGTCTGATTGGGGGTGGGCACCAGACAGTAGAGACTGGAGCGGCCGGGCGGAGCCATCGTGGGGTCGATCGGAGAGGGATTGCAGAAGTACATCGAAGGCTCGTCGGTGGGCGCGAGGTTGGTGGTGATGTCCTCGAGGTTCTGCCGGTAATCGGGGGAGAAGCAGATCGTGTGGTGCGGAAGATCCAACGTTCCCTCGATGGCCATGTAGCTCATCCAGGTACTGCAGGAATAACGAGCCTTCTCGATCTTCCGGTCGGACCAGTCCTTGGGACGCAGTGCATCGGGGATCAGATTCTGCATCGCCCAGGTGGCGTCGGCGTTGATGACCACGTGGTCGCAGGAGTGCTGTACACCGTCGACCACCACTCCGGTCGCCCGGCGTCCTTCGTAGGTGATCGAATCGACGGGGGCTCCAGTTCGGATGGTGACTCCGAGCTCTTCGCAGGCGTCGGCAAGTGCTTGCAACAACGCATTGATGCCGCCTTCAGGGTGCCAGACTCCGTACTCGTACTCGATGAAGGGAAGGATCGTGAACAACGAAGGGCATTCGAAGGGACTCATCCCCAGATACTTGCTCTGAAAGCACATTGCCAGACGAGATCGTTCATCGGTGAAACGCTTGGCCAGATTCGAGTAGACCGACTCCCAAGGCTTGATGTACCGGGCCGCCTTGAGCGTCGAACCCGAGACCAGATCCATGGGACTTCGAATCGCGCGTCTCAGAATGGGGGTCATGGCTTCGAGCTTCGAGCGGTTCTCACGCATGAAGGCTCTGAAGGCCGCCCCGTCTCCGGGGCAGACCGCATCCAGGCGGGATGCCATCAAATCCACATCCTGAGTGGTATCCAGGGTGAGATCGTCCAGCTTGCCGCGAAAGACCAGTCGGTACATGGGATCCAGCCGAGTCATCGGCACCAGATCCGAGAGCCGGACCCCACAGGCTCGAGTGATCTCTTCGAGCACCCAGGGCATCATGAAAAAGGTGGCGCCGCAATCGAAATGGTGGCCATCAAAGCTGATACGACGAGAGCGACCTCCGGGACGGTCCTCTGCTTCCCAGATCGTCACGTCTGCTCCGCTGGCGGCCAGAAGCATTGCGACGGTGAGACCTCCGGGACCGGCTCCGATGACGCTAATCTGAGGTGGCTTTGGCATGCTCGCGGTGAATTCCAAAACAGCAAGGCTGTGAGAACGGGCTGCAAGAAAAACAGTTCTGACTTGTCTACCATAGCCTGCACAAGCCCAGAGCTCTCAAAATGACAGATCTTTCTTCCCAGTTCAACCTCCTGATCACCCAGCGGCTTCGCTGGGCTGGAGCCTTTGCCGACGCCGTCATGACCGCCAGTGAAGAGCTGGTGGAGCTCTGCCAACAGGAAATCGCCAAGCCCCGCGAGGAAGTGATTACCGCCGAAATACTCCCCTTGGTGGCTGCCTGCCGCTGGCATCAACGACATGCCAGAGGCATTCTGACCACCCGGCGACTGCCGGGGACCCCTTGGTGGTTGTGGGGCCAGAAGCATCAGATGATTCGACGTCCCCTGGGGCGAATCGCGATTATCGCCACCTGGAATTATCCGGTTCAGTTGCTGGGAATCCAACTGCTTCAAGCAGCAGTGGCCGGAAATTCGATCACCGTGAAGCCCTCCGAATACGCGCCCCGGACCCAACGACGACTGCTCGAGCTTGCCTGGTCCGCCGGGCTTGGACACGATGAACTCACGTCGACCGAAGCGACCCGGGCCGCCGGCGAAGCCTTGCTCGCGGAACACGATTTCGACCACGTCATCTTTACCGGTTCAACTCGGGTCGGACGCAAGATAGCTCAAGGCTGTGCGAACACCCTGACTCCATCCACGCTTGAATTGAGCGGACGTGACTCCGCACTGGTGCTGGATGACGCAGACCCCGGGCTGGCGGCCAGATGCCTGTGGAATGCGGTTTCGGCCAATGCGGGACAGAGCTGCATGGCACCACGAAGAGCACTGGTGCACCGTTCTGCATACCGTGCATTCTGCGATGCCCTGGTTCCCCTCGCGGCATCGGGACAAGCAAGGAAGCTGGTCCTTCCCGGCGAAGCAGCACGGGTTCGCAGTCTGGTGGATGCCGCGATCACCGAAGGTGGAAGATCTGCCTCGGGGCTCCACGAACAGGCACCACCTGATGCACCGATCCGACCGATGGGCGTCCTCGACTGCCCACCCGAAGCCGCCCTGGTGGAGGGCGACCACTTCGGACCCGCGATTGCGGTGGTGGAAGTTGACAACATCGAGCAAGCGCTTGAGATCCACGGAACGATCGACCAGCATTTGGCGACCTCCGTGTGGACCCGGCACCCACGGCGCATCACGGAGTTCCTGGACCGACTTGGAAGTGCCACGGTCATGGTGAATGACGTCCTGGTGCCCACCGCACATCCTGCCGCTTCGATCGAGGGTCATGGACTCAGTGGATGGGGTCCCAGCCGCGGACGGAGAGGTCTGCTGGCAATGAGCCAGGCGATCCATGCGACCCGGACGCCCACTCGACTTCGCATTCCCCCGGAACCGCCCAATGAATCCCAACTGCCGATCCTGGAACGGATTGCTGGAATAACCAAGCGACAGCCATCCAGACCCACGCAAACGGGTACCCTCACTACTACCGATTCCCTCACGGAGAAAAGCAGTTGATCAGTTCAGACAAGAAACGAGTCGTGGTTGTAGGAGGGGGTCTTGCCGGACTCTCAAGTGCCGTCGAGCTCGCTCGAACTGGATGCGAAGTCACGCTCGTGGAGCGCAACGAGCACCTCGGAGGCAAGATGAACGTCATGGAGGTCGATGGGTTCACCTTCGACATGGGCCCCACGATCATCACCATGCCGGAAGTGTTTCGTGGAATCATCGAACGCACCGGCCGAGACCCTGCGGACTACTGCGAACTGATCGACCTCGACCCGCAGTGGCGTTGCTTCTACGAAGACGGGACGGTTCTCGATCTCTACAAGAACGTCACCCGGATGCGGGAGGAGCTGGAAAAGCTCTTCCCCGGTACCGGTACCGCGGACGGTTACGTCAATTTCGTCAACTACTCACGGCGGATGTACCACCTCAGTGAGCGAGTCTTCTTCTACCGAGACGTGGGGTCGGTCCGGGACGTGATGAAGGCGGTTCCCATGAACGACTTCAACCTGCTCAAGGACGTCATGGCGATGCGAATGCACAGCACCGTGGGTGGTACGGTCAAGAAGCACATTCCCGATCCCCATGCCCGACAGCTGGTGGAGCACTTCCTGCAGTACGTCGGATCGAGTCCCTTCATGGCCCCGGCGATCCTTACCTTGATCGCCGCCGCCCAGGTGGACCACGGATGCTGGTACCCGATGGGAGGCACTCGAAAGATTGCACAGACCCTGGCACAGATCCTGCGGGAGATGGACACCACCATCATCCTCGGCAACGGAGTCAAGCGATTCATCACCGAAGGAGACCGGGTCTCGGGCGTGGAACTTGACGACGGCACCACCCTCGAAGCCGATGTTGTGGTTTCCAACTGCGACGTCCAGCGAAGCTACCGAGACCTTGATGGCAGTCCCAAGGGACTCAAGGCCCAGAAGGGAATCAGCTCGCGCTACCAGCCTGCCTGCAGCGGCGTGGTGCTCTACCTGGGACTCGACAAGCAGTACGAGCACCTCCTCCACCATGACTTCATCTTCAGTCAGAGTCCCCAGGAGGAATTCAACGACATCTACACCAGAGGGGTCCCGGCCAAGGATCCGTCGCTCTATCTGGCAGTTCCCTCACGAACGGATCCCAGTCAGGCTCCGGAAGGGTGCGAGTCGCTCTACATTCTGACTCATACCGCGTGGCGACGACCGGACCAGCAATGGGACGGCCCCGGTGGACTGCTCGAGCAGTACCGCAACACCATCATCGACAAGCTCAAGCGCTGCGGAGGCATGCCCGACATCGAGGACCACATCGTGGTCGAGCGCTCGCTCACCCCTTCGGGGATCGAACAGATGTACAACGCCGAGGGGGGCGCGATCTACGGACTGGCCTCCCACGGCCGGTTCCTCGGTGGTTTCAAGCCGCGCAACCGAAGCCAGGTCTATGACAACCTCTACCTCACCGGTGGCAGTACGAATCCCGGACCGGGAGTTCCGATGGTACTGATGAGCGGAGTGACCGCGGCGAAGGTGGTGCGAGAGGATCTCGGCATCGAGGACCAGGCTCCAGAACCGATGGAGATGATGGCCGGCTCATGACGAATTCAGCAGAGGGAGAGGATTCTCCCGGTTTCCTGCCGGCGCGATTCAGTCGCAGGATCTTCAAACTGTTTCTGTTCGTCATCCGAAAGAAGATGCGCAAGGATTTTCACGCCGTCTGGATGACGCCCGGCACTCGCGAGGTTTTCGAAGGTCTCGGCAAGACTGATGGACCCATCATCATGGCGATGAATCACGTCTCGTGGTGGGATCCACTGGTTGGCATGCTGGTGCAGGGCAGGTTCATCCCCGACCACGTGCTGAGTGCACCGATGGATTCGACCCAATTGGTGAAGTTCGGCTTCTTTCGCCGCATCGGCATCTTTGGAATCAACCCCGACGACCCAGAGACCCTGGGAATCATGAATGAGTGGGTCGCCAAACTGTTCGAAGAGAACCCACGCGCCGTCTTCTGGATCATGCCGCAGGGAGAATTCAAGGATGTCCGGGAACCGGTTCGTCCGCGTCCGGGGATCGCGACCAACGCCGCTTCGCACCCCGAGGCACGTGTCTACACCTTCAGTATGGAATACACGTTCTGGAACGACAGTCGCCCTGAACTCTGTCTTCATTCACGTCTGATCGAACCGCCCGAGCGAATCACCACCCCGCAGTGGCACAAGCAGATCAAGCGGGGGATGCAGTCCAGTGCCGACGAACTGGCTGCCCTGGTGCGTACCCGAGATGAGAAGAAGTTCGACGCCCTGGTCCCCCCCGCTGCAAGCCGAATCAATCCACTTTACGATCTCTGGCTCAAGGTTCGCGGCAAGAAAGGCGATCTCGATGTCTCGCATCGAGCCGAAAGAAAATCATGAGTGCACTCGCCATCATCTCGATCATCGGCCTGGCAATGGTCGCGGTCCCCACCACCATCGCACTGGTGAACATCGGACGCCTCCACCGAACGCCGCGGTCCGAGGACTGCCGCGAATCAGACGTCCTGGTCAGTTGCTGCATTCCCGCACGCAACGAGGAGCAGAACCTCGAAGCCTGCATCCAGTCACTGCTCGCCGGTGGTCATGAACGGATGGAAATACTCGTCTACGACGACGAGAGCACCGATGGCACTTCGGAGATCCTCGCCCGACTGGCCGCCGAGGACGAACGAATCCGACCGGTCCAGACCCACCCGCTCCCCGCCGGGTGGAATGGCAAGCAGCATGCCTGCCAGAGAATGGGCGAGGCCGCACGCGGCGACTGGGTGCTGTTCACCGACGCCGATGTTCGATTTGAACGCAACTGGCTGAAACGAACTCTCGAAGCAGTTCACTCGCGCCCGCGCCTGGGGCTGCTGTCTGCATTTCCGCGTGAGCTCACGCGATCGATCGGCGAAGCGCTGTACGTACCGATGATCCACGTCTTGTTACTGAGCTATCTGCCGATGGGTGGAATGCGCAAGACCCTGCAACCCGCTGCCTCCGCCGGGTGCGGGCAGTTTCTGTTCGCCCGACGAACCGCCTGGGAGGAGTCCGGAGGACACGCTGCCTTTCCCGATTCGATGCACGACGGCATCAAGATGCCACGGGCGATCAGAATCGCGGGATGGCAGACCGATCTGGTCGACGGCACCGACCTCTGCCACTGCCGCATGTACCACGGGTTCATGGAGAGTTTTCGGGGCTTTGCGAAGAACGGCTACGAAGGACTCGGATCGATCTGGATCCTGTTGCTGATCACGGTGATTCACCTCATCGGGCACCTGCTGCCCTTCGCCGTCCTGATCTGGTGCCTGGCGACCGGCACCTGGCTGGAGGTCGCCACTCCGATCTCGATTGCGTCGATTGGGCTGATGCTCGTGTTGCGAATCACCATCGCCATTCGATATCACCAGGCGGTGATCGGCGTACCACTGCATCCGATAGCGGTACTTGCGACCACCACCATGCAATGGTGGAGTCTGCACCTGCATCGGCGGGGCACCCGAAGCTGGCGAGGACGCACCACCTCAGCCGCAAGCTGACCGACGAGAGATCGCACCACGAGCCGCTTCGAATTCAAATGCGCCGGGAAAGGGTGGTTCCAGGACGCCAAACATCAGTTTCAAGTTTCAGATTTTTGCTTGCGCGCAACGTCGTCTAGAACCACCATTGCGAAGTGCTCCTTTTCTGAGGACACACCATGGAGAGAGCCCGACCCGAATGACAAATCGGAAAGGGGAGAAAGAGACCCGACCCATGCATCGAGGAGTCCTACTCCCTGACCATCCCCGCGCCTGCGACCCTCGCGCTGCTGGCGGGCGGCCTCGGTGCGGTTCGCCGTCAACGAGCCGCTGAACCATCCGGAAACGCATCCATTTCCCACATCCCCGCAACGGGGGTATGCGGCGCAGTCCTGCACACCGCATACGACTCCTTGAATTGAACGCAACCGAACAAGAAACACAACCAGAAAGAGATGACTCCCATGCACCTCACCACCCCCACCTGCCTTGTCGCCTCCCTGGCGATGTTCTGCTCCAGTGCCAGTCAGGCCGAGTTTCAGATCCAGCTCGTGAACGTCGGAACCATTGGTCACATCGACCATGGCAAGACGACCCTGACCGTCGACCTGCAGGTGCAGAGCAGCGAACCGATGTCCACGATCTCGTACTTCTGGTTCGATGCCGCGGTTTCGGGCGAGCAGCTCGAGCTGGTGGCCGATGACTGGGTCACCGAGGCGGGGATGTTCGCCATAGCAAACGATGATGTCCAGTCCGACGTCACGGCCATCGGCTGCGCGTCCCTGCTCGAGGATACGGGATTCGAGGTCGACTTCAGCTGGCAGACCATGACCAGCCTGTCGCTCGTGCTTCCCGACCTCTTAGCCGCGGATTCCCTGCTGACGATCGAGAATCTCAGGGTGGCCTTCGAGCCCGACCTCAACAACGATGGGTCGGCAGACATCGCGGATTTCATCCTGGGTTTCCACTCCGAGTGGGACACCCCCGGTAATGGAATCAACGCACTCGAGGGTTCCGCCAGCCTCACGATCCCCGCACCCGGCTCGCTCGCATTGCTGGCCGGAGGGCTCATGGGCGTGCGCCGAAGACGCGTGGGTTGAAGCCCGAGGTCGACTAGTCGGGAAGGTTGATTCCCGGCAGAAAACTGACCGCGCGCACCACGGTGCGACCGGCCCGCTGGCGCAGGCGCAAGCCGGTCGGTTCGAGCACCGCGAGCATGAAGAGCGTCATTGCGCGCATCAGACTGCTGATCACGAAAAGCGCGAGGTAGCCAGTCGAACCCACCCCGAACCCCTCCAGGATCATCGCCCCGAGAAATGAACCCACCAGGAACGCGGAGGAGCGCGCGAACTGGTACACGGTGAGCGCGGTGGTCCGGCGTTCGGCGGGAATGGTGTCGAAGATCAGGAGGAACGTCGCGGTCTCCCAGCAGGCCCAGCCGCAGGC
>NHEC01000057.1 GCA_002171655.1 Planctomycetes bacterium TMED75
CTCTCTGTATCCGCGTACCCGTCTGTGCCTGCAGCCAGAAGGGATCGTTCAAGTGTACGGAAAGTGTTATTGTGTGAACTCCTGACCCGGAACGGCACAATTGGTGGTATCGCAGCCCGGAAGAACTTGGGAAAGTAATCCAAGTGACGAAAGACTGCCGCAAAGCGACCATGTCCAGAACGCCTGACGAACGACTGGACCAAAACCCGACGGCTGAAGTACAAGGCCTTCGAAGAGACATTGGGAACTCTCCATCCATTCGAGAGGTGTCTAGAAGTAGAAGTGACGGTAGCTCTTCGCGTATTCGGGAGCCAACTTCTAACTTAGAACAGTCGCCTGCTCAAGTAGCTCAGATGCTGCTTCGGAGCAGTCAACTTGCTAACCAACAAGGAGTTCAAGCGACAACCGGTGCTGGAGTGTCAGTGATCAACACGCCAGTTAACCAATCAAGTCTTACCAACATGGGGACTGTGCCCGTAGAACGAAGAGCGGCTTCACGAACTGCTTCTTCGTTTGGTTCTACGGCAACCGGAGTTTTGGGGCAACATGGTACGCCTTCCGAAACTCGTGCCAGCACACGGCAACCTACGAATAGTTTAGGAACCCAACAAGTACCTTTTCCAGGCATTGGAACGAACCAAATGCCAAGGAACTTACCACAGGAAGAATTCATGGCGAGCATGGTCTTCGACGAGGGTGATGAGGAGAAGGACGATGCATTCGATGATCCAGAAATTGAGATGAACATCAGAGATGCAGGAGGAGCGCGAACACGTTCCAGCAATGTTGAAGGACCTGTCGTAGCGAATAGTGGTGCTGAAGATTTTGCAAAGAGCAACCAACAGCGTGAAGGTGTCATGACACACGTTGGTGGAACCTCATCTGGACAACAGGCTAGTGAAACTTACCGACCGAGGCCAGACAGCAGAATTCCAATGGATAGAATGGTCATTGGACAGGGATATTCCCCCGTTACAGATGTTACTGGGGACGGCGTCGTAAGAGAAGCTTACCAACGCCAAGTCGAGTCACAGCGGGCAACACCAAGTGCTGCCCCGGCGACGATGGGTGGAGTCTCAGACCCACAGTTGCAACTCGAGAGGGAAATACAGAGTGAAAGCCTGCGTTTGAAGCGAGAGGAACATCAAATTCGACTAGGAGAGAGACAAGGTGCTAAAGTCAAGTACCAAGAGGACCTAGCGAAGAAGAATTTGAAACACTTGGCCAGTAATGCCCTACATTTGGGAGGTCAAGAAGTTGCCGATGTGGGTGTCTCACGGAGCACCGACGACTTGACTGAATGGATCAGTGTCATTCGGAAGAGTGCATCTGACCTCAATGTATTGAATCGTAAAGAATTCCTCAGTACAGCCAAAGCGGTGGTACACGACCAAGATGGCGCTCACGAGGGCGACAAGAGCAGGTGCCAACCACATGGGCGTGGAAGGAAGAACGCCGGCAAGAACCCCCAAACGAAAGACTTTTTGAGACGTTGGGACGCTGCTAGAGCAACGAATGCAGTTAAGTCAATGAAGGAGAAGTTGGATGAAGCTTACTTTCGTCAAGAACAGACCGCGCCAGAGGACCGAGGCCCCGAGTGGGTGGCCGTGGACTACACGCCTCTGTTCGACCTGATGATGGAAGTCATGCAAGTGGACAAGAACGACATCAAGATGGTTCACCACAAGGCTCTCTACGGCCAAGACAACATCTTGCAGCTGAGGAAGATTCGGAAACAAGAGTGTCAAGAAGGGAAGGTGCTTACTCGGGAAAGTTGGGAACTCATGGTCGAGACGGCCAGGAAGAAAGCGTGTACAGCTTCCAATCATGTCGGTGGCACCTTTGAACACCCACAAGAGCGAATTCAGATGGCCAAGACGGCCCAGGAGTTGGCCGTGTGGGCATTGCAACGCCGGTCGGCGCCGGAGATGCAACAGTTCATGATGCAGTTTGGAGTCTCGGTGGAAACTTTGACCAAACTGGCGACGACGCCATTGGTGGAACCTGGACCTCAGAATCTGATCCACGAGGATGGACCACATGGTTACGTACACCGATTCTACGAGATTTGTGTACCTGATGCAGTTAAGAAGTTCCTGATACGCAATGAGAAGTTGCCAGAGAAGATGAGCGATCTGACTATGGACCATCTTAAGAAAGCCGTGGAGCATTTCTGTGGGACTGGTCAGGCTGCATTGTCCGAGACGATGTACATGTTGGAGCAGAAAGTGATCAGGAACCAGAAGAGTAGTCACCCTGAAGTTGGTAAATCAAAAGGAAACCCAAGTCACAAGAAGCGTGGTCGAGGGAACGGTCACGACATTCGACCAGTGGTGGCTATCCAAAAGGAAGTTACTTACAGAGGAGGACAGTGTCTTGGTGCTCATGGGCAAGCTTTGTCGTTGGCAAAGAAGTTGAATTGTGATCGATACCAGACCGGGATACAGTGGACGTTCGCCAAGGATGGCTCCCACTGCTGCAGCGATTATCAGAAGCATACACAAGGGCATTTGGTCAATGGAAAACCATTGCCTGGAAGGGACGGCACTGTTGAGTTCATGTTGATCTGCGACCGGTGCCAACCTCCATGTCACGGTCACCTCGCTGACAACCACAAACCAGCCCCGGCTGGTGCTAAGTTGACCCCGGTGCCTACTGATTTGAATGCTAGGACCCAGATGGCGGTGGACAGGAATTTCATGTCAACTGCCAAGCTGGTGAAGAAACTCAAGCAGTACGATCATAACGGTAACACTGGTGGATTTGGCGGTCGTGGTCGCGGCAAGGGCGGTTCAAATCGAGGTAGGGGACGTTTCCCGAGGGGTCCGGATCGACGACAGGTTAACGCGATTGACTCATCACGACTCGAAACACTCGAACACGAATTATCGCGGCTCGGGAAGTGGGTGGAGATACCTACAGTCAACATGATCAAGAATTGCTACGATTATCAGCTGGTGAATTCGGCACATCGCGGTGCCAATCCAACACCAACACCCCTCTACGTCACTACGAATTGGACCACTGGATGGCCGGACTTCAAACCCGTACCCATCATGGTCGATTCTGGAGCTGCAGTGTACTGTGTGCTCGGTCTTGAGATTTTCAATAAGTTATCAGCAGAAGGATTGGTGTACGATGTGCGGGGCAAAGAGGCCAACGTACGTCTCCAGTCCCTGACTCGTGATTCTTTGGGCTACCGGCATACAGCATCGCTGGTGTGCCCTACCAAAAACGGAGCTTTTCAGATAAAAGAAGCTTACGTGTGTGAAGGTGTGCCGCCTTACACTGCAATTTTGGGAAGACAGGCATTGGATGAAATGATGGCAATGATTGATTTTGCCGACGGTAAGGTGACAGTACGGTTACCCTTCACCAACCCTGGGGCTTTGGAACGCGCTATGCAATCTCAATGCGGAGATGGCGCTACCCCAGATGAGGTTGCGGAAATGCAATCGAAATTGGAATGGTTTACCCACTTCAGCGCACGCCAATTGGACAAGCCTTTGGTGTTAACCGGTGCCACACTGCAACAGATTCGGTCGGTGATGGTCACGCTGAGAGTGGATGCCCAAGTGCCCGAGAGCACTGACGTTAGTGACGGTCCTGTTATGACCGAGTCACATGGTGATTGCCCAACAAAGGAAGAACACGGCCGAGCTGTCGTCAAAGCTATGCTGGACTTTGAAGCAATCACGAAAACAGCCACACATTCTGCTCGTCTGGAGGAGGAAGAACTAAGGGTAGCTACCCTGTTGATGGCTGAATTTGGGTGGGATGCTCTGACTGAGAGACAGAGCCAAACGGTGTGCATGATCGAGCGTGGCACCCGAGACCAACCTACCCACTTGGTGGCCGAGACCTTCGTAGGACCCGGCCCTACACTCCCAGAGCGTGGTGATGAATACACCGCCAATGTTGCAACCCCGAGTGTTGCCTGGAAGTGGATGATCACTCGACTGCAGAATGAACTGTCGAGGATCACAAACCCACCAGACGGGAAGCCCATTGTAATCGGGCCTGAGTGGGAATTCGTGATCGCGAAATTGGAGAAAGATGTGGCTCGTGCTATGAGTATCGCATCAGAGTGCTTGAGAGGTTCGTTACTTCCCACTCAACTTCAAGTCACGAACACCGGCTGTCAAGACAGTCCAAGTTTGAACCACCATTTGTGGTCTTTGCTGTTTGAACTGGAAACTGTGATGAGCTCAGGTGCAGTTCCATTGCCAGAAGTGCCGATGGGATTAAGAACAAGGATACAGCGTTTGCTGTTTTCAAAATTGAAGAAAGACGGAATGTACCATGACATCAAGACATCTCGCCAGGACGACTTCGACTTGGGAGAGCCCGATGCCAATTCTTCAAATGCGCAGCGAACGAAGCTGCCAGTGCTAAATTCTGATGCTCGCCCATCAAAGGGAGCAGGGTTCTGCCCGAATGACAGCACAAAGAGTAATCCTTCACTACCATCTAGACCCACCCCTACTGAGACGGGAGCGATGCCATGGTCTGAATGGTTAAGAGAAGTGAAGGGAGATAATTACGACAAGAGACTCACTGCGCTGGAACGCAGGATCGGAGATTTGGTGTCTACCGGATCGAAGTCTCGAAGTGATCGTCGAGAAAAGCCTATGAGTAAAGGTAGAACGCAAGTGGAAGGAAAGAATTGCCCTTCTGACTTACGTTCTGAAGCTGCCGAGTGGAACCCACCTGCAGACTTCCGAAAGTCTCGTGCGTACGTTGCTCGACGGTTTGCAACCCACGAGCGTGCCCGAAAGGAGAGGCACGGTCACTCCGCAGGAGGCGGGTACTATGGTCGTAATCCAAGGTACCATGGCCCCCGCAGAAGTGACCAAGCACGTGTGGAACAGGCACAGGAACGTGGACAGAATTCGAGGCCACCCAGACAGAATTGGGGGCCGCCCAACCAAAATCAACTTTTTCGAGCAGTGATCGAAGACCTGCCGAAGGTGAAGTTGGTGGCGTTTGTAGCTTTCTGCCAATCCCGAAAACGGTGTCCTGATTGGCATACTTGGAAAAAGTTTGAATCCAGGTGGCTGAAGCACAGTGCATGGGACAGACGCCAACCCCGGTATGGGTGGCGTAATGTGAATATGATCAATCGAGCGACAAGCCCCGCACCGTCGATGACAGCTCCGAAGTTGCTGTCGGAAACGGCAGTGGAGGTTGATGCCGAACTGACCGTAGCTGCTTACGGCAGTCAAATGGAAGACATTGAAGTGTTGTATTCTCAACCGCAACCAGTACCCGTCTCTGCCCCGGTGTCAGTTTCACTAAAAGATGAATCTGAGGAGGCGAATGAGGAGAAGGGTGAAGTGCAGGACCATAAAAACGGTACTGATGCGCTAACTGGAGCGGGATGCGCTACTGATGCGCTAAATGGAGCGGGATGCGCTACTGATGCGCTATCGACAACCAGAGGTCAAGGTGGCAAGAACGACCACTTGGCTTCTCGGCCACTCCAACGTGTTCACTTCAGAGACCAGCAAGCTACGACTACCGGCGATCAAAAGATGAATGATCGTCACGTGAGTTTCGTTGGACAGCTACCAAGCAACGCGAGTCCAAAAGAATTGATTCGAAAGTTGACGGCCGCTGAACCGACTGAGTCGGAGCACCATCAAAATGCCCCGACGTTGGGTGAGATGGTGGCAATGAATCGAGACCAGGTCAAGGAACGGCAGCTAGAGACGCCGGCGACCAAGAAGGCTCGAACGGAGCCCAGTATCGAGATTTACTTGAGTGGTGAGAAGGGATTGACCACTGAGACACCTTCGGACGACGAAGAACTACACCCGACGTTACGAGACCCGTTGCTTCAACTCACGGTGTTGACAAGTACGGGTTTGAACGTAGCACCAACCAGCGAGGTGTGGAGTGAGGACCAACCGAAGCCAACGGAGGACAACCTGCTGTTGTCCCAGGACCCGGAAGCCAACGACTGGCTTCGTAATTGTGTAGTCGATATGTTGCGGGAACGACAGATGAATACCGACAGTTTGAAGTTTGGACTGGTGGATGACTGGCCCAACCGACCTCTGATTCTACTGGATGAACGGAGGCGGGACGATTTGGGTATTCACGCAGTAAAGGAGTTCACGGTGCTGGGCAACTGGAAAATGTTGCCAGGCCCGTCTGGCGAGGCCGGCCACACCAGCAATGTGCTGACGGTCGGAACGAATCCTATGAGAGTTATGTGGAACGCGAAGGATGAGAATGGCGAAGATGTGTTGAGGATTGGCATCGAGCAGACGTTCAACTTACACAACATCACGCAAGATGGGACTATCTATCAGATAGTCTACATGACGTACGGTCTTCGAATGAAAGCGGAATCTGATCGTCCGATGGGTACGGCCGGTTATGAGACTGGACGAGTGGAATCGTCCGGTTGGACTGAGATTTACAAGACTTATACTATGGCGTGGAGAGTCGGTTTGGATGACCACGGCAAGTGGAAAATCGAGAATGATGGACGTGACCTTATGGGTTTAGACAAGGAATTGACCCAAGTGTGTTCGTACAGAGCACAAATGAACACGTTCACTTGGTTCGAAGCAGGCTCGATGGATCGGAACTTGAAGAGAGGAAAGATGTGCGGTGGAAAGCGGACCGATGGTCCTGTCAACGATGACTTAGGCTTCCATCCGTACTACGGTGCCCATTGCGGAAAGATGGGGTATGAACGTAAAACTCCCATCGTACGAGGCACCAGGGTGATTGCCAGACATGTCCATCTGGCGACCACGAGCGAGGAATCTGTTTTGGATTTCCGAGTGGACACGCAGTATTGGGATTACTGCGTAGATCGGGAACGCCTGCTTATGGAGTGTGAGCGGGCTCCTCAGCTCAAACGGTTCATACCTGACTTATGCTTACCACCAGTATCTGAGTCTGACGATGATGAGAGTCCCGGCGACGCTGGTAACGGCGACGCTAGAGACGATGGTGGTAATGACGGTGCTGGAGGCGGCGCTGGTGCTGGCGATGGTGCTGGCTATGGTAGTGCTGAACCCAGCAAGGATAGTGGTGCTGACCCCGAGGATGGTCGCACTAACGATACCCTTAACACCGACAGTGGTGCGGGTACAGACGGCCACCGTCCGACTGATTCAGCTACTCCTGATGGCGCCGTGTTGGCAAGTAAAAGTGAAATGCTACACCGATACAGCGACCCAATGCAGGAACAACGCAGGCGATTGAGCACATGGATGAACGAAACGAAAGCTATGACCACAGTGGTCATGGATGAAGGAAGAAGCTCACCTGCGACGTTGGAGTCGTCCAAGGAACCAGGACTGGGCCAAGTGAGAAATGAAGCGTTCAAAATCGAAGCTCAGCTAGAGAAACAAAAACGTGAGATGCTCGAGGGTAAAGCCAATCTGGAGGCGCATTGCCAACAGAAGATGGCCAGTTTGGTTGATCAAACAAAGTCTGAGTGGACTACCAAGATGGTTGAAACCACCCAGGAGCTGTACCGTCTACGGAAGGAAGCAGCTGACTCTCGTGTCACCTTCAACAGCCAGATGGCGAGTGAAAGGTCTCGCCGGCGACGAATGCAGGTGCAGTTTGAGGCGCTATCGAAAGCTTACCATGTATCGATGAAGCATGACGCGGAGCAGTCTCGCCTATTGATTGAGTTAACCGCCGAGCACCGGAAGGTGAAGCAAGCTGTGCACGACGAATGTGACATCAGCGACCGGTTAACAAAGGAACGTGATCAAGCTGAGGCTCGAGCGAAGATGCAGCAGACGGCTATCGACAAGGTGCAGACTATGTGCAACGATTTGTCGGCTCGCGACGCCGAGCTAAACAGGACGATAGTCAGCCTCAGCGCCACAACCCGTGACTTAGAAGAAGATAACGCTCAGTTAGCTTATGAATGTGGGGTCGAAAGGCAAAACCATGAGAAGCAGCGGAGGCGAGAAGCCGAACGTATCGCTGAGCTAACGAACCAAGTGGTGCATTTACAGGCTAAGCTGTACCGAATGACCACCCGGATGCCACCAGAAGATGGCAAGCTGGATGTAAGTGGCGGCAGTGCGACCGCTTTCACTACTGGAATAACGAATACCACGTTGAATAGCACCAGTAGTACAGTCCAACAGGAAGAGACTGGTGTCACAGCCCGTTTTGAGCCGTTATCTCCGGCTCTGGCTGTGAACGCAAATTATGTCAGTCTATTGAAGGAAAGATTGAGTGACCGGCGTATCGAGTACGCCCCATTCTATTCCGATTTGGAGTATGTGTTCGACGCTCCGGTGAACCAAAGACACGAATGTACCTTGAGGATGTGCGGAGAGTCGTTTGCCTCTGGATTGTGTCGATCGAGGACCAATGCCAAGCAGACTGCTGCTCAGAGGGCATGGGACTGGTTGCAGGGAGAAATGTCTCGGTACTACCGTCCTTCCCAACCCAACACCGGAACGGAGAATACACAGGCCGCCGTAAGTGAAAACGGAACAGTGCCTGACTCTGAGTATGAGGAGAAAACTGACTCTGAGAACGAGGAGGACACTGGGTCAAGGCCAGGAAGCCCCTCCCACAACAGAGTCCAGACGGAGGTCCGCCGCCAGCGCACCCCGTCGCCGTCGATGATGCAACCAGGAACAGTAGCACCACCGACGCAGATAAACGGGCAGTTGAATGACCCGTTAGGCATGAGACCGGACACGGAGTTTGCCGTCGGACAGTCAGAACCATCAAGCCAGTTGGAGGCGACGGTTCGGACCGTTTGTTCGATTGGTTTGGTGAGTATGGTGGAATCCGTCGAGGATAACAGCCCTGACTCACCACCGGTCCTACATCGTCGAGCTTGGTACGACCAAGTATGCTTGGAGCCTATTGCCCACACCGTGCTACGAAGCATTGGTCTTGGAGGCATGTCATGGGCCCTAGCTTGGCAGAAAATCCACGAAGTGCTGGAAGAGCACCGTGAAATGTTGCAGACTTATCTGGACAATTTGATCGAAGATGGGGTTGGATCAGACGACCAGCTCCGAACCCTGAGCAAACGTATGGAAGTCAAGTGGATGTGTGAGATAGCGTACTGTAGCGACAGTGAAGAAATGAAAAACGCAGCATTTGGATTGGACGTGCAACGAACCAGATTTGGTCCTGACGTACCTATCCCCAAGTTGTTGGAACGTGCCTGTAAGACGGGTCGATACGAGTCCAATGACGATTTGAATGTTGAAATCGAGCGGTTGACAGGACTGGTCAGGACGGTTGAAGTCCAACCTGACCGGGGACTGGTCAGGACGGTTGAAGTACACCCTGACCGGAAGTCTGACGGCATCACACCCAGTGCTGCCAAACGCCTACCGTTCGTTTTATCCGAGGCTGAGCGAGCTACTCGGAATGAGTTGTTGAGTCACCTGTGTGATTTTGACAACGATCAGTTGAAGTCGGTGCCTACTACGGTTCTGATGACGCCCACCAAGGTGAAGGCGTTTGAACCTCGCACGCAGCGGCCAAGCCCGACCTGCGTCGACGAGCTGGATTCTTTGAAGTCACCAGTTGGTGACCCTGACGATGGGTCCACCAGTGGCATTCTATGGTTGAATGGAGTGACTCAAATGATCAGCGATGTATTGGACCGACCTGTCCGTCTAGTGAAAGAGACGTATGACAAACTGGTTCCAGATCAGGCCACCGTGCACGAAAATGAAGTGCTTACCCTGATCGAGGAGGCCAAGCTCGCGTTCTGTATCTATCATGAATTAGAACCAGGACCGAGCCCACCATCGTTATTGGAGATGGTACAGTCAGCGTGCGGCGACGAACCGCACCCTGGTGAGTTGAATGAGTCGACTCTAGCAAAGGTGATACAACAGGAGCACCTGTGTGGCGACGAAGGAGACAGCATTAACGTTGCTGTGGTAGTGGCGGCGTATGCCAGAGCCTACCATAGTCACGAATGGTGCTCTCATCCACTGGTAGATGATTGGAGGCGAATTATCCGAGACCCAGTGAACCGTCAATGTGATCCTGTAATTGGAAATTTAGTTGTGGGTTTACGGTACGCTCCTGAGGAAGGCTGTGTACCTGAACTGGACCCCAACTTATCGGAATCGGTTGACATTGAGGACTTGTGCAACGGCAAGTGCCTCCGAAAGAAATGCAACCCTGAGTGTTGCCTGGGAGGCGAGGTGTCGGAGTACCATCAAAAAGTGTTGGACAGACAACGACTCAGGCCACACCCCTTACTGACGGAGATTGGTCGGATTAAGGAGATTGAGGAATGCGCATACCAGGCTTGTGAAGAAGGCACGTGTTTTCTAGAACGACATGAGTCCTGGATGGCAGTTGTGGTATACTCTACCCTGAGTCCGCTTCGGCGGACCCTCAAGAAGAAGGACGGTGATGACGGCACCGATGCACCAATGAGTGTGCATGAACCCAACGACGACAGCGACAGCGACGGTTCAGACGTACCAAAACGGAATTTGGATTCGGAGTTTGAACAGGCTGCTGCTGAACGCGGTGGCTCAGGGACAGACAGTCGGATATCGACAACGGCGGCTGTCCTTATGATCGCTGCGATAGTGACAGCGGGAGTGGTAGGTTCGATTGAAACAAAGACAGCCCCCAATTTCTCGTATGTCACTCCCTCCATGGCCCGGGAATTGGAGGAAATGGAGGCGAACGGTGGATATTTGTACGGACCTTCGAACATTGAGAAGGAACCGGCGATCGAAGACAAAGTGTGGTATGAAGGCTCAGTGGTGAATGGTGTAGTGGCTGTGACGGCGACTCACTCATACTGGGGGCCACGCTCTGACCGATTAGGCAAACAGGAACGCCAATATCTACTGCCTGACGTGGGACCGGACGTATCGATGCAAAGGTGCATCGCCGCAGTACGGACTTACGAGAATGAGGATTACAAAACGGTTGTGGAAGATGCGGAGTGGTACCAAAAGTCGGTTACCGACGCCACTGACCGCACCACACCACCATCGAGGATTGCTGCGATCTATCATGCTGGGGCCAGAGTTGCCCACAGTACAGCAGACCTGATGGAAACGGCAGCACAGTGGACTGCCAGTGTTTGGGATGGAGTTACGGTGAATGCAGTCACCGAGACGAAGACGGATTTGGACCCGTCTGTATATCGCCCTATCCCGGCCGAACAAGTCACCCATCGTCATGTGAAGTTGGACCGAGTTGTTAACAAGCGGCTTCGGGAACGGAAACTGAACCTAGACCCGAGGTGCAATTTGAAATACGGTCGAATAGTGAACGCGGCTCTGCATGAGTTTGATGCTGATGGGGATAAGAAGCCATTATGGGACCGTTTACATCTGGACGATTCGGAGTGGGCTGTGGCAAACAAAGCTGAGCTCCAGCAGGTGCTGGACGATCATGCTGAAGTCTTCGACTACGAGAAGTTGAAGCCACCGTTCACCACTCCAGATGGTAAGCCGTACGAAATTGGAATTGATCTACTGGATGACCGGCCGATTGTGCAACGAGCATGGAGGCTGGCCCCAGAGAAACTCAAAGTGTTGGACTCCCACATCAATAAGCTGTTGGCGAAGGGAGTGATCTATCCAATTGACGACGCGGCGTACTCGGCTGTGACTGTACTCGTGAAGAAACCAGGACAAGTAGACAAAGAAACGGGCCTGCCGGCCCTGCGTGTGACGACGGATTATCGGAAATTGAATGCCCGAGTCAGGAGACACGCCTACATGTCCAGTACAGCTCAAGAAATGTTCGATTCGATGGAAGGAAGTGAGATTTTCACTTGCATCGACATCAAGGACGCGTTTTACAGCATGGCAGTTAAGGAAGAGGACCAACACAAGCTTGCGTTCTCTACCCCGCATCGTGGAATGTTCACGTACAAACGCATGCCACAAGGATTTGTGAATTCACCGAGCGCGCTTGCTGCGGGTTTTCACAAGATGCTGATGACGCCGTTCACTGGAAGACAACCGAGTTTGGAAGATGCGATTGCAAAAGGGGTACCGGTAGACCAACGGCCCAGGAAGGTGATTGGAGAACCTTGCTTGGGGAACAACTGCAACCAATATGTTGACGATTTGATCGTATTTGGCTTGAAGGAGGACCATATGGAGGCAGTTCGCTTCCTATTAAGTCTGCTCAAGAAGCACCACCTGTCCATCTGTCCTGAGAAGGCATTCATTGGCAGGTCTGAGGTGCAGTACGTGGGTATCAAACTGAGTAAAGAAGGGCTACGTATAGACCCATCCAAAGTAACGGCTTTACATGAAGCTCCCAGGCCAACCGACGCCAAAGGTGTACGTCGATTCTTGGGTGCTGCTGGTTTCAGTCGACAGTGGATTCCCCATTTCTCCCAGAACACGATCGAGATGACGAACTTATTGAAAAACGGCGTGAAATTCGAATGGAATAGCCGTCACGACAAAGAATACGATTACATTTTGAAGCAGATGGCTTCAGAAAGATGCTTGGCATTGTTCTCCTGGCACCGACCAGTATACCTGCGTACGGATGCCAGTGGAATTGGATATGGTGCCACCATCTCCCAGCCGACGGCTGACGGAAAGAAGAAACGAGTCGTACATTACGCGAGCAAACGCCTGACAGAAACGGAAGGCAAACGGTGTGCTCGTGATTTGGAAGTAGGAGCATTGGTTTGGGCAGTCTCAAAGTTCCGACCTTACCTACTTCACAACAAGCAGTTCTTCGTTGAAGGAGATCACGCTCCGATTGCGTGGTTGAACCAGTACAAAGGGAACAACCGGAGGCTTTACAACTACAGCTTGGCGCTGAGTGACTATGAGTTTCGTTGGACCTACCGTAAGGGTGAAACGATGTACAACGAAGACTGGCTTTCCAGACATCCAGGACCTTTACAACCAGATGATCCACACAATCCAGACAAAAGCTTTGATCCGGAATGTGGAACGGATTTGGTCAAGAATCGCATTGGCGAACACTCGAACTGTGTTCCTACATCGTCACTTCCTACGGTAGCTGCAATCAAGCCCACTCGTGGAACGCGACGAAGCCCTCTGTCTGGCAACGCAAGAATTTTCGTGCCAGCCAACTCTGATCGGAAGGACCACAAGAAGGAGTCACTTCAGATCTCAGCGGTTCCGAAAAAGACAAACAGGGGCCCTCCAGAGGAGTTTCACGGCGATGAGCGTAGCGACGCCCGTCCACGAGTTCCCCTGAAGGCCCAGCGAGAAGCTAAAGAGGCGTTGGACAGTCCTTTGTTCGAACCTCCGTACTACGGACGAGACTGGCCGTGCATGAAGGTCACTGCTGGTGATGACGCTGTCACGGACGGTTCAGTCTGCAAC
>NHEC01000058.1 GCA_002171655.1 Planctomycetes bacterium TMED75
CCATCGACTCACCTTTCCGTGGCGGTTCCTGTTGGTGGGACCACAGGGCCGGGAATCGATCGCGGATCTTGGAGTGGCATTGAAACAGGAGCGAACCGGGCTCTCCCCCGAAGCCGCTCGCGCGGCGCGAACCAAACTGCGGGCACCGGACCGGTTGGTGGTGGTCTGCCAGGCCGCCTGCACCGACCCGTTTCAGGCGAAAGAGGATTACGCCGCCTGTGCCTGTGCGATTCAGAACCTGACCCTGTCCCTGGCCGCGGACGGAGTGGGTTCAAAGTGGTCGAGCGGTGCGATCACCAGACACCCCGAGACCTACCGGATCTGTGGGATCGATCCGTCTGAATTCGAGATCATCGGCTTCATCTGGGCGGGACACCCGAAGGAGACTCCAACCGTGAAGCGACCGCCGCTGGAGGCTGTCGTGCGGGAGATTCCCTGAGTCGTTTGGGGAGCGGAGCGGACCAGCGGGGATTCGACTAGCCGATGATCGGGGTGACCAGTCGGCCGTGGACGTCGGTGAGCCGATAGTCACGACCCTGCTGACGGAACGTCAGCTTTTTATGGTCGATGCCCATCAGATGCAGGAGGGTGGCGTGGAGATCGTGCACCTCCACCGGGTTCTCGACGATGTTGTAGGAATAGTCATCGGTCTTGCCGTAACTGATCCCCGGCTTGATCCCTCCTCCGGCCAACCAGATCGAAAAACAGCGCGGATGGTGGTCCCGTCCGTAGTTGGTTCGCGCCAGAGTTCCCTGACTGTAGACCGTACGACCGAACTCTCCCGCCCAGAGCACCAGCGTCTCGTCCAGAAGCCCCCGCTGCTTGAGGTCCTTGACCAGAGCGGCCTGAGGCTGATCGACCGCTTCGCATTGCGCTCGGATCTCGGTGGGCAGATTGCCGTGCTGGTCCCAACCACGCATGAACAGTTGGACGAACCGGACCCCGCGTTCGGAAAGCCGGCGAGCGAGCAGACAGTTCGCGGCGAACGACCCCGGAGTGTTGACCTCGGGTCCGTAGAGATCGAGTGTCGCCTGGCTCTCATCGGAGAAGTCCGTGAGCTCCGGAACCGACATCTGCATTCGATAGGCCATCTCGTACTGGGCGACCCGGGCGGTCACCTCGGGATCGAGGCTGTGCTTGAACTCCTCCTCGTTGAGTCCGGCAACGAGATCCAGCATGCGACGACGGTCCTCGCGGGAGACCCCGTCGGGATTCTTCAAGTAGAGCACCGATTCATTGCCCGCCCGGAGCTTGCACCCCTGGTGTTCGCTCGAGAGAAAACCACTCCCCCAGAACCGAGCGGCGAGGGCCTGCATGTTGCCCTTGCCCTGGGTGATCATGACCACGAAGGTCGGCAGGTCGCGGTTGAGGCTGCCCAGGCCGTAGCTCATCCAGGAACCGAAGCAGGGACGACCCGGCTGTTCGGTTCCGGTCTGAAAGAAAGTGATTCCGGGTTCGTGGTGGATGGCGGAGGTGTGCATCGAGCGAATCACGCAGATGTCCTTCGCGATCGAACCGGTGTGCGGCAGCAGTTCCGAGAGCATCAGGCCGTCTTCATTGTTCTCGTAGCGCTTGAACTTGAACATCGAGGGCGCGACGGGGAATCGGTCCTGACCGCTGGTCATGGTGGTGATTCGCTGGGAACCACGTACCGAGTCCGGAAGGTCCTCGTCGAACCGATCGTGGAGTCCGGGCTTGTAGTCGTAGAGATCCAGCTGGCTGGGAGCGCCTTCCATGTGCATGTAGATCACACGCTTGGCCCGGGGCGCGTAGTGCGGAAGGTTCGCGAGGATCTGCTCGGGTGATTCGGCCTGGATGGTCGGACCCACCCGTCTGCCGTCTGCGTTCAACATCGAGCCGAGTGCGAAGGTTCCGAGCCCGGCCCCCATGGTATTGGCCATGGTCCCGAAGAATCGCCGGCGAGTCATATTGCGCAGGTACTCTTCCAGTGGGTCGTGGCAGTGTTCGGTGATCTTCTTGTCGGAGCTCATGTGATTCAGTCGTCTCAATCCTTCACGATCGCCGCATCACTCGAAAGCAATGCGTTGGCGATCATCGTCCAGGTAGCCAGTTCGGAGGGGTCGAGGTGTTCGGGAACCGGAGCCTCCCCCACCGACACCAGGGCAATGGCGTCTTGAGGTGCGGCACGGTATCTCACACGGTAGGCGTCGATCGCATCCAGCATCCGACGAGTGTTGGCCTCGGACAGATCCGAGCCCGTGGTACGGATCGCGAGCTGACTCAAACGGGATCGATCGTCCTCCGAGGACTCGAGCATCCGCTGTGCTGCAACCCGGGCGGCCTCCACGAACTGTTCGTCGTTCCACAGGACCAGTGCCTGCAACGGGGTGTTGGTGGAACCGCGGTTGGTCACGCAGTATTCACGAGTGGGCGCATCGAAGGTCAGCATCGAGGGTGGCGGCGCCGCACGCTTCCAGTAGGTGTAGAGACTTCTCCGCCAGAGGTCCTCACCCATTGATCGTTCGAAGGATCGGGTGTTCGATTGCGGCATCGCCACTTCCTGCCAGAGTCCGCTGGGTTGATAGGGCTTGACGCTGGGCCCGCCGAAAGTCTCGACCAGAAGTCCGGAGACGTGCAGAGCCTGATCTCGAATCTGTTCGGCGGAAAGTCGTTGCCGGGGAAAGGAGCTGAGCAGGAGGTTTCGTTCATCAAGCTGCTGGGAGTCAGGATCCAGTCGAGCCGTCTGACGATAGGTTGAACTGGCGACGATCAGACGAAGCATCGCCTGCACATCCCAGCCGTTGTCCTGGAATTCGACCGCCATCCAGTCGAGAAGACCGGGATGGGAAGGCCAGGCCCCCTGCAAGCCGAAATCGCCGGTGGTTTCGACGATGCCGCGGCCGAAGAACAGTTGCCAGAGACGATTCACCGTCACTCGCGCCGTCAGAGGGTTCTCCGGACCGACCAGCCACTGCGCGAGGTCGAGTCGATCGGTGCGTTCATCGAATCCTCCTCGGACCGCACCGAGCGCCGAGGGAATTCCGCGAGAGACACGCCGCTCGGTGTCCGGTGCGTCGTACTGCCCGCGCATCATCACGTAGGTTTCACGCGGTGTTGCTCGCTCCTGCATGACCATCGTCTGGGGGATGGACTTGATCAGACCGTCGTGTTCGGCCTGAATGACTTCGAGTTCCGAAGTCAGGTCCCGGTAGCGTGGAGAGACGCGCTGACGAACCGCATCGCGCGCACGGGTGCGACCGGCATCATCGAGCAGCTCACCCGGAAGCAGGAGGGCGATGACCTCGGAGGGGTGTTCATCCTCGTCGGCGACGGCACGGTGGTAGAACGCCGCGCCCCCACCGGTATTGACCACCTTGCACACCAGGGTGTTGCGGCCGGGGACGAGGTCGACCAGCACCTCGTCCTGATCGGGGGCGACCCCACGGTCGATGCGGTGTTCGTGGACCAGTTCGCCGTTGCGGTAGATCTGAAGCCCGTCATCACTTCCAAAGAAGAGTTTGACGGTCCGTGCGGTCGGAACGTACAGCTCGCGCGCGAGGAATTCCGCGCCGATCCCCTGCGCAAGGCCGGCCGGAGTCGCTTCGAAGACCAGCGAGGCGTACCTCCACTTCTGGAGGTCCTGATTGCCGAACATCCGATTGAAATCGAGTGCACCCGGCTCTTCGGGACCAAAGTCGGTGTCGTAGGCCTCGCGCCCGCTTGCCGTTGGGAAAGGCCCCGCGAGGTACCAGTTCGTGGTTGCCGGGGGAAGCTGCTCAAGTGCCGCTTCGGAAACCGAACCCAGATGCATCCGCACGCGCCCGAACTCGTGCTGGGGATAGGGTGATTCGTAATTCAGCCGCACAACGAGTTCGCTGCCACCCTCGTAACCGAAGGGTTCGGACGCGATGAAGACCGCATGACGATCACCAGGCTGCTGGTGCCCATCCACCGCCCACACCCGATCATTGTCGCTGCGCAGAGCATTGGCCACTCGGAAATCATCGTTGGGCTGTTCGATATCAGCCCACGCCCAGCTCCATTCGAGCTCCTTCCTTCGGTCGGGATCGACTCGTGAGATGACTTCGACCGAGACTGAACCAAGCACTGCATTACCGTTCGTGGCTCGACCCACCCGGTTGTTGGCCAACGAAGGATCGGCAAGAACCTCGAGCATCAGACCGCGCAGCTCGGTTTGGTCGGTCGAACAGGTGATGACGTGCTGGTCGGTGGCGGGAACCGGTCCCGTGGCGAGCACCGAATGATCGGGCTTGAGTTCGAAGACCGTGCCTTCTCGGCTGGACGCCGTGATCGGCACCGCAGTGTGCCAACCCCAGTCTCCATCGGACCTGAGATTCGCGAGGTACGCCTCGACCTGTTGCAGTTCCTCCAATGAGGGATTCGCCCGTTCGGCCTGCAATGAACCCAGACTGGCGGTGAGTTCATCCAGACGCCCCTTCATCGACTCGTCGGGAACGATCAATGCGGGTTCGAGTGCGCGATTGGGATCGGGGACCTGGGAATAGAGCCCCGGCTCCTCATTGTTGTTGAAGAAGGCCAGAAAACTGTAGAACTCATCGATGGAGATCGGATCGAACTTGTGGTCGTGGCATCGAGCACACCCCACGCTCAGTCCCAGAAACACGGTTCCGGTGGTATGCACCCGGTCCACGGCGTATTCGAGCAGGTACTCCTCGTTGATCGCGCCGCCTTCATCGGTGGTGACGTGGTTTCGATTGAACCCACTGGCGATCTTCTGATCGACCGTGGCAGATGGGATCAGGTCGCCGGCCAGCTGCTCGATCACGAAGTCATCGAATGGCTTGTTCTCTCGATAGGCATTTAAGACCCAGTCCCGCCACAACCAGATTGATCGCCCCGCGTCCATGTGGATGCCGGAAGTGTCGGCGAACCTGGCCTGATCCAGCCAGGGTGTGGCCATACGCTCGGCGTGACGCGTGCGATAGGGCTCCTCGCCAAGCAAGCGATCCACCAGCCGGAGATACGCCTGGTCGGAGGAGTCCGATTCGAACTCTGCAAGCTCCTCGGGGGTCGGAGGAAGTCCGGTCAAGTCGAGATACAGTCGACGAACCAGAGTTCGGGCATCCGCGGGCGGATTTGGAGACAGCCCGGCCTGCTCCATGCGAGTCAGGACGAAGGCATCGATCTCGTTGGTACCCCACGAAAGATCCGAGGGAGTTGGCGGAGCAGGTCTGACGGGAGGCTCGAATGCCCAATGATCCTCATAGACCGCACCCTGTTCGATCCAGGTTCGCACCAGCTCCACTTGATCTGGGGTGAGCGCGTGCTTGCCACTTTCCGGAGGGGGCATCCGATCATCCGGATCAGTGCTGAGAATCCGTTGAAGCAGCATCGACTCTTCCGGACGACCGGGCACGATCGCCGCAGCACCGTCTCGATCAACCGTGGCGTCAGAGCGCAGATCCAGACGGAGGTCGACCGCACGAGTCTCCCGATCCGGACCATGGCAGAGAAAACAGCGGTCGGAGAGAATTGGTCGAATGTCTCGTCCGAACCGGATCTGCTCCGGATCTGACGGGCGGATGCCGGGGTGCAAGTCGGCCGCACGCACTGCGGTGAGGGATGAAGTGATCGCTGCACCCAGTCCGAGAGTGCCCAGGAGACCCACAAGAAGATGTCGGAGGGGCCTGTTTGGCATGGACGCCATCATACCAGTGGTCATGGCCCCCACGAACGCCAACTTCTCGGTTCAGTGGGGATTGAACAGCTGTCTCATACCCGCATGGAGTCCCGGAGAGTCATGAGCCGGCAAATCAGACTTCGTAGCCGAAACGGGCGGCTGTCTCACGGGTGAGCTCACGAATGAGGTCCAACTCATCCGACGAGGTGCCAGGAGTCGTGAGGTCGGAACGAGCCATGTGCGAATGCCTGAGATCGGTGAACTGCTCTCCGAAGACGTTCTCGAGTCGATTCTGGTCGATATCGGTCAGGCCGAGCCGGTTGAGAAGTTCGACCGAAGTCCGACTGTCGAGGTCCTCGATGCGTACGAAGAGAACGTTGTCAGGGTCATCCAGGTGCGAAGCAACCTCTGCACACATGGTGTTGATCTCGATCCAGGTCTTGGCCGCTCGGACCGCCGGTTCATCGCCCGAATTGAAGTAACTCGTTGCCCGCCTGGAAAAACCCTGGGGGCCGTCCCGACGCTCGGCCTTCAACATCGACTGGCAGCAGTCGATGGGATTTCGTATCAGATGGACCAGCTTGTCCGGACGACCACAGCGGCGGCTGTAGTCATACACCATCGCAGAGAACGGATAAATCTCATGCGCAATTTCGGTGAATACTCTGGAGGAGTAGTTGTTTCGAGCGTTGAGCTTGGCCTTGACCAATGGGTAATCCTCGAGCTTCAGGTTCCAGAACCGATCGCGATCAGTTCGGTAGATGTCGATTACATCGTTCCAGAGGTTGTTTCCCAGCCCGATTCCTTTCCCGATCTCCACCCCCGCTGCCGCCTTGCAACAGTGGCGAATGAAGTGGGTGCCGCAGCGCCCGGTACTCAGCCACCAGATATTGAAGTCCCGGCCCGGATATCGGGACACCGGCAACATCGCATCCCTGAGGGTCAGGAAGCGGTTGCGCAGGGCACGACCGCGTACGAACTGTGGCAGCATCAACTGACTCCGTGGATGACAAAAACAGGGGAGTGAGGTCTGAAAAAAAGGATGAACTTCATGATGTTCGGAGCGGTTGAGCGAAGTCTTCAACTCGTTTGCAAATATAGCGAAATTGACCGGAAAAGGGTGGAGAATCAACTCGCGCTCAGACGGCTTACCGGTCTCTCGGTCCTGCCTCTGCCGGACCGAGGAAATGACCTTCAAAGTGGCGGAGCCTCCAGTCATTGAGAAAAGAAGGTTCAATCAAGCACTGGTACTGGAGAGAGCCACAGAGGTGTTTCGATAGAGAAGAAGGCGAGATGAAACAGCGGATTCAAATACTGAAAGGTAGTGCAGGCACGATGGAGATCACAAAACCGAAACGAAAGCAGAGCAAGGTCACACGGGGCCTCAAGCTGGTGACAAACATGTTTCGGCCCTCGTTGTTCATTCACCTGCTTCGCACCGCGAACTTCAAGAGTAACTACTACCTTGAGGGGATGAGGAAGATGAAGCGCGGAAAGACCGCCCAGTTCGCACCGGACATGATGATCGCAAACGGAGAGCGGATTGAGGTTGGGGACCGTACGGTGATCACTCACGGAACGACGCTGCTGGCGGGACAGAACACCGGTCGGATCATCATCGGTGAGGACGTGATCATCGGCCCCTACTGCACGATGACCTGTGCGAGTTACGGATTCAACCTGGGAGTGCCCGCCAACACCCAGCCAATGCTCGAAGATGACATCCGGATCGAACATGATGTCTGGCTGGGCGCGATGGTGATGGTCATGCCGGGAGTCACGATCGGGGCGCATGCGATTGCCGCCGCCAACGCCGTGGTCACCCATGATGTCGAGCCTTGGTCGATCGTCGCCGGGGTGCCCGCACGCGTGATCGGCACCCGAACCCGACCCGAAAGCGATCAGGAAACCGAGTAAGCGCGTCAGCGAGCGAAACCAGAACATGAAATCCTTCAGCGTAGTCATCCCTGCATACAACGAATCCGCCGTGATCGGTCGGTGCATCGAGCGCCTGTTCGAACAACAGGAACTCGACCAGCTCGAGATCGTGGTGGTGCCGAACGGTTGCCATGACGACACCGCCGAAATCGCACGCGGATTCGGAGACAGGGTCACGGTGATCGAACTGGAGAAGGGCTCGAAGATCAATGCGCTCAATGCCGGAGACAAGGCCTGCACGTTGTTTCCCAGGGTCTATCTGGATGCGGATATCGAATTATCCGTCGACTGCCTGGCCCGGTGCCATGACGCCTTGAAAGACGGGTGCCTGGCGGTCAGCCCGACGGCTCACTTCGTGACCAAGGACTCGGGGTTCATCATCCGAAGCTTCTACCAGGCCTGGATGCGCACCCCCTACCACTCGGACGGCCACATGCTGGGAACCGGCTTCTACGCAATGTCCGAGGAAGGCCGGGCCCGTTTCGACTGGTTCCCGCCAATCATCGCCGATGACGGATACGCCCATCAGCTGTTCACTCGATCCGAACGACGCACCCTCACGAACTGTACGTTCAACGTCTTCGCCCCCACCACCCTCAAGGGACTGATCGCCATCAAGACTCGGTCAAGGCTGGGCTCGCTGGAACTGACGGCGAAGGGGTACGCCCCGCGTGAAGAGCAGCGAGAAGGCACGACTCCGGGATCGATGTTCACCAGTCTGTTGCGTCACCCGATTTCCTCGTCGATCTACATCGCACTCAAGATGATCACTCGCCTTCGAGCGAACCAACAGTTCAAGAAACGTCGATTCGATGTGTGGGAACGAGACGAGTCGGCTCGCGGTGGCTGAAACGGGACCCCGGTGAACCAACCGGTCCGATTGCGATTCGAAGGCCCACCACTGGAGAACATTGATGATTCAGATGCTGCTGCTCGTGTCACTGTCGTTGCAGGTCCAGAACTCCGCCCCGGCAGATCCGGAGGAGCCGTACACCCAGCGACTGGTGCGACACGGGGTGGTGATCGACGCCACCGAGAAGGTAGATCCACACTGGATCCACTTCACCGCAGCCGTCCTGAGCCAGATCACCGATCATCCAGAGACCCGTCCGTTGCGAGAAGCCCTGGCGGCACGTGGTTTTCGGGTGGTGCTTGCGGGCCCGAATCAGCTGCTCACCGAATTGCCGGAATACGAAAACGATCCGGAAGTGGCCGAGGCCGCGGGACTGGGCGGGAACCCCGACGAATACCGAATCGCAGTGCGAACCCTCCACCCTCATGTCCTGGTGCATGAAATCGCACACGGGATCTACCATACCGTGATCCAGTATCGGGAAAACGGTGGTTCGATCGAGCCCGAGGTGGTCGAAGCCCCTCCACGTCCCGGCACCTTCACCTACCGATTGCACGAACACTACGAACGCGCGATGAAAGAAGGCCTGTGGCGGGGCACCTACTTCGAGGCACACCCGGATGAATACTGGGCCGAAGGCGTGACGCTCTGGTTTCGGGCTGCGGAACCGAATCTTGCCGAGGAACTGAAGACGCCGCTGACCCCGAACGAACGCCAGCTGCTCGAAACGGACTCCCGCGCATTTCTGGCTCAACGTGATCCGAGGCTTCATCAGCTGGTGGATTCGGTATTCGCCGATGAAGACTGGTCGACGCTCGAGCTTCAGGTGCGCGGACCCGGGGTGGTGCCACTGGAACTTCGTTCCTTCGAGGAGGCGAACCAGCACTCGGTCGCTCCCGCCGCGATCGAGCTTCCAGACTTCGCCATTCGATCGATCGGCGAAGGCGATCCGACCGCCTGCTTCCGACCGACCTTCAATCGCTCGGTCGAGGTCTTCGGCATTCACATCGTGGCCACCCCGAGAACCAGCGACGCAGACCTCACCCACGCCGCACACGTCCTTGCTGAATACCTCGACAACGACGAGAACGGGCGCATCGACGACCCGCGAGTCCACGAGTTTCTGGTCCGGGAGGGCGCGTTTCTCGCGATGTTTTCCGATGAACGCGAGATGGAGCGTCAGGAACCGGACTTCGAAGCGATCGAGGCCGGAGGGTTCTTCATCGGGCAGGGACTCTACGGCACGGAGACACTTCCCGAGGGACCACCCCACCGAAAGATTCCCGGTCGGTTCGATGCGACGCTCGAAGAAGTCCTGCACCTGGTCAGCAACGGCTGGGAATCGGCCCACCCCGAGGCCTTCGGCTACCAGCCTGGCTCACGCCTGACCGACGCGATGGACCTCGCACGAGGGGGCCGCTACCTGCGCGTTCCGCGCCGCTACCCCGAAGAAGCCTGGTACCACTACGACGACCGAACCTGCGACTACCAATGCATGGCCGCGGAATACCTCTACTGGTCACTGACCACCCTGAGTGGCGGGCAGGACTACCCCGGAAGAGCGATGGAAATCAGCGATGAGTGGGAATGCACCACCCCTGCCCGGCTCGCCGAACTCGATCCTGCGGTGTACGAGTTGTTGACTGATGAGCGCTACCAATTGCCGAGAAAGCTGCCGGACGGACGCTATCGCCCCACGCCGAAGTGACCCCCCCAATCAACGAGTCAACGGATCAATGGATCAATGGATCAAGGCGAGAGAAAGTCGCGGATCGCACCGTCGGCAATGCGAATGAAATCTTCGTCGGTGACCATCCCGACCAGTTTTCCCTTCTCGACCACCGGCAGGCAGCTGATCCCCCGCTTTCGCATCAACTCGTACGCCTCGGCGGAACGTGCATCAGCTGAAATCGAAATCACGTCGTGTTCCATGATCGCGGACACCGGAATCGATTCACTTTCGTCGGCACCATCTTCAACTCCGAGCCGACGAAGGTGCTTGAGCAGGTGTCGATAGGTGACGAGTCCAACCAGTTCATGCGCGTCGTTCTCGACTGGAATCTGACGGAGGTGCTTCCAATCCATGAGGTTGGTCACCAGATCGATGACGTCATCCTGGTGGACGGTGAACAACTCGGTGGCCATGAACTGGGAGACCCGAGAGACGTGGTGCTTGTCTCCCTCGAACTCATCGGCGGAAAGCGTCTTCCAGGTATGGACCGGTGCGTTGTACAGCTGCCGTTCCGCGATTCCCTCGGCAATTCGGGAGTACAGCTGCCCGCTGGACTGATCCGGCCCTGCGGCGGAAATCGAATCGAGGATCCAGGCGGAACCGGTTCGTCCGGTTCGAACCCTCTGCTCGATGACACTGAGGTATCGCTCGATGTCCGAAGCGTCTATTCCACTGGCTTCGAGTCCCAGGGCGGACATGGGAAGAATTCGCTCGAGGATCAGTTCCCGGGCGGGATGAATTCGTCCGTCCAACCAGTGAATCTGCGCGTCGAGGCCATGCCGGGCCGCCGAGAAGAAGTCCTGGGCCACGGTCTCGAAAGGCAGGGCGGAGGTCACGTCCTCGACGGAATCATTGAGTTCACGAAGCAGTCCGAGCCAGAGCGCGGTGTTGGCCACCTCGTCGATCGGGGTAGGACCCGCGGGGAGCATCCGGTTTTCGATTCGAAGGTGGGGCTTGCCATCGCAGACCCCGTAGCACGGACGATTCCAACGATAGACCGTTCCGTTGAATCTTCGAAGCGCGGAGAGCGACGGCACACCACCCGCCTTGAGCACTGCGAGTGAATCCTCTTCCGGCTGATCGTAGAAAAGCGGCTTGAAGCGTGACACATCCTCCCGAAAGATCTCGAGCGCGCCGTCGGTCATCCACTTGGAACCGAATGAGACCCGAGGAGGAATCCGACGGCCGGAACTCTGGGGAATCCGGGTGTCTATCGACTGCTGGAACAACGCAATTCGGGTTTCACGCCAGAGTCGACGATTCAGCAGGACCGGAGAGTTGGTCGCGGCCGCCAGCACCGGAGCACTCGCAAGCTGGGCGATGTTGTACCAACGCGCAAAGGTGTCGGGATCCACCTGAAAATGCACCTGGAAACTGGTGTTGCAGGACTCCAACATGATGTTGTCATGCGTGAAGGACAGTTCATCGATGCCGTCGATGTTCAATTCATAGGGACCACCGCGAAGCTGCGTCAGAACCTCGTTGAGTTCGTGGTACCTCGGCTTGTCGGTGAGGTTGTCGAGAGTGAGATCGCTGCGAGAGAGGGAGGGAAGGATTCCCACCAGCAGGATCATGGCTTCATGCTGACGAGCCACCGCACGCAACTGACCCAGGTGCGCATGGATCTGCTGTTCGAGATCACGCAGGGCATACCCCCCCATCGCAATGGGGTTGAAGTTCACCTCGATGTTGAATCGACCAAGTTCATTGGTGAACAAGTCGTCCGGAAGCGACTTGAGCAGCTCGTCGGCGATGGGAAACGCCCCACCCGATCGATCCACGATCGCGACTTCCTGCTCGGCGCCGATGCGCCGGACACCTGATTCCAGAAGGCCCTCCTGAAGCATTCGCTCCAGAGCATCGATGTCCCGAAGGAGCCCTTTGAGATAGACGCGTCGGGCGGATTCGGTGTCGTGATTGTCGGAAGAGGAGTGCGTCATGCGGAGTCTCTGGGCCAGGGGCGCATTCAGTGTGGTTCAGATCGATCTGCGAGCACGTGCTTGAAAAATCGTGAAAGCAGGTGGCCCGCTTCCGGAGTGGGACGCATGGAGGCCTTGAGTCGTTCGAACTGATCATCGTCGGGCATGTACTGCCGGAACGTCGAGAGTCGCTCCACCAGCTGATCGGGAAGCAGCTCCGCATGGAACTGCGTGCCGTACACGGGGTACCCCTCGAGACAGAATGCCTGATTCCGACAGTTTTCGGAGAACGCCAGCTCGACGCAACCGTCGGGAAGTCGCGAGACACGATCATGGTGACCCATCAACACCGGGTAGCGTTCGGGCATCGACTCAAACAATCGGTCGGCGGAAGCCTGTGGAGTCGATTCCACCTCGACCACTCCTACTTCCGAATTCTGCAGATCGGTCACGACTTCCCCACCCAGAGCACGGGCGATGAATTGATGTCCCCAGCAGGAACCGAAGAGTGGCTGGCGGCGATCGACGATGGCGTGAATCGCGGCGATCAATGCCTCGGTGAAGGGATCGTCATTCACCACGGAGTGGGAGGCGGAACCACCAATGAGCACCACGTCGGCATTTCGGAATTGGTCCGCAGAGCAGCGCGGATCCACCGCGAGATTCACGAAATCAAGCTGGCCGGGTGAGATCCCGGCAGTCTCCTGGATGCACTCCCGTTCGTGCTGAGCGGCGACATTGTCCGCTCGGACCTGGAAGAGAAACACATTGAAGGGAGCCTGATCGATCATGATCGGCACATCCTACCAGCTCGAGAACGAGGCAAAGAAGGGCGGAACGCCCAAAAGGGCCGTGAAAGGAGTACGAATCTGGTACCCTCTGGCCCCGACTTTCGATGCGATACCACCTTGGAGAAGACGATGACGACCATGCAGCAGACCGCACAGACAGCCACCAACCCGAACGGTACCCCGACAGACAGCGATGCGCTGGTGATCTTCGGAGTATCCGGCGATCTGGCCAAGAAGATGACCTTCGTCTCGCTCTACAAGCTTGCGGAGCGGGGGCTTCTCAAGGTCCCGTTCATCGGTGTTGCATTCACCGACTGGAGCGATGAGGAGTTCAAGGCCCATGCACTCCAGTCGATAAAGGACTGCGGGCAGAAAGTCGACTCCGGGGTCTGGGACGCGATGTCCGCCAAGATGACCTACGTCCAGGGCGATTACACCAAGGACGAGACCTACCAAGCGGTCAAGGCCAAGCTGGGCGACGCCAAGAATCCTCTGTTCTACCTCGAGATTCCCCCGGGCCTCTTCCTCACCGCAGTGCAGGGACTTCATGCCGCAGGACTCACCGAAAACGCTCGAGTGGTGATTGAGAAACCATTCGGCTACGACTACGACTCGGCGGTGAAGCTCTACGGCCAGCTCTCGCAGATGCTCAACGAGGAGCAGATCTACCGAATCGACCACTACCTCGGAAAGAACGCGATCCAGGACATCATGGTCTGGCGTTTTTCGAATCGAATGTTCGAGCCGATCTGGAACAGCGCACACGTTGAGAGCGTTCAGATCACCATGGCGGAATCATTTGATGTCGCGGACCGAGGCTCTTTCTACGATCGAGTCGGTGCCCTCAAGGACGTGGTCCAGAATCACATCATGCAGATCATCGGCCTGCTCTCGATGGACCCCCCGTCGACCGCCACCCCAGCCGCAATCCACGCACAGCAGTTGCACGCCTTTGAATCGATGCGCCCCATCGAACCGTCGGACTACGTTCGAGGTCAGTACACGGGATACCACGACGTGGAAGGTGTCGCCGAAGGTTCCACCACCGAGACCTTCGTGGCGATCAAGCTCTACATCGACTCCTGGCGCTGGGCGGGCGTGCCGTTCTTCATCCGCACCGGCAAGAACCTCGGCTGCACCGCGACCGAAGCAGTGGTTGTCTACAAGCGTCCTCCGCTGCAGCTGTTCAAGGAGACCGGCTGCCCGCATCCCGAACGCAATCGCCTTCGATTCCGATTCGGTCATGGGGACGATGGCGTCCAGATGCAGGTTCAGGCCCTGGACCCTTCCTCGCAGATGGCTTCCAAGCCCGTGGTCCTCAACGTCGACTTCAGCGAGGCACTGGGTGAGGAAAAGCTTCCCTACGAACAGCTGCTGGGCGATGCGCTTCAGGGAATCGCCACTCGGTTCGCCACTCAGAAGATCATCGAAGGTACGTGGATCGCACTCTCTAAGATTCTTGCGAATCCAGGACCAGCCCTCGAGTATGCACCCGGCACCATGGGCCCCCGGGAATCCGATGCCTTGATCGAACACTACGGTGGCTGGATCGCACCCGTCGGTTCGAAGTCAGATCAACCAGCCTGACCCTCGTTACGAAAGAGACGACCCCATGACCAGGAATCCACTCGTGCACTCGATGTGCGCGCTGCTGACTTGTGTGCTCACGTCAACTGCAATCTCGGATCGACCCGACGAGGAATGGATCCCCGTCGCCGGATTCGCGCGGGGCGAGGACACCGGCCGGATGGGCAACACCCACGGAGGCGTGGTGATCGACCGCGAAGGCCTGATCTACTCAAACACCGATACCGAGCGATCGATTCTGGTTCACCGACCCGATGGCACGCTGGTGCGATCGATGGCTCCCGACTATCCCGGCATACACGCGATGGCGATTCGGAAGGAGAATGGGGTCGAGTACCTCTATGCAGCCCACCTGGCAGGCCGCCAGGTACTCAAGCTGCGCCTCGACGGCAGCCTGGTCTGGGCCCTGGGCATTCCGATGGAATCCGGCAAATACGATGACAATCCCACCGCCTACAACCCCACCGGCATCGCCGTGGCACCCGACGGACGGATCTTTGTCGCGGATGGCTACGGTCGCCAGTGGATTCACGTTTTCAATCCCGACCTGACCTACCGAACCTCGTTTGGAGGTCGAGGGACCGAACCCGGACGCTTCCAGACCTGCCACGGACTGGCGATCGACACTCGAGGTAGCGAGCCCCGACTTCTGGTCTGTGATCGAGAAAACCGACGCATCCAGCGCTTTGACCTCGACGGGACGTTCATCGATGTTCCGGTCAGTGACCTCCGTCGCCCCTGTGCGATCAGCATCAGCGGTGACGAGCTTGCGGTGGCGGAGCTCGAGGGGCGGGTGACGGTACTCGATCGCGAGTTCAAACTCATCGACCACGTTGGTGACAACCCCGACTCCAGCCACTGGGCCAACAACGGTGTCCCCCCGTCGGCCTGGACCGACGGAGTCTTCACCGCGCCGCACGGTTGCTCCCTCGACGCGGACGGCAACCTCTACGTCAGCGACTGGAATGCCAACGGCCGCCTCAGCAAGATCGAGCGGGGTACCAAGGACTGACCGGCCGGAACCGCGTCAGTTCGAAGACGGCAGTCGACCCGACAACCATCCGATGAATGCCGGTTGAGCCCTCGAGGAGATCAGCACGCTGCCGATACCCTTGAAGCGCAGGACCACGCCCTCGCCGGTCTTGACCGAGCCCACCACCTTGCCAAGAAATCCCGACCCCTGCTTGGTGGTGAGGGATGCCTTCATCTCGAGCTCCTTTGGCCAAGCGACCACATGCCCACTGTCGACCACGAGCTCACCGCCCGGAGGGACCGGCATTTCCTGGATCGCACCCAGCGCGGAGACCGCAAGCTTGCCCGTACCCGAAACAGTCATGATGAAGAAACCACCGGAGCCACCGAAAAACGAGGCGCTGATCGATTTGTTGCGGGTGGTGGCGATCTCCAGCGAGTGCTCTCCACAGAGAAAGGCTCCGTCCGTCAGGCACCAGGCCTCGGAGTCGAGATCGATGACCCGGACCTCACCGGGGTAGCCGGGCGCGAGGAGGAGTGAGCCCGCCCCACGTTCCGCGATCGCCTCCTGCATGAAAAAGGATTCACCGGTCATCGCCGCACGTGCAATGGACTTCAACATGCCGCCCTTCGCCTTTCCGGTGAGATCGATCACGTCCTCCATTGCCGCCATGGCACCACCTTCAGCAAAGATCGACTCTCCCTGTTCGAGGTGTGCCTTGAGAAACGGATCAGTCGAACCAAGTATTTCAAATGTGGCCATTCGGGGGAGTCCTTTCGAAAAGGTATCCTGGAAAATCCGATTCAGACAAAGATGAAGACGCAGTAACTCGCAAAGAGCATCAGATGGACGATGCCCTTGAAGACGTTGGCCTTGCCTTTGGTCGTACTGACCATGAGCACCAGGAGGGTGATGGTGATGAGCACCACCTCGATCGGTTCAAGTCCAAGTGTGATGTCCTGACCGATGAGCATGCCGATCACCAGCACCGTGGGAATCGTCAAACCTATGGTCGCCAGACCAGAACCCAGGCAGATGTTGAGCGCACGCTGCAGGTTGTTGTGTCGAGCGGCGGCCACCGCGGCCAGGCCTTCGGGGGCCAGGATCAGAATCGCCACCACCAACCCCACCAGGGCTTCAGGAGCGCCCAGGGTCTCCAGCCCGACATCCAGTACCACCGACAACTGCTTGGCGAGAACCACCAGGGGAATCAGCGTCAGAATCAGCAGCACCACGTGGTAGCCGATTCCAAAGGGAGAGTCTGGATGATCATGATCATCCGCAGTCCCATCCGGATTGCGGTACTCGAAGAACCCGCTGTGCTGCTTGGTCTGCACCCAGAGGAACAGAGCATAGAAAAGAAGACACCCGACGATGAGGTAGATCTCGAAGAGCCAGGCACCTGCGGCGGGAATGAAGGCCGGCAGGACCAGGCCGAGTCCGACCAGAGCGATGATGCCCCCGAGAAAGGACTCGGAACTGTTGAAATTGAATTCCTGAATCTTGTGGCGCATCGATCCGGCCACGATCGACAATCCCAAGAGTGCATTGAGCACGATCATCAGGACCCCGAACATCGTGTCGCGTGCCATCGCGGGATTCTCGTTCTTGGTGATCATCACCGTCACGATCATCAGCACCTCAAGCCCGATCACCGAGAGCGTGAGAATCAGGGTGCCGTAGGGCTCACCCAGCTTGATTGCCAGACACTCGGCATGGTGCACCACACTGAAGGCCGCCAGCAGGATGACCACGAACAACCAGGCAAAGAGCAGGCCGACCTGAGTTGCAGAGGTGAGGTCCGTGAAGGAACCCGACGCAACCGTCAATACCGCCAGCAACGACCCGTAGCTCAGGAGCAGCGGCCAGTCCTTCAACAGTGCTCGTTTCTTCTCAGGGGACATGCAGGACTCCGGGGGGTGGGGACGATGGTATCGCGAAAGGGCTCTGGGCATCACGCCACACCAGCAAACGCGACAACGGATAGGATCCAGAGGACATGACCCACCCTCCAGCACATGATTGGAATCCCACCGAGACGATCGATCAACTCGAAGTCGATTTCGCAGAGTGGGAAGATCGGATCCACGCCTTCGTCGAAGAGCCGGGACGATTTGATCGCCTGAGAACCGAGGCGGACGACTTGCTGCATCGATTTTCCAGTCCTGATGAACGCCCCCCCCTCTTCGGCCTGCTTCTCGGAGTGAAAGACATCTTCAACGTTGACGGTCTGGAGACTCGGGCCGGAACCACACTTCCCCCGAGCGAATTCGCAGGCTCGGAAGCGCCCTGCGTCACGCAACTCAAACAGGCTGGAGCGCTGATCGTCGGGAAGACCGTCACCACCGAATTCGCCTACCTCGCCAACGGACCGACTCGCAATCCCCGTGACCTCGAGCACACCCCTGGCGGTTCGAGCAGCGGTTCTGCCGCAGCGGTCGCCGCGGGACTCTGCGATGCGGCACTGGGCACCCAGACCGTGGGATCACTGATGCGACCAGCCGCCTTCTGCGGGGTCAACGCCATGAAACCGAGCAAGGGACGCATCGATGACCGGGGCATCGTCGCGCTCGCCCCCACCCTCGACCACGTCGGCTGTCTGGGTGCGGACCTTGATGTGGTCGAAGCGGTGGTCGCGGTGATGACCGGAGACTGGGTGGCGGTCGAGAACGCCAAACAACCGGTGCTGGGAATTCCCGGTGACGACTACCTGCATCACGCGGAGGATTCTGGTCGCGCGCACTTTGGAATGGTCTGCACGCTCCTGGAGTCAATGGGGTTCACCCTGATCGAGACCGAAGCCCTCGAGGGATTCGAAGACCTGCACGAAGCGCACATGGATCTCTGTGCGATTGAGGCGGCCGCGGTGCACCGAACCTGGCGATCGAACCATCAGAAGGAATACGACCCGCGCACCCTGAGCCTTCTTGATCGGGCCGAAGAGGTTGACGAAGCCCGACGCCGAATCGCTTTGGAACAACCAACGCAACTGCGTACGGACCTGGAAGCACGAATGAAGGACGAGGGTATCGATCTCTGGATCGCACCCGGCGCCACCGGCCCCGCACCGTTGGGGATCGGCTCCACCGGAAGTGGAATCCTCAACGGACCGTGGACCAACGCCGGACTACCGACCGTCTCCTTGCCCGCGGGCCGCACCGCCGACGGACTGCCGATGGGTCTCCAGGCGATCGGGGCGTTCAACCAGGATGAGCGGGCCCTGGCGCAGGCTCGCCAACTCGAACCGGTCCTGAACACCCCCTGAGAAGCCTGGGAACGCGGTTTCGAACGGTAAATCAAAAAAAACAGACCTCCCACGCGAAACCCGTGGATCGGTGTCGTTCTTCAGGTGGAAGCCACTGCCTGATTCCGGGGGGGGTTCCACTCACTGAACCACCACATCCACGACAAGGAACCCTGACCATGATCCACGCACTGACCAAGACCACCCTCGCACTCGCCCTGATGGCAGCTCTGCCGGGGGCGACCTCCATTGCCGGACCGAACGCCCCTCGAGTCACCGCCCCGACGGTCATCGATCTACAGGATCCAATCAAGTTCTCATTCACGGGCGGTACCGCCTCGGAACTCTTCGGACAATTGAGCAAGGCCTACCCCGACTTCCCGGTGGTCCTCGGCCAGAAGGCAAAGAAGTTCGAGGTTGCCGGGTTTGAAGCACGCATCACCGAGCCCGGAACGATCGTCGATCTGGTCTGCGGGGTCGAGGGAATACTTCTCGGATCGGATGCCTTGGATCGAGCGACCCGAGGCATGCTCGACTACCGAAACGTCAACAATGAACTGGTCAGCATCACCTTCGAGCCGGTGGGGTTTTCCAGCCAGAGACTGGCCGTTCGAGTGCTCTCGATTCAGGAACTGCTGACCAGCGGCATGAAGATAGAAGAGATCATGGGCACGGTTTCCGCGGGCATCACGCTCCAGGGTGAAAACCAGATCGGCCAGCCCGCGGTCGTCAGATTCCACCAGGAGACCGGCGTGCTCTTCAGCAAGGGCAGCAAGGCATCCAACGAGATGATCGCCCAGACGATCGAGGCCCTCACCGCCAGTGCGAAGTGGCGGGTCTCGCCGGAAGCGATCGCGGCCAAGGAAGC
>NHEC01000059.1 GCA_002171655.1 Planctomycetes bacterium TMED75
GATCATCAAGGGCCGCCTGCTCCGCCTGAGCGTCACAGGAGATCTCGTACTTTGATCGGATGTGGTCAGTGAACTGACGAAGGTCGAGGCCGTAGCACCTTCCGGTGTAGGGGCTGAAGTGACGTTCTTCATTCAGGTAACTGATGAAACGATCGACAATTGGGAGATGCTCGCTCATGTGGAAATCCCTGGGTGTTCCGATTGGAGACTGGTGCTTCACTACGCTGCGTGAAGCTCGTTCTTGGTTGGCCGCACTTCTGGATAGGGAGCACTCCCTCACGGCCGAAGGGGAGCCTCATGCGCACTCCCGAATTCCAGCCGGACACAACTTGGCCGAATCTGAAACAAAGGAGGTGCGTCCGATTCATCGGAGGAATCGGCGTACGGGTTGAGCGGGTATCGGACGGTTCGTGCAAAAACCGTCCACCCCCCGCTGAGAGGCTGGAAACGTTGATTTTTGAGGCTTGAGTTTTCCCGGGCCTTTTTATGGCCCGGCGAAAGCAACGGCAGTTCCTGCCGATTGATTCAAGGAGGCCTCGTTCAGGAGGCGAAGCAGCAATTGATGGAAGACAAACTCGGCGTAGTCATCCATGTCGAGGTGGTACAGACCCAGATCGCTTCGAGCGAGGTTGTGGGTGGACCTGCCTTCACTATAGGCCTCCATGGCCATGAGAACCCCATGATTCTCAGCATCAAAGATGCCTGAAGCCTGAACCGGACGTGCGTCCCGATAGACCAGCGTTTCTGGGGCGGAGGAGTCGCCTCCCAGAGCCATTGTGACCGAGCGGGGGTCGAAGCGAACCCGTGCATTGCGGCCATGGGGACGGATCAACTGAATCGAGGATCCGAGACGCAGGGGTTGATAGGGGTCGTAGGCCATGATTGTCCCCACCAGGATCGCATCCGCCCCGAGCACACTGCAGAGCTGCTGGTAGTCGGCGGCACTGGGGATACCATCCAGTCCGATGTTCAGAGCCAACATCGCTTCCAGGGTTCGGTTGAGTGGGAGTACGTCGATTCCGGTCACCGAGGCGGTCTCAAGAACCAGTGAATCGGTGATTCTGAGCCGATCGACGTGGCTGACACCACTTTCATTCGCCAACGGCGCAATTGCCCAGACCTGCTGCTGAGGCAACCAGGGAGAAGTGAGCGAAGTCGGCATCTTGTACTGACAACCGCCCAGCGCGATCAGCACGATCAGCAGGCCCAGCAGGCGAAATGCGGGGGGGTAAGGCAGAAATTGCCGATGAATGCCTGATTCAGAGGCCCGTCGATCCGTGTGTGCGTGTCCCATGCACTGCAGCATGCAAGTCTGATTCCAACTCTGCCCGAAGTCACAAGATCACAGAAAGAACGCCCGACGACAGGGTTCATGTCGTCGGGCGCCTGGGGTGGGTCGGGTTCAAGATGGAGTGGGGCTCACTCGCCGGGAAGTGGCTCGGTCGCGTCGACGATCGTCTGCATGGGGACCTGGGCACCCGCGGACGCTGCCGGAATCGACCAGATCACATCCTCGCCACCGCGATCGGACACGAAGTAGATCCGACCATCCTGGCTCCAGTTGGGCTGCATGTTGCGGAAGTTGCCGGTGGTCAGAGGTGCTTGACCTGAACCATCAACCGAGACCATCCAGACCTCGGCCTGCATTGGCCAGGCGCCGCCGTTGGCTTGGGGAGAAGCCACCTGGCAGTAGCAGATGAGTTTGCCATCGGGTGACCAGCTGGGATGCATGATGGCTGCGTCGCTGGCGGAGACGATTTCGGTCGGATTGGAACAGGCGCCCGCTTCGTACTCAACGGTCCAAATGCTGAAAAATTGACTGCCTCGCTGTCGCGCCTTCTGGAACAGCAGTTTCGGCGACAGAGGATCTGGAGACCACTGTGGAAAGAGCCCATCGCAAACATAGGTGCGAACACCGGGTGAGTTGATGCTGTAGGACCAGATTTCCCAGTGGTTTGAACGGGAATTCCGGCGACAGTACGTCAATTCGGTTCCGTCGGCAGAAAAGCTGGGATGGAGTTCGTGGTCGCTGTCGGAAGTCATCTGGGTCGCTGCGCCACCATCGACGGACATCATCCAAATGTCCCAGTTACCTGATCGATTGCTGGCAAAGGCAACCCACTTGCCGTCAGGACTGAAGGTAGGCATGGCGTCGTCAGCCGAATCAAAGGTCAGTCGAGTGATGGTATTGCCATCAACCTGCTTGCGGTAGATGTCGGACTGAGTCGAATGCTGAGTGGATGAGTAGATCAGGAAGGATCCGGTGGGATCGACCTCGGGATCGAAGTCCGCGCCTTCGCTGGCGAAGGTGACCTGTGAAAGACTGCCCTGGCCTTCATCCTCACCGTCAATCCAGAACTGGGCATCCTGCTCACCGTAGAAACCGGTTGCGGTGGAAGTCATCTGGAAGTCATCGGCGCTGCTGCTGGAGCCCGTGGTGGTCTGGGATTCCCAGCCGCTGCCGCTGGAACAGCCCGCGAAGGTGGCAAGAAGCGCCGAACCGGTCAGGATGATGCCGAAAGTGGGAATCGCGCGTTCAATAGTCATGCAAGTGCTCCGTGAGGAAGTCGTCTCATTCATGCCCGAAGGCCGTAGGTCCGCCACCCAGTCCAGAGGGCAAGAACGAACTGCTTCAACAGCCAGGATCAAGCCTGGAGGGCCACTCCGAGCCCGTACCCACTCAATCGGCGTTCTGGAGACAGAAATCCACACTGAAGACGTCAATACGGATCGAATCGGCCAACACCGACCCGAAACCCCGATTGGCACCCCTGTCCAGAGGTCTTTCATGTGGAAGAACTGCCAGATGGTGGCTTTTGGCGGGGATCCGCTAGAATGGGGAATTCTCGATTCCGTAGCTCAGTTGGTAGAGCACGCGACTTTTAATCGCTAGGTCCTGGGTTCGAGCCCCAGCGGAATCATTCATGTCAGAGTGGTTCCCCGCGTATGACGTGTGCGAGGAATCCAAACTGCCGGGTACTCGTGTCCCATGGGAACCGAGACCGCTTCACCGGAGGTTTTTTCCATATGTTGGTCCTCCACACCGCCTGGTCGAAGGGTGCACTTCAGATCTGGGCCGAATCCGAAGAGAAAGTACGGGAATCACTGCACGATCTTCTTGGCCAGAAGGGTCGGAGCCTGACCCCGGAACCGGACCAGGACGGAGACTTCGAGGAGCAACCGCTCAAGGGAGATGCATCCGCTTCCGAGCCAGAGCCTGCGCTCGTCGAGACGACAGATTCATCGCCCGACACCGACACCACCTGCAGCCAGCACCCATACACGGTGCCGCCTGCGGAGTTGATGAACTCGGTACTGGGGATTGGGGCCTTCAAGCAAACGATGACCAGCGGGGAAGACTCCCTCACCGTGCATCTGCCCCACCGAGTGTACGACAACTCATGGGTTCCCGAACCAAGCGATCGACTTGCTTCGGAGCTGGGCTGGAGCCACGAGAAGGACGGACTCCAACTTGAACCGGTGCAGATCGAGACCCTGACGGTGGCCGCCTCTCATGCAGCGGAGTTTCTGGTTCGCTTGGAGGATCGGTTACCACATCAAGGAGTGGTGCTCGGCAACGACACCAGATTCTGGATCGAGGCTGGCCGATTGATTCTGGACCTGCTGAGAGAACAACGATTCATCCCAACCATGAGCCAGGAACGGGATGGAGTACTTCGTGCGACCTGGATTCCTTGGCTGAATGATCGAGAAACCTCTGCGCGAGCGGCGCACCTGCTTTCGTCGACTCCAGCAGTGACCTGCGCGATCGAGGACAACGGCGATACTGACGCGTGGGGCATCGTGGAACAGGCGCTTCGTGAGATGTGTGATTCGAAGGTTCGGGAGATTCTGGTCAGTGATGATTATCCCGAGGCGATCGAGGACCGGGATCTGCTTGCCGATCAGCATGCCGCCTGGCTCTCCGGACTGCTCAACGGAACCGATGAGATCCCAGTACGACATGGCGGGGAATCACAGATGTTGCGCCACGCGCGGCAGTGGATATCGCACCTTGATGACCGAAGTGCCTCGCGCGTGGTGCGACTGTGCCTCCAGCTTGCAGAGCCCGTCACCGAAGGCCTCGAGCCGGAGGTCACACCAAAGGGAGCCTGGCGTCTCTCCTACCACCTGATCACCACCGACGACCCCCCGATCATCATTGATGCAGAAAAGATCTGGGCTCCGGATTCCGCCGGGGATCGCCTGCTGTCCCAGATCGGAAACGAGATGGAAACCGCGGCCGACGTGCTGCTTGCAGAACTTGCACGAGCCGCAAGGATCTGTCCCAAATTGGAACGATCGCTGGAGGATTCCGCACCGACCGGCTTGGATCTTTCACTCGATGATGCCTACGAGTTTCTTCGCGAACTGTGCCCGTTGCTTCAAGAAAGCGGCGTAGAGGTCCTGGTGCCGGACTGGTGGGGGCAGATGCGTACCCGACTGGCCGCACACCTGCTGATCGATTCGGAATCCATGGAGACCGTCGACAATCGGGAGTGGGGTTCACGCAGCGGACAGCAGGGAGATCTCGGCCTGCACAGTCTGGTGGACTACTCCTGGCAGATCACCCTGGGTGATCGAGCGGTCACCGTGGAGGAATTCCGCAGCCTTGCCGCTCAAGGAACTCCGCTGGTCCGAATCAATGGAACCTGGGTCGAGATTCGACGCGAGGACGTTGAAGGCGCCGCCAAATTCATCGAGGAGCATCCCGGCGGAAAGATGTCGGTGCTGGATGCGATGAAGCTGGCACACGGAGTCGACAACTCGGAGATTCCGATTCCGGTGGTGGGCATGAAGGCGACCGGATGGGTCTCGCAGATCTTCGGCGAATTCGAGGAGGAGAGCAGCGACCGCGGTCTGCAGCAACTTCCGCAGCCAACGGGCTTCAAGGGTGAACTTCGTCCCTACCAGCTCTCCGGACTCAGCTGGCTTGCCTTCCTCGACCGGTTCGGCCTGGGTGCCTGCCTTGCCGATGACATGGGTCTGGGCAAGACGATTCAACTGATTGCACTGCTGCAACACGAGCGAGAAACCAGTGAGAACCCCCAGCTGATCGGACCGACGCTGCTGGTGGTTCCCATGTCGGTTCTGGGCAACTGGAAGCGGGAGTTCACCAGGTTCTCACCCGAACTCAAGGTCCACCTGCAGCACGGAATCGGACGTCCGATGGAAGACGACTTCCGCGAGGTCGCTCGTACCCACGATGTGATCGTGACCACGTATGCATTGGTGACCCGGGACCGTGAGATGCTCGAGACCATCGACTGGTGGCGAGTCACTCTGGATGAAGCTCAGCACATCAAGAACCCGCCCACCAAGCAGACGGCGGCGATTCGAGCCATGAACACCCGTCGCCGAATCGCGCTCACCGGTACTCCCGTGGAGAATCGTCTGGCTGAATTGTGGTCGATCATGGAATTCTGCTGTCCGGGATTCCTTGGAGCCAATGGAGACTTCCGGCGCCGCTTCGCACTGCCGATTGAACGGCACCGTGACGAGCAACAGGCGCGAAAGCTTCGCGAACTCGTGCAGCCGTTCATCCTGAGAAGGTTGAAGACGGATCCCAAGGTGATCTCGGATCTTCCGCCACTGGTTCAAAGCAAGCAGACGATTTCACCGTCCGAGGAACAGGTCAAGCTCTACGACACCGTGGTCGAGGAGATGCTTCAGAAGGTCGACAGTGCCGAAGGCATTCGACGTCGTGGTCTGGTTCTCGCCTCACTCGTGAAGCTCAAGCAGATCTGCAATCACCCCGCGCACTACCTGGAATCGGTGGGTCTGGATGCCGGCGATGTAGACCCCGATCGATCCGGAAAATCGCTCAGAATGATGGAGATGCTCGAAGAGGTGATGGCCAACCAGGACCGTGCCCTGATCTTCACCCAGTACCGCCGCATGGGTCACCTGCTGGTATCCATGATCCGACAGGCCTTCGACATCGAACCACTGTTCCTGCACGGTGGTACGCCCCAGGCAAAACGCGACCAGCTGGTTGAACGATTCCAGTCATTCGACCCCTCCTGCCCGATCTTCATACTCAGTCTCAAGGCGGGTGGTGTGGGCCTGAACCTGACCGCGGCCAATCACGTCTTCCAATTCGACCGCTGGTGGAATCCGGCCGTTGAGAACCAGGCGACCGACCGCGCGTTCCGAATCGGCCAGAACCGAACGGTGAATGTGCACAAGATGATCACCTCGGGAACCCTTGAGGAACGGATCGATCAGATGATCGAACAGAAGACCGAACTCGCCGAGCGCATCATCGGGGCCGGGGAATCCTGGTTGACGGAACTGTCCACGGGCCAGTTGCGTGACCTCCTCTCGATACGACACGCCACCCTGGAGGAGACCACCACATGAGCATGTCGATGGGAAACATGCCCCGCCCCAAACCGGACAGCCCCCGCCGCGTTCGCAACGGAATCCGATTGCGTCGCAAGGAAGGTCTTGAGAATCTGGGGTGGCCGGCACGAGACTGGGCGACCAGATTGCCGATCAACGACGACCCGGAATCCCTGCGGCTGGCGCTCGAGTACGGAAAGAGCGGCCAGGCGGTTAATTTCGAGGTTGAATCGGGACGAATCACTTCGAAGGTGCAGTGCATCGCACCCAAGCCCCACGAGGTGCTCATTGAGTTTCCAGGACTCAATGACACCAGCTGGAAGCGAGTTCTCGAACAAGCTGCCGCCGGAGCCATCTATTCGGCGAAGCTGCTCTCGGGTGAATTCCCGGAAATCGTGAGTGAACCGTTCGAGGCCGCAGGCCACCCCCTGATCCCCTCGAACGAGGAGGTACGGACCAGCTGCAACTGCGGGGACCACTCTCCACAGAGTCCCTGCCGACACGTGGTGTTGGTTTCGATCATTCTCATGGAGCGACTGGAGGAGACACCGGAGCTCGCGCTGCTTCTGAGAGGGCGAAGCGGCAACTTGTTCCGAGACGAACTGCAGGAGGCGCGCATGCTCACCACTCGGGGGGTCTCACAAGCCCACACCAATCCCGATGTCGTGCAGCTTTCTTCTCCGGTCACCTCGATCGAGAGCCGACTGAATGACTTCTGGCGGCCCGGCGCCTCATTGCAGGACTTTCGCAATGGATCATTGCCTGATCACATTCCTCACGCACTGCTGAGAAGACTGGGAGCATCACCGTTGGAAGGCCGTTTTCCGATCACCGGTTTGCTTGCGAGCATCTACGACACCGTCGCGGATGAAGCACGAAGGATCACCGAGACCGCGGAAGAGGACGAATCAAACGCCACCGAACACCCGGACGATTGATTCAGGCTCCGTCCGGAGCCACCGGATCCACGCCGTACTCCTCCTGATAATCTGCGATGGAAGCCGCCACAACCTTCATTGCGTGACTGCGCCCGTAGATCCCGGCTACCGTCACCGAGGAAGTTGATCCAGGGACCATCTTGTAGGTGCTGAAATAATGCTGGAGCCGGTCGATGAGCGGGGAGGGAATCTCGCCGATGTCCTGAGCATTTCCATAGACCGCGTCGCTGTGCATCACGGCCACGATCTTGTCATCAGCCTCGCCTTCATCGATCATGCAGATTCCGCCGATCACGCGAGTTTGAAGGATGATTTCAGTGCGGTTCACGGGTCGTTCGGTCAGCACGCAGATGTCCAACGGATCTTCATCACCCTGAGTGCTGGTGGGAGAAAGTTCCGCAACCCGCTGACCGCACCAGGTTCGGGGGACAAACCCATAGGGTGTCGGCGGCGTGGCGCTGGTTCGTTGAGGACGATCGACGCGCAGATACCCAGTCTTCTTGTCGGTTTCGTACTTGATGACGTCAAAGGGCGTCAACTCGATGAACGCCTCGACGTCACCGGGTGCACCTTGTCCAGTGGAAAGACCATGCCAGGGGTGGGGCCGGAAGCGAAACCACTTCTCGTGTGAATCAGTCATTCATACCTGCTTTTCCGTCGCCGGTATCGGCGGAATCTGATCCGCCATCATCGGGCAACCGTGTCATGAGATCCTCGATCGCCACTTGAAGCTGACGGTCGTATTCTCGGGATTCGTCATCTGGAGTCTGTTTGACCACGATGTCGGGCATCGCACCGTTGTTTTCCATATCGGTACCGTCAAGGAGGTACCACCCACGGAACGGGAGTCGGATCGAGGTGCCATCAACCAGCGACGTTCCGCCGGTCGAGATCACACCACCGTAGGTCTGCTCCCCGATCAGGGTGCCGCGTTCAAGTGTCTTGAACGCGTGCGAAGTGATCTCCGCGTTGGAGAAGCTCTTCTCATTGCAGAGCATGTTGATGGGCAGCACGTAGCGCTGGATGAACAGTCGGTCCTGCGGGTAGCCGCTTTGCATGCTCGGATCGGAACCGCGAGGAACGGTGTAGGCATGGGGCCGCGCGGTGATCGAGGAAAGCAGTCGATCCGCAGTCCACCCCCCACCGTTGTTGCGCACGTCTACGATGAGACCATCACGGCCGTCGGCAACTGCATAGAGATCGCGCTCGAACTCATCCAGTGAGGATTGATTCATCGATTCGATGTGGAGGTAGCCGATCCGGCCGCCAGTGGCTTCGTCGACCAGAGCCTGGGCGTCGCGTTCGCGTTGTGCTCGACGCAGTCGCTCAAAGGCGGTGCTCGAGATTGGTTCGATGATCGCATCGAATTCGATGAGGGTAGGCTCCTCACCCTCAGCAGCGGCAGGAAGCTCTCGTTGAATCCCCACCAGGACTTCCTCCCCGACCTTTCCGCGCAAGTGACCTTCAAGGGTGTCGGTGGACTCGATCGACCGCCCGTTGACGGTCCGAATCAGGTCTCCACGCATCAGAGGCATCGGCCCCTCCGCCGCAGGTGAATTCTCCACCAGTTCGATGACTTCAAAGCCACCCTCGGCGTGCGGAACGTGCAGAGTGCCCAATCGGCCCTGCGACCGACTGGCGCTGGTCGAGAACCCTGATGAACGGATACCAGTGTGCGAGGCGTTGAGTTCACCAAGCAGACGTGCCGCCACCCAGTTGAATTCATCCCCGGTCCAGGATCGACCGGCAAGCTCCTGGTACTCCTCGGTCAAGCGATCCCAATCCACGCCGTTCATCTCAGGGTGGTAGAACACCTCGCCGAAGATGCGGGTCGCCTCTGCGAACTTGCGGTCGGACTGCTCGGCGAGATCGATCTCGATTTCTGCATCGATCGGAATGGTCTTGGAACTTCCGCCGGGCAGAGTCATCCATCCGCCTCGACCACCGTTGACCGTGACCAACTTGTCCCCCTTCAAGGACATGTGCTGCATCGAACCGGAACCGAGCCGCTTGGCGTCGGAACCATCCCACTTCACCGACCAGATTCCAGAATCACCAGGCCCCCCACCGGAATTCGTGTACAGGATCGAATCACCTGCCGGGGTGATCATCACCTGGCTCTCGCTTCCCGGAAGGGAACTCATCCGACGAACCCGGCGATAGGCATCATCGAGGGATGGTTGCCAATCGGGTTCCAGCTCGGAGTCCGCCTCGTCATCGGAGTCATCTCCTTCGGATACCTCGAGCGGGGCACGTTTCTTGGCTGCCTTTGCGGCATCCTTGTAGTAGTCGGCGAGTTCAGGGTCATGCATGCTCTCGAGTGACTTGTCCAGGTACACGCGGTAGACGTCGTATTCCTCGTCCTTGCGTTCACTGGAAAAAACGAGGATTCGACCGTCGGCAGAGAAGCTGGGACTTCGGTCGTTGTCGGGATGACGTGAAACATTGACCGCCGCCTCGGGGTCGTCGACGGGAATCAACCAGATGTCGGCATTGAAGTTTCGATCGTTCACACTCAGCGCGACCATTCGGGAGTCGGGCGACCAGGTGAAATCGGAGAAGAAGTCCCACTCCTTCCGGATCAGTCGGTCCTCGCCGGTCGCGAAGTCATGGACATGAATGTCCCCGCCCCCGCGGCGGAAGGCGAGCATGGTGCCGTCGGGCGACGGAGCCGGCTCGCCGTTGTTGAATTCGTTGACGACCACGGGCTCGATCTCGAACTCGATCGCATCGTGCCAGCGGTCGGGGTCGAGCATCGGATCGGGCTCGTCGTCTTCGGCCGGTTCCGCTTCAGCCGCGTCGTCCTCTTCAGCCTTCGTCGACTCCGTGGCGTCCTGCTTCAGGCGGACGCCGACCAGCTCGGCATCTGCATTGGGATTGATCGGCGAGCTCACCTGAGCAGTGAATCGGTCACCCTCGAAGGCCAGGGACATCTCGATCGGCACCATGCCCATGACCCGGCCCGTCAACACGCAGGTCATGGTTGTTCGGTCGAGCGTACCGGAGAGCGAGATCTCGATTCCCTGGAATTCCGTCTCGAGGGTGAGAAAATCATCGGCGTCGATCGCAAGGATGGCGATGGACCGATCAGCGTCATCGCCTGCATCACCCATCTCCCATTCACCGGCGACCCCTTCGTTTGAAGCAGCTTCGGCTGAGGGCGCAGTAACCTGTTCCTCGGTTTCCTCGGCCTCCTCGGTTTCCTCGGCCTCCTCGGTTTCCTCAACTTCCTCCTCGGGGGGAGCGGTGAGCTCGGACCACCGATCCCGGACTTCGGCGCGCGTGCGAAGGACCCGAGCCTGGTAAATACCGTTGGTACCGTCTTCGTCACTGACGAAGTAGAGACTCAGCCCATCGGGACTCCAGGCGATTCCCTGATCATGAGCGAGGGTATGGGTGATGCGTCGGGTGGGGCTTGAATCAGCGACATTGCGGACCCAGACATCCCCGTAGGCGACGAATGCCATCACCTTGCCATCGGGACTCAGGGCTGCCTGGGTGACGTTGCGCGACACGTCGCGGGGCACGACCCGGTCCATCCCGTCGTCGTTGGCGGTGATCGAAAGCGGTTGCGGCTCGGCCGAGGGGTCGGTGAGGTCCAGTGAATAGAGCGTGTCCCACCTCTGGATGATGGCCGTGGTTCCGTCGGTGGACAGGTCGAATGCCGTGATGTCGCGATCCTCGAAGGAAGTCAGCGGAACCGCGAGCTCCACACCCGGCACCACCTCCTGGCGGTACAGGTTGACCGAATCATGTTCCCGGTCGGACATGAAGATCATGGTGTCTTCATCGAGCCACATTGGATTCCCATCATTTCCTTCCCACGAGGTCAAGCGATGGAAGGCTCCTTCAGGAGTCTGCAACCAGACGTCTCGGGCATCCGGCCCACGATAGTGACGTCGGGTCCAGGAACTGCCTCCTCGTTCGAAGAGCACGGACTCGCCGGAGGGTGAGCGATTGGCCGCGGTACCGAACGCATCGTGCACTCGCTCGACGGGACCGCCTTGCTCGGACACTTGGTAGGGACGTGATGCACGGTAGAAATCACCCTCGATCCTGGAATCAAAGGTGATTGCCGGATTCTCGACTCCTTCGGGACCGGAACCAAAATGACTCAGCACCGACGAGCGGTCAGACTGGACAACTTGCTCCACACCAGAGCCATCGGGGTTGATCAGCCAGATGTTTCGGTAGCCGTCACGATCACTCTCAAAGGCAATACGGGAACCGTCCGGACTCCAGGAAGATCGCGAATCAACCCCCGGATGAACGGTCAGACGACGGGCTTCCCCACCCTCGATGGGCACTCGCCAGAGATCACCCCTCCAGGAGAACGCTACTTCACTCCCATCGGGAGAGATCGAAGGATACCGCGGTAGATCAACATCCCCAGCAAGACATGAACAAGTGATGCCTGCCACCACCAAAGAGAAAAAACCCGCGCCTTGGAACGACCACCTGGACCTGTGCATGATCTACCTCGTGTGTGGAGAAGAAAGAAGTTATTCGGGCCCAACGACTGCCCATGGGTGAAATTGTAGCGCAGTCGTCAAATCCGATCGCAGGCCGTATTGGGATCAGGAGGCCAATTTAGGGAGAAACAGGATGGGCTGTGCGCTTTGTGAGGGCAGGTCCGATCCCATGTTCGGTCCGGTTGCCGGAGTCATGCCAAAGCGGCGAGTGCCTTTCGCCGAATGAAGGGGACAGGAGGTGAGCAAGATGAACTTTGCACACAACGACGAGAAGCTTCAGCGACTGCGCAGCATCCTCTCAGCAATGGACCGATCAATCGACAAGGCCCGTGAGCAACGAGAGAACTTCGTGACCGAGCCCAATATCGCGGGCGGGACCAAGGACACGGAGAAGGTGCCTGGCAAGAAGATCATGGGAGAACCCAGACTTCCCACCTCGATCTTTGATCGGAGTGGTCCCATGCTGAAGGCACGACCCAAGCGCAAGCACGACACCTGATTCAAAAAAAGCAGCGTTCAAACGCCTGAATTGAGAATATGGCACGATCATGAATCCTTCACGGGGTTCATGGTCGTTTCGTATCCGAAACAAGTATGATCTCTCAATCAACCCTGGGAGTCACTTGTGGCATTCATCGGCGAAGCAATCCGGAACATGTACCACACCGGCTCGGTCTGGCCCTCCTCCCGAGCCTTGGGACTGGCCATGACCCGATCCTTCCGAGGAACCGAGGGGCCGCGAAGAATTCTTGAAGTCGGCCCGGGCAACGGGCCCTTCACCAAGGTGATTCTTGAATCACTGAGGCAGAACGATGAATTCCACCTTGCTGAGATCAATGAGTCCTTCTGCCGTGAGCTCGAATCCAAGTTCCTGCAACCGTACCGAGCCAGTCACCCGGACCGCACCGTGGAACTGCACCAAGGAGCGGTGGAAGATCTTGAATTGCATGATCCCTTCGCGTTCATCGTGTGCGGACTTCCCTTCAACAACTTTCCACCGAAAGTGACTCGGTCGATCTTCAAGCAACTCGTTTCCTTGCTTTCAGAAGACGGGGAGCTGGTCTACTTCGAATACGCCGCGGTGCGCAGCATGCGGGCGCCCTTCGTTGGCAACGAGGGCCGCAAGAAGATCAGACGCATCGACGCACACGGGAAATCGATGCGAAAGCGACTGCAGAGTGAGCGAGAACTGGTCCTGGCCAACCTGCCACCGGCCTACGCGATTCGGTTGAAATCAGTGTGAATCCCTCCGATGCGACAGGTGTCGGAAGCAATCAGACGAGGCAGTGAACGAAACAGGGTCCGCCCCAGAGGGAGACGGACCCTGCAAATGGTTCTTCAGCAAGACAGATCAGGCCTTGTCGTAGAGATTGAGAATGTTCATCGTCAGGGCCTTTGCATCAATTGAACGCAGGTTGAGGCCCTCGATGATCTGCCCGAGGTTCGAGGGTGGCGCCTTATCGAAGCCCAGTTCACTCATGACGGCCTGAACCCGTTCGGCGTACTCGGGAATCTGGACGCCCATGACCGGAAACTGGCCCTGCAAAGAGCCGCCGCCCAACAGAAGACTGATGTCCTGCCCGTTCACGGTGCCATCCCCGTTGAGATCACTGTCTTCGGAATTCGAACCCCAGTCTGCGAGAAGATCCTCGAGTGCCGTGGAACTGGAGTTTTCTCCATCAGGAGCTGAATCCTGATCGGGTGCTTCATCCTGTGAGCCAGCTCCAGCCAGGGCGATGGCAAGATCCACTCCATCCACCGCCGAGTCGCCATTGAGGTCTCCCGCAGAATCGCCCTGATTGCCCCAATTCTCCTCGACGTCGTCGATCGGGGAAGAGGGCGTTGTCATACCCATCCCAAGGAACATGGCGAGGTCCGTGCCATCAACAACACCACTGTTGTCAATGTCGAACTCCGCCGCATTGGACCCCCACGCCTCGAAAAACTGGTCCATGTCGATCTCGTTCAGGGTGCCGCAGCACCCGTTGGAGGAATTCGTGGAATCCGGTGTGGTGTAGCCGGGATCAAACTGATTCAGTTCATTGGCCTGCTTTGAAACGCTGGGTCCAGGTCGTGGCGTTGTTCCAAGGTAGGGAACAGACGAGCTCAAGGCTTGGGATGCGTGCATGTGGAATCTCCTGTACTGCTTTGGTGTCTCCCAGGGATGGAGCAATCCGCAGGCCAGACCAAAATCACCTCCTGGGACACAGAAAGGCCCTCTGCTCACGCTGGCCGCAGAATCTGCACCCGTACAATCGGCAGGGTTTGCTCGATGGCCCGATGGGCGCCGATCACCAACCGGATGGCCGACGAGGCAATTGGTGGCCGGATGAGCCTTCGCCGGAAATGGTTTCACCGAGGTAGCCGGTACAGATCAGGAAGATCTCCACGGATTCAGCACGGGAGGCCGCTGGTTTGAATCCTCGAGCACGCTCAAAGGCGCGTGAGGCACGCGCCAGCAGCTCTGGATAGGCTTCACCTTCGAAGACCTTCATCACACAAGCTCCACCCAGACGCAACCAGCCGGGAAGTCGATCCAGCAGCTCATCACACAGGCGAGCGGAGCGGAACTGATCGGCCGAGGGCGTACCCGTGGTGTCGGGTGCCATGTCGGAGAGGACCGCATCCGCCTTGCCGCCCAGAAGCGTGGACACGTCGGTGTCGAGGACGTCTCCTTCGACCAGGGTCACGTTTTCAGGCAGGCCATGAGGGGTGATCGGCTTGAGATCTATTCCGAGAATCGTACCCCGTGGCCCGACCCGGGAAGCCGCGACTTGGAGCCATGAACCGGGCGCGGCGCCACAATCAATGACTCGATCGCCTTTACCGAGGATTCGTCGCTTATCATCAATCTCGATCAGCTTGTAGGCGGCACGCGATCGATAGGATTCGCGTTGAGCCTTTCGAAAGAAATGATCGTGGAGTTCACGCATGGCTAGAGAGTATGCGATCGGCACTGACGATGTCGAGAACAACAACGAGACCAGGAAGTGCCTGAATTGCGGATACGGCCTGTCCGGACTTGCCGAAAAAGGATTGTGCCCGGAATGCGGCGTGGCCTTCGGTGATGAAATCGTACTCACCGGATTCAAGAACAAAGGCGGTCCCAGCTCAAACATAATCACCGGCATAGTGATTTTTCTGCTTGGCAGCATGCAACTGTGGCTGACGCTGATCAACGCACCCTACTTGCTCACCTGGGACATCCTCATGGCCACCCTCATCAATCCGTGCAGCGTCGTCGGAGCGATTCTTTTGATCGTGGGCCTGAGAGGGATGAGCACGGCAGGCCGACATGGCGGCGACCTCAGATGGGTGCTCAACGAAAAGGGTATCTACACGATTTGGGGCAGTAATTCAGAAAGAAAGCTGGTCCCCTGGGATGAAATCAAGAGAGTGGCCAGTCCGATTGTTCTGGGGATTCGCCCTCGCCGATGGCGGGTGCTGAAGATACGCAGAAGCTGGGGATCCTGGGATTTCTTCAGACGAAGAACCCCGATGCTGTGGATCAAGGCAAAAACGCGATCGGAAATACGTGACCTCTCACGAATGATCAATGACCAGTACAAGATGTGACTGACACCACTGGAGACTCCGGCAGGACGCACCAGAGGTGGTTGCCGCCGGGCAGAGGTGGTCGATCAACACCAGGGTGGAGCGCGCTCAGCGCCACGGACCGAATTCGAGGGGGTATTCGACCACCGCGATGCGGATGGTGCCCTCTGTAGTACGAAGCATGACAGGATTCTTCCCATCACCAAGCCTGGCATTCAGGGCGTTCTCGTTGTTGCGACCCTCAGTGAAGCGCATCTGATCTTCAGTGATGCGCATCTCGATGTCACCATCGACCACCGCAACATCAAACAGCCCTGTGGATCCACCGGGGACCCGATAGTCCACATCACCTTCGGAGACAAGAATCCGCATCTGGTCCTTCTGAGGATGATTCGTAGCAATGATGACATCACCAAGATTGGTCTCGACGTCGACAGGGCCCGTGTTGTTGCGCACGTAGACTCGCCCGCGGGTTGTTCGTACACGAACCCGATCCAACTGGGGCGTCTGGATTCTCAGGTGCGCCCGCATGTACCAGGGCTCGGGTCCGGTATAGGTGGTCTCGATACTGAGCGTCTCGACCGGACCAGGTCCCGGGTCCAGGCGAGAATTCCAGGAGAGGTACTTGAGTGCCTCCTCCGGTTCAAAGCCACGGAGGTAGCCATGATGGGCTTCCCGGATCAGTTGAATGCTCGTCACATCGAAATCCGGATCGGCCACGAGGACCACGTCCCCCCCGAAGGAATCCACCACCACATCGATAGGGCCTCGAGATCGGTATTGGACGAGATCGTCATGATCTCTCGCGATGCCACTGAGCTTGGCTCGAACCGCGCCAGAGGTGGTGTTGGCCACCCGTTCAGGGTGATTGGGTCCGGTGCACCCGGAGAACACTCCTCCCAGCAGAAGCATCGGCAGGAGCAAGACGACGGTCGAGAGGCAATCAGGGCGGAAGCTGCGCATGAGTAAGGTATTCCTGTATCAAGCATGAGGCAGGTCACGAAGGGAACGAGCAGGTGGGCCTGCAATGAAGACTATCGGCATCCAAATGCCCTGCACTGTGCGTAATTCCGCACCTCGGAGGACAGTCGAGGGTATTTTGGTTCAAGAATGACCCTGGTGAACCTCCTGGTGCTGTCTTTGGCCGTTTTTGCCTCTTCTCAAGAGCAGGTAAAGCTATCGGACCTGGTGCAATGCTCCTTGGCACCGCAGGTGATCGCACTGTTGGAATCCGAGCAAGCCAACCTCGCCGGCTCGAGGCTGATTCTGGAGCTGATTCCAAACCACAGCGGATACGGAGGGGGCGAGATTGAGCGGCGAGTCATCATGAAGAGCACTCCGATCGCTTCCTGGAGTCTTCAGGATCCTGCCGTTGAACTGGATCTGGCCACGGGCTCGCTGATTGCCGGTACTCCGGAAGTGAGCTACCCCTCCCACTGGGATGGCCTCGAGGGTGCGTTCCTCCTCAGCCCCCGATTGCTGATTGATCTGGGGCCAGGAACAGCGCCGCAGAGGGTGAGCGGCCCTGAGGTCGAGGTATCACTGGGAGCCGAAAATGAGGATGTGATCATTCTCGAACTGGATGAGATTCTGAGTGGGATCAAGAGTGAGGATCTTCCAAACTCCAACGTCATTGAAATAGAAATCGGAAGTCCACTGCTTGAAGGGCCGATCGGAAGTCGAAGGGAAATCGGTGACCGCACGCATCGGGCGTACGTGGTGGTTCCCATGGACTACCACACCCTCAACGCCACGCGAAGACGGTGGCCGGTGGTCTATGTGATTCCGGGAGAATCAAGTGCCCCGGAGACTGCGGCGGTGCTCAACCGGCTTGCCAACGAACCATCGATGAAGAACATACTTCCCCAGGCGATCTGGGTGGTGCTGGATCCACATACTGCCTACGGTCACCACTTCTTTCTCGACTCCGAGTTCCACGGACTGCGCAGCCGAGCGTTGGTGGAGGAATTCGTCCCCTGGATCGACGTTCGATTTAGAACTATTCCACAATCCGATGCCCGGATTCTGGTGGGTGAGCAGCAAGGTGGCGCTTCGGTGCTTCACCTGCTCGCCGAACACGGTGAGATCTTCTCCAATGCATGGTCGACTTCACCGGAAGCCGTTTCCTTCTCTGCGCTCGGACACATCAACCTGTACGAAGATGTGAATTGCTTTGCAGAGGCCGATGGCAGGCCGAAACCAGCTCTTCGATCGCCATTGGGTCCCGATCGAGTGCTGGTGCATTTGGATGTCCAGGACGAGGTCATGCGGTCCAGAGTGCTGGAGCCCACGGAAAAAGCACGCGACAGGTGGCATGAGTTGTGTGCGGTCTTCGGTGGAGGCTTCGGGAATTCGCTCGAAGACTGGTGGCCGTTTGACCCCGTGACGGGTGCCACCCGACCGGCGCAGGTCGGTCGATGGACTCAGAACGATCTGGCCAGAGCGATGAGGCTGTCTCCAGACCGCGCTCGACAACTTCGTGAACGAGCACGAATTCTGATCGGTGCTCGCGATGAGTACTACCGCAATCTGGGAACTCGCTCACTGGCCGATGCCGTCGAGCAGTCACTTGCGGCAGAAGGAATCACGGCGAAGCATGAAGCATGGATCGAGGAAATCGAATCCGCCAGCAGTCTTGAGGTCACCATGATCGCGAACATGCGACGCAATGAGGAAATAATCGAGTTGCTCAAGAAACGCGGCCACCATGAGTGATGGTGGCCGCGTGGAAACTCTTTGATGTCGCAGAATCAGACGGTGGCGACTCCGAGCATGCGAGCAGCACGTCTGGCGACGTCCACGGAGCGCAGCCCCAGATAGGTGAGTTCGTCCTCGACCGTTCGGGCGGATTTGGGAATCGACCGGACGTGCATCTGCTCGATGGTGAACCCATCGCCGGATTCAGTCACTGCATCCGCCACTGCCGAACCGATCCCCCCACCGTAGTTGTCCTCGACGGTGAGGATCATCCCACCATTTTCGTTTGCGATGTCCAGCAACGCATCAACATCGAAGGGAAGTGAATAGAGATCGATGAGCGACGCGTCGATGCCTGCCTTGTCCAGCAGCTCGATTGCCTTGTTGCATTCATGAAGCATGTAGCCAGCGGAAACGATGAGCAGGTCCCGGCCTTCGGTGAGAACTTCAAGTCCACCAAGATTGAATACCGTCGCATCGTCGTAGAGGAACTCGACATCGGGGCGGCAGGTTCGCATGTAGCACACCCCTTGGTAGTCGGCCATGACCTGGGTAAGGCCGTAGGCCGCATACGCATCCGCGGGTTGCAGGACGTAGCAACCTGGATTACCTCGATGATCGGTGATCGTGGTGAAGGACCGGAACCAGGAAACGTCGGGAAGCGACATCTGACTGGGACCGTCCGATGCAGGACCGATTCCTGAATGTGAACCGACAATCTTTATGTTCGCGCCACTGTTGATGGCGAGTTCGATCTGGTCGTAGGCCCGGGTGAAGAATTTGGAGAAAGTCGCTGCGAAAGGAATCTTCTCACCAGCGGAAAGTCCTGCAGCAACCGAGACCATGTTCTGTTCGGCAATCTTGCATTCGAACATCCGGTCGGAAAGTGCACGGTCACTGGCAAACCAGTCGGTGAAGGTGGAGTTTTTGACATCCGCGTCAAGCACCACCACGGATGAGTTCACGTGGCCGAGCGCACGGAGGGCGACTCCGAAGGCTCGACGCGTTGCAAATTTTCCGGTGGCAAGGGTCGATGCCATGTCGAACTGCTTCATGGCTTCAGTGAAGCTCGGGGCATCGCTGATCTGAGCGGCCAGTGGAGCGCGCTCTTCGGGCGGGTAGATGGTCAGTTCATCACCACTGCCCAGGGTGGAGGTGAGTTCGTTTCGAAGGCCTTCGAGCTCAGCCAGCGCGGCCTGGAGCTTCTCGCCGGTGACCGGCTTGCCGTGCCAGCCTCCCCCCTGACAGACCGGGGAGCCCCAACCCTTGATGGTGTTGGCGACGATGGCGACGGGAGAGCCCTGGGAACCCTTGGCGTGGTTTTCCTTGGCAACCTCGACTGCCGTGAGGATTGCATCGGGATCGTGTCCATCAATCACCTCGGCGATGAATCCTGCCGCCTCGAGTTTCTTGGCGATCACTCCCGAACTCTGCTGCTGAGACACCTTGTCGGCCTGGCCGAAGCTGTTGCAGTTGAAGATGGGAACCACGGAGGTGAGTTGGTGGTCGATGATGAAATCGACGGCTTCCCAGACCTGGCCTTCGCGTGATTCTCCATCACCGATGATGCAGTAGACCTGCTTGTTGATTTCATCATGGCGTGCCGCCAGACCCAGTCCCGCCGCGACCGAGAGCCCCATTCCCAGGGAACCGGTTGCTGCGTCGAAGAAGGGAAACCCCTCCATTGGATTGGGGTGCCCATCGATCGGAGAATCGATGTCACGCAAAGTCATGGCGTCTTCCATGGTCATGGGACGCAGCTCACCCTCCTTGCCGATGCCCACACCGAGATCCGCACAGGCGGAGTAGATGATGGGAACGGCATGGCCTTCGGAGAGCACCAGTCGGTCGGAGGATGGGTAACGCGGATGCGAGGGAACCCAGCGCATGGAGTGGTACATCAGCACGGTCACGATGTGTCCGAGACTCATAGCCGAGGTGGGGTGACCAGCGCCTGCGGCAGCGGTGGTCTCAAGTGAAGCCCTGTCGAGTTGAATCGCCTTGGCGTGTACGGCTGCTGCAAAGGACATGGTGGACTTCCCCGCGCATAAGCGCTTCTTGAGTTCGAATGCCACGGAAACGACTTCGCGGCGATGAAATGGAATGACGCCGACTGCGGGGTCACCGCTTCGGTTTCCGTTGAACCTTCCGGTGGTGGAAGGTGAGCATGAGGTCGAGGGATTCTGTCCCGCAAGCGCTCAAACGAACCTGAAGAGATCGCAGCTGCAGCCATTCCTGGCTGATCAGGCAGTATCTTCGCACCAGCCCACTCCCGCAACTCATCCAAGGGCATGAATACGTGGCTTTGAGTTCATGAGGGGGGCCAGATAGACTGGGTAAAACCGCTTGTCAGCTCGGGAGAACCGACAAAAGTGAGTGATTTGAGTCCCCCAGCCGGCGGGGGATGGGATCGGGGGGATTTACCAGGAATCCTCAAATTGGAGTTTCTGGTGCATTCGAGCCGCCCGGACCCCTCAACGGAGCCTGCACCGACTCTGAGTACGCTTCAACCTCTGGAATCCCCACCCCAAAGCTTTTGACCACACCGTGCGGAGATTGGAGCACACGATGCCAAGAAAACGACAGCCTCGAAAGGTCTGGTTCAAGAGAGCACCCACGGCATGCCTGGCATGCCTGTTGGGGATCACCGCCCTCGATGCAGGTGGGTCCTCCGTAAGCGAGGGAGCCGAGGGAAGGCCCCTGGCTCAAGATTCCGGATCGCAAAGCGAGCAGTCAAAGACTCCGGAGCAGCAGGCCAAAGACCTCGACATCGATCTGCGTGTACCGGGCGAGGAGAAACCTCCGCCAGCCAGGGTGGATGATGAACACCCGTGGACGGTGGTCGAGAAACTGCCGGTCATGACCGACCCTCGCGGAGCGGTCGGGGTCTACCACCGGGACAGCCCCCGCAGTCTGATGTGGAGCTTTGGAAGAGCGCTTGATGCCTACCGAGAGGTTCTGCAGAAGGAAGGTCGGACCTACGGCAACCAATCCGATTTGAAGTGGATTCAGAATCGAATCGCCAACTGCTTCGACCTGGAAGGTATCGCGCCGGAGTTCAGGAATTCAGTGGCCACGGATGCCGCAGTTCTTTTGAGAGGAGTCATTCGACGAGTACCGCTTCCATCCTGGGACGACATCCCCAACCGGGCTGAAATCGACGCTGCCACGGAAGGAGAGAAGATCGAGAGCTACCACTTTCAGGATGTTCCCATCGAACTCATCCAGATTGAATCCGGGGAGCATGCCGGTGAATGGGTCATCTCGCAACGAACACGAATGAACGCCGCGGCGGCCTATGAGCGGGTGAGCGACCTGGAACCAATCGCAGCCGAAGGAAACCTTGTAGACCTGCACTTCATGCACCCGGGGTGGATGATCTCACCCAACCTCATCCGGAGCCTTCCCGATTGGGCCAATGCCTACTTCTACAAACAGGCGATCTGGCAATGGTTTCTGATGATCGCGCTGGTTGGAGTGATCCTTCTGGTTCTTCTGGTGATTTTCATTGCGCTTTCACGCGCTCAGCGGAAGACCACTTCACGAATCAGGATGCAGGTGATGAACTGTCTCTGCTTCAGTTTTGCAGGCATCATCGCCCTCAGTCTGAACTACCTCGTGAAGGACCAGATCATGATCTCTGGAATCACCCTCGAGGCGATCATGATGGTCTTCACGTTGATCGGAATGGTCTGTTTTGTCTTCGCGATCTTCAGTACGGGACTCATCGTGGCGGAATTGATCATCAGCTCGCCCGCGATCAGCTCTCGGGGACTTGATGCAGCATTCATCAGGGTGATTGCCCAATCGACCTCGATCCTGATCTCGATCGTCCTGATTTTCAACATGCTTTCCCAGCTTGGATTCAGCCCCACGACCCTGCTCGCAGGCGCCAGTGTGACGGGACTGGCCTTCGCCCTCGCGGCGCAGACCATGTTGAAGAACTTTTTTGCCAGCGTCACACTGCTCATGGAACGCCCTTTTCGAGAAGGCGATCGAATACAGATCGGCACGGACAAGGGGCTGGTCGAAGTGATCGGCCTGCGCTCGACCTGCATCCGGATCCGCAACGGGAACCTGGTCTATCTCCCGAACGAGGAGATTGCCCATGGCCGGATCGAAAACATCAGTCGTCGTCCCCACATCCGCTGCGAACTCACCCTGGGCGTCACCTACGACACCACGTGTGAAAAGATCGCCGAGGCAACGGATCTCGTGAAGTCGGTTCTGGAAGAGAAGATCAAACCCCCTCGATCGAAACTTCCCACCGTGTACTTCACTGAGTTCGGTGATTCTGCTCTGAACATCACGGTGAACTACTGGCAGGCCACGACCGACTACGACGAAAGTCGAAGGAACTCCCACGAGGCGAACCTGGAGATTCTGAAGCGATTCCGCGAAGCGGGGATCGACATAGCCTTCCCGACCATGACGGTGAATATCGAGGATGGATCGGAGCCGGAGGCATTGAATCAGGACGGACCGATTCCCAAGCCCGCAACCTGAGGGTTGCGAAGTTCAGCGATGCAACGGGACGTCGCCGTGTTCGGCGGTTATTCGCGATCGGATGCCCCCACGTCCCTTCCAATCGGTAATGACCTGCAACCAGTCCGGACTCATGGTGGCGGCGAGATCGTCTCGAATCTGGTTGGTGACCGCTTCGTAGAAGATGCCTTCATTACGGAAGGACTGGAAGTACATCTTGAGACTCTTGAGTTCCACGCAGACCGCAGCCGGTTGGTAGCGGAGGGTGATCGTCCCGAAGTCGGGGTGACCGGTCTTGGGACAGACCGAGGTGAATTCCTCGTTCACATGCTCGATGAGAAACGGGGTATCCGATGGGGAATCAAAGAACTCAAGCAAGCTGGTGTCGGGCATCAGAGGGGATATTTCGTCAGGATTTCGACGACCTTGGGCTGGTCGGGGTTCACTCCAAGGCTGGCATAAAATGCCTGCCTCGCTTCGAGCGCCATGTCGACATCGGTTCGCTCACTGACCAACCAGGCGTTGAGCGCATTGACTCCCAGGCCATTGAGGCTCGGCCAGTGATTCGGGTCGAGTTCTACTGCGTCCCGATAGGCCTTCATCGACAAGGTTGAATTTCCCAACCGAAAGTAGCCTCGACCAAGGTGTTCGTAGGCAACCGCACTGGGAGCCAGTTTGATCAGGGTCTGCGCTGAGTTCACGGCTTCCTGCCAGCGCTTGGCCTTGATGAATGCACCCACCAGCTGCAACAGAACCTCTTGATCAATCTCTTCGAGTTCCAGTGCGATCTCAAGTTCCTTGATCGCTTCATTGATCTTTCCGGCACGCTCGAGGGTGGTGGCGAGACTCAGGCGGATGGCGACGTCCTCCGGCTCGAGGCGAACCGCAGCCTGGGCATAGCGAAGAGCGGATTGGGGCCGTTGCATCGCCATCAGAGTGTCTGCCGCACCGAGATTGGCCTCAACGCTCATCGGGCGGATCGCCAGGGCGCGTTGGTAGGCGACGATGGCGTCTGAATACCTCTTGAGTGACTCAAGCACCGAGCCATGCCCGATCTGAGCATCAAAGTTGCGGGGTTCAAGACGCGCAGCGCGGGCGTAGTTGGTTTCGGCCGAGATCAGATTCCCGGACTCCTGGTAGAGCGCTCCCAGCCCGAGGTAGGCATCGGTCATCGTCGGATTCTGTGACAGGAGATCTTCGAAGAGTCGGATTGCCTGCTCGTAGTTGCCCTGGTCACTGGCTTGCTCGGCGGCAATCAGCTCCAGGACCTGATTCTCATCGGGCTCAGTGGTCCGGTTGTAGGCGGACATCGCGGGTCGCGAGCTGCGGATGATCGCGGTATCCGTGTTGACGCAGCCAAGTGGAACGGCAGCAGTCAACAAGAGGAGACACGCGACTCGAATGGGGTGGATGGCCTTCATGGATTCCCTTGTAACGGTACACGGTATCAAAAGCGTCAGGTCACTCCAGACGCCAGTTCATCCTCGAACGAACGAAGCCGATCGATGTTCACCTGATCCCACTTTCGGCCATCGGGGGCAAGTTCCTTGGCGGTTTCCAAGATCATTGGACGACTTCTCAGAAGTGGGTGTCCAATAACTGCTCGAAAACAGCTCGCTCCACAACACCCCTCGCCGATGTGGGCATGCCGATCGAGGCGGGATCCCAGGGCGCCGATCGAGTCGTTGAGGTGGAGTGCGAGAAGGTGTTCGAGTCCGCACGCTTCCTCAAAGCGCGCCAGCACCGAGGCCGCACCATCCTCAGTCGACATGTCGTAACCAGCTGCTGTGACATGACATGTATCAAAACAGAATCCAACTCGCTCGGGGCAGTGGACCTCTGAGCGAATAAAGCCCAGATGCCCAAAATCGTAGCCGAGGTTCGTCCCGGAACCAGTGGTGGTCTCCAGGCAGATGATCGTTCGAGCGCCGGCAGTTTCCTGATGAAGCTGATCCAGGGCCTTCACGATCCGCTGGAGGCCCGCCAATTCATCAGATGAGGGCGATTCACCGAGACGATTCGGTTCGCGAGGTTTGCGGGAAGCCCCCAGGTGGGCGCCTGGATGGGAGACCAGCAGGGGAATCGACAGCGCTTCGCATCGCTCGATTTCGTCCCGCTGGAGGTTCAGAGATTTCGTTCTGGCCTCGGGGTCGGGGGAAGCCATGTTCACGAGGTAGCTGTTGTGACTCACCGTGCGCAGCAGTGCGGGGTCCGCCCAGCCCATCTGGTTGAGTCGATCGAGCCAGCGCGTGACGTCTTCCTGCTTGAGTGGAGGCGCCGACCACCGACGCTGGTTCTTGGTGAAGACCTGCACGCATTCCATTTCAAGCTCAGCGGCTTCCTCGAGTGCATGCACCATGCCGCCGGAGATGGAGAGGTGCGATCCAAGCATGAAACGTTTCCTGGGGTAGTGAGGGAGCTGGGACAAGAACGACCGAGGTCATTCTAGCCAGACCCGAAAGAAGGGGCAGCAAATAAGCCTGAACCATCACTGACGGGGTCCCCACCGTGCGTCCTGATCCTGGTCTCGTTCTGCACGGCGTTGTTCGATGCCTTGATTCTCGTGGTAGTGAAGGATGTGAAACAGAGCGGTTTTCGACAATTCGAGAAGGCCGAGCAGCATTCCAAGGCACGAAAGCACGACGAACAGCGTCAGTGACCCGAAGATGATCCAGGCAACCGAACCACCGGACGGAAACAGCAGCTCGACGACGAGTGATGCCATGAAACCGAAAACGACCAGAACAATGCCGAACTGCAGAAACCTGAAAATCTCGATCCCACGACTTTCAGCCATCCAACCAGACAGCCGTTCGAGTACGAAGAACGCAAACAAAAACTGCAGTGAACAGGGAATCAGTACCAAGCTAAGCAGGGCCGAGGGCATCGTGGGATACACGAGATAGAGTACGAAGAGCACCAACCAACTGAGACAACCCCAGCGAACCAGCCGACAGGCAGGATCACGCGCGTGCAGCTGGTGCAATGCGGTCACCCCATCCTTCCACGCGGGTACCAGAAGCAGGCTGAACGCCACGCCGATGAAACCAAAGGCGAACGGCAGACCGGGCACTTGATTCAAGCTCCGCTGAATCAGAACGTAGGTCGCGGGTGCTCCAAGCAGAACCAACAGAGTGAGCAGGGGAATCCGCCAGCCGTAGGCCAAGACGATTCGCCGACTTGAATGATCAAACGGTGTGTAAGCATTGACGTCGGTCTGAGAGCGCCTTCCGCATTCGGGACAGGGCCGGCCGATCGGTGTTCCTCGCAGGTCATACCCACAGTGCCCACATGAGAATTGGTGCACCGTGGAGGTGGGACCTGACGTCATGGATGGCTCCGGGAGCTACACGGTCACCGTCGAGGCATGGGCCACGGCATTCTGGAACATCGCAAGCCCTGGTGGAACCCGTTCCGCACGCAGGCGGGGATCAAGGCGCGTCCAGGAGGGGTGTTGGGACCAGCGAGTGAATCGTTCTGGATGCGGCATCAATCCGAGGACCAGTCCACTGGGATCGCAGATACCCGCAATGCAGCGGCTGGAACCGTTGAAATTCGCATCCTCTGCGTAACAGAGAGCGATCTGCCCGGACTCCTCGAGTTGATTGAGCATCAGGTCTGAACTGACGAACCGACCTTCACCGTGCGCGGATGGAAGCATGCCGGCCACCCCCTCGAAATCGATTCCCTGAGTCCAAATGCATCGCGAATTCTCGGGTACCTCCATCGGAGTCCAGCAGTCGCGGAACATCGCCTGGAGATTGATCGACAGTGAGACATTGGGCCGATCGGGCGCATCGGGCCAGCCGACTCCCGGCCGGGGTCCGGGAAGAAGACCTGCCTGGACCGCGACCTGAAAACCATTGCACGGGGCGATGATGGGACAACCGCGTTCGATCGCACATTTCAGTGCCGAATACAGGTGCTTGCGCATCAGGGTGGCCAACACCCGGCCGGCTGCAATGTCGTCACCGTAGCTGAAGCCACCGGGCAGTCCGATCAGCTTGAAGCCATCGATCAAGGCAGGGTGCCGGACCAGCCGCAGCAGTGGAAGAGTGTCGACGAGGGCCCCGGCTTGCTCAAAAGCATGCGCCAACTCAAGGTCGCAGTTGATGCCGGGGGCGGTGACCACCAGTGCACGAACGCTCATCCGTCCTCCCCGAATGCCGCATTGCATCCATTGGCCCAGGCGTCTCGCAGGACACCAAGTGAGCAGGAACACGGATCGATGGTGTTGACCAGCTCGAGCTTGCCTGAATCCTTGATCTTGCCAACCACTCCAGAAGGCGTGTCACCGAGGATCTTTTGAACCTTCGAAAGCTCCTTAGGCGTGACTTCAAGGAGATACCTTGAGGGCGTTTCCGCAAAGGCGCGTTCCACCTGGTCCACGTCGTCATCAACCGGAATCTGGTTGAGATCGACCTGGACTCCGAGGTCTCCGGCGAATGCCATCTCCGCAATCGCTACCAGCAATCCGCCTTCGCTCACGTCGTGTGCCGAATGAACCAGTCCCTCACGAATGACCGAGGCCACCGCCCGTGCGTTGCGAGGCCCCTCTTGAAGGTCCACTACGGGAAGTTCACCCTGGACCAGACCCGCGAGGGCGGCGTAGTGGGAACCACCGAGGAAGTGTCGCGTGAATCCCACCAGCAGCAGGAGGTTGCCCTTGGCCTTGAGGTCCATGGTCACGACGCGTTCGGAATCCTCCACGATGCCCATGCCGGAGATCAGCAGGGTGGGTGGAATGCGGATGCGCTTTCCCTCTTCGGTGGTGAACTGATTGTTGAGGGAATCCTTTCCGGAGATGAACGGCGTTCGATAGGCTTTCGCACCGTCGTAGCAGGCTTCCGCGGCACGTACCAGGCTGCCGAGCCAATGTGGGTCATCGCAGCCGGGCCAACAGAAGTTGTCGAGGATGGCGATTCGATCAGGGTCCGCTCCTACGCAAACCAGATTACGAACACACTCATCGATCGCCGCCAGCCCCATCAGATAGGGATCCGTGGCCAGACCGGTGCAGAGACCGTTGGCGATCGCCAGGCCGGTCGAGGAGTTTGGAAGCGGGCGGACCACCGCGGCATCGGAAGGGCCACCTTCACCACTGCCAACGAGAGGTTTCACGACCGAGCCACCCTGAACTTCATGGTCGTACTGCCGAATGATCCAGGACTTGCTGGCGATGTTCGGGTGGGAGAGCAGCAGCGCAGTCTCGTCGAGCACCGATCCGCCCGCGCCGATCTCACTGGAAAGCGAGGCCTTGCTGACGTCGATGTGATGGTACGTCTCTCTCGCCCACTCCGGATCCCAGATCGCCTCTCGGGTCGGCATCGGAACGCCGTCGTGGAGGAATTCCATCGGGAGACGACCGAGCTCCTGATCCTTGAACATCAGGATCAGTTCGCGATCCTCGGTGCCGAATTCTCCGATGTCAGAAAACTCGACCTGATACTCCTCACAGATCTCCGCCACCCGATCGAGGTTGTGCTGAGGAACGGCGAGCACCATGCGCTCCTGTGCCTCGGAGATCCAGGTTTCGGTCGGAGACAGACCGTCGTATTTGAGCGGGGCGGTCTCGAGGGTGACCCGGGCCCCGAGTTGTTCACCCATCTCGCCCACGGCACTCGAGAACCCGCCGGCACCACAATCGGTGATCGAGCTGAACAGGCAGCCCTCGCGATCATCTCGCATCGCCAGGATCGCATCCAGCGCGGTCTTCTCGACGATGGGGTTTCCGATCTGAACCGCATGACTGAACTCATCAGCGTGCGAATCGGTCAATTCCGCCGAAGAGAAGGTCGCTCCATGAATCCCATCGCGCCCGGTCCGCCCCCCCACGGCGATGATTCGATCGCCAGCGCGAGGGTCGCCCTCGACCGCGGTACGGGGCATGACGCCAACGCACCCACAGTACACCAGGGGGTTGGCGACGTACTTGTCGTCAAACCAGACCGCTCCGTTGACGGTGGGGATGCCCATGCGATTGCCGTAATCACGAACCCCCGCAACCACCTGCCGGAGGACCCGAGTCGGATGGAGGCATCCGGCCGGAATATCGGCGATGTCGGGAGGCGCGACGCAGAAGACGTCGGTGGAGGCGATCGGTCGAGCGGCCAGACCGGTTCCCATGATGTCGCGAATACACCCACCGATTCCGGTCGCCGCACCACCATAGGGCTCGAGGGCCGAGGGGTGGTTGTGGGTCTCGACCTTGAAGCAGACCGCATGATCATTGTCGAAGGCGATGATCCCCGCATTGTCGACGAACACCGAGAGACACCAGTCGATGCCATCAGCGATGAGTTCGTGGGTCGCGGCCGCCACCGTCGCCTTGAGCAGATTCTCGATGCGAACCTCACTGGCACCCACCACGATGTGGTGCGGTCGGTTGGCGGCGGTGTCGGTGATCGAGATTCCACTGGCAGTGGTGACTTCGCGGTAGTTGATCGTCGCCTTGAGTGTCTTGTGCACGCAGTGTTCCGACCAGGTCTGAGCGAGGGTCTCCAATTCGATTTCACGAGGTTCGCGACCGGCCCGGTCGTAGTAGGACTGGATCGCCTTCATCTCAGTGAGATCCAGAAAGAGATGCGCTTCGCGGGAAAGCTTCTCAAGGGCCGCATCATCGAGCGTCCGCAATGGAATTTCTCGAATATCGAAGTCTCGAGCGGTTGCAGTGGCGAAGGCCTTGGGGACATACGCTGATTCGTGGACGTCATGCACCACGGGATTGGCGTAGGTGGCTTCGATCAACGTGCGGGCGGTCGCCGAATCGATGCCATGCAGGTCGAAACGATGACCGGTGCGCACGCGGACGTCGACGTCCAGCATCGCCTTCACCGCCAGTTGGACGCTTTCAGCGGCCGGATCGGTGACTCCGGGAAGGGGATGAACCTCGATGATGGCGGTTCCGGACGCGACCGGCGAGGCCCCCTGTTCCACCTGCTCGGTCACCGGATCACAGAGCAGTTCTCGACCGATGAGATCAAGCTGGTTTGCCGAAAGAGGTCCTTCGATCAGGTAGACCGAAGCATGATCCACTCGGCTGGGCGCGTGCTCCGGATCGAGTTGCGAGAGCGTCCGAGCGAGCGAAGCCCCCACCGGGTCGGCATGACCTGATGCTGCATGAACCTCGAAGCGACTGACCTGGGCCGCCGATTGAGAGTCCGTGGATTGAATGGTGCTGCTGGACACGTCTTGGCAGGAACTCGGGAGGGCTGAAGATGGGCTCGCGACGGCACTGAACAGCCAGATGGTACCGCGAGCCCATCAAGTTTGCCCGAGTGGGACCCGGATCAGAATTGAAGCTGAAGCTGGGTCATCAGGACGAACTCATACGCGGAGACAGTCGGCCGGAACCCGGTTTCCGGGGTGGCGACTGCGGCGCCGACGGTATTGAACGCGTAGCCCAATTCGAAGGACCACTTGAGGTCCTGACCGTCGAGGTACCAGTTCGCTCCCACTGAAAGCGCATTCAGGGAGGCGAGTTCGGGAAACACCGCCGTAGTGCTCAAAGGCTGCAGCGCCGGCTTGGTCAGAGGGTCGAGGTACTGGTATCGACCGTAGACCTCCCACTTCTCGGAGAGGTAGAAGGAACCCTGAAGCAGAATTCCCAGCAGGTTCATGCTGCCGGAGACCGTGGCGAGTTGGGTTGCGGTGTTTTCGACACTCCACTTGGTTTCCGAGTTGGAGTAATAGACCGCACCAAACAGGGTCGCCCCACCGAGGTTCCAGGTCACGTCCGCAGTGACGTTCATCCATTGGTTGTTGCCCGAGCTGGTGAAGAGGGTTGTGTTGGAAATTCCAGTAAATGGGGTGTACCCATCCGTCGTCGGTCGGCTGCCGATCTGGTAGTGGCCGGCAAGACCGACCAGAATGCCTTCGGCTTCACCCGGCGGGCTGGTCATCTCCCCGTATTCATCCCAGGTACCGGCGACCTTGAATTCGATGCGGGAAGTGATCGCGAAGTCGGCTTGCTGATCCCAGAACGGAGTGTTCACTGGCGCCGTGCCGACGGGAAAGTAGCCGGTGTTGTTGGAAATGCCTGCCAGCAGGTTGTCGGTACCACCATCGGAGATCGCGACCGCCCAGGCGAGGTCATCACCCCGGGTCGAAAGTTCGACACCTTGTGAACGGTTCAAACCCATGATGTCGTCGACGAAGGAGTTGGTAGCAGCCAGACGGTTCTGGACGGAGACCAGTCGCTCGCGCGAGAACGGCAACTTGAACTGACCGACTCGAACGCTCCACTGGTTGGTGAGGTCGAAGGTGACGTAGGCATCCAGCACATCGAGCGATCCGGTGTTGACGGGGTTCACCCAGTTGGTGTCCGGCGAAAACGCCTGGATTGGAGAAAACTGCGTTCTGAGGTAATAGCGGATTCCGGGCTCGAACACGTGGCCCTGGAAGACCAACCGCGTGTGGGGCATGTCGAACCCGTACTGGGCGTTTGGAAGGTCCTGAGCCCCGCCGGTGATGACTCCATTGTTGGCAAGCTGGGTCTCGTTTCGAGCACCCGCCTCGCCGGTGGTCGAGAACATGTAGCGAGCCTGGACCAGGCCACTCACCCGCAGAAGAAATCGGTTGTCGGCGCTTCTCAGAAAGAACCCCAGTTGGGAGTTCCAGCCGGCGGTGGCGCCGGAATCCTGAAGACTCATCCGAGAGGAGGAATCCGCCAGGACGTCGGTCACGATTCCGCGGATGTCGGTCACGCGCTCCTGCGTGAGCCATTCCTGATTGGTCTCTTCCCGGAGGGCATCGACCTCGGCCTTGAGGTGGGCGTTGTCCCGCTCCAGGCTGTCCAGACGCTCAGCCAGCGAACCCGTGGCGGATTCCCCCGCCTGCTGGGCGTGGAGGGCGGTGCTGAGGACCAGGGGCGCGGCCAGAAGCGTGCACGCACTGGCGGCTCGAGTGAAGAATCGAATGTTCGACCTGTTGTCTGATGTGGTCACTGTTGGCAGCATCCCGTTCGCACCTTGATCTGGAGAACCTCTGGACATCGGGAGTGGTCGGTGGAATCCGGACCAGCCCCGCGGACACTTCGAACACCGATGTCGAAGTACGCCTGAGAGTGCTATCGGACTGAAGCCCCATAAGACCCCACAAATCAGATTCCAAAGGGTCAAATAGGTCACCTGGCTCCCGGGCACTGATCAGAGACACCGCCGCCGCGCCTTCAGTCTGAGGGACGAAGGGCTGTAATCACTTCGACAGCAAGGAGATGTGGATAACTCTGACCGCGAATGCCGCGTCTCAAAAGAGCAACTGGGTCTGGAAGCGCAGGTTCCACTCGCTGGAGGTGTTGGTGGGCACCCACCCACGTTTCACCAGATTCTTCTCACTGAGGCCAATGAAACCAGGGTCAAAGTTGATCCCCCAGTCAAAGGTGAATTTCAGGTTCTGGGTGATGAAGTAGTTGGTACCGAGCGTGAGGACACTGGACGTGGTGCTGCCGAGGGCCAGGCTGCCCTGCGCAAACACCGGCGTGCCGGACACCGTGCCGGAAAAGTCGATCGGGGTGTCGTTCAGGTCGGGGGCCAGGTAGGCATAGCGTGCGAATAATTCGACCTGATCGGTCAACAGGTACCCTGACTGCACCATCGCACCCCAGGAATTCACTGAGCCAAATCCAAGGTCGAGCGATCCAGTCACACCGGGTAAGTCAATCTCGGCGGAACTGGTGAGATCGAACCGTTGCCATACCGCGGCCGCATAGAACGACCAGTTGGCAAACTTCGCGGTGAAGTCCGCGGTGATTCCATACATTTCCGTGCCATCAATCGATTCAGGAACTCGCAGGAAGAGCGCGGACAGCGGACCTTGATCGGAAGCAATGTCCACATTGAATGGATCATTGAATGCCGCGTTGCTGTTGAACTTCTGACCCATGGCGGCGACACCAAGCATGACACCGGGTTCCTGATCGGAACGGGCGTTGAAATCCTCCATTTCCGTCCAGTTCCCGAAGAGCTTCCAGTCGAGACGTCCGGCAAAGGCCCAGTTGGTCGGTGCGTTCGCGAAGTTCGTGAATGAACTGTTCGTGTTCATCGCCGACTTGAAACCATTCCCGTAGAACGCCCGCAGAGAAAGGGACTCGTTTCGGTACTGACCCTGGAACCCGACCGAACGCCCCGCGTTGAAGTAGCCATCAATGATCGAACGGTCGGCGGCCAGTTGGAACACCGAGGAAACCAGTTGTTCACGAAGCCACGGAGCCTTGAACTGACCCACGCGGAAGGAAAAGCCGTCTCCAAGATCCTTGTTGATGTAGGCATCCTGAAAGATCGCTTCGGCGTTGTCTTGCCGAAAAGCCAGTTCGATCTTGAATTCCCAACTCGGGTCGACGACGTGACCGAGAAGCTTGACCTTCAGGTTTCTGATCTGGAATCCCCAGCCGGTTTCAGGACCGGACACGGTTTGTCGGTTCTGACTGCGGTCGGGGACGATGTCCGCATTGGAGTACTGTTGGCCGCTTCGACTTCGATTGAAGACCCAGCGGACCTGCGACTCACCCATGATCCTCAGGTGAAACGAGTTGTCCTCGGTCGTGATGTGAAATCCGTTCGCCAGGGTATACCCGACGTTCAGGCCGGTGTCCTGCAGGTTGGTGCGAAGGGAGCTGTCGGCAAGCACATCCTGAACCAGACTTCGGATCGCCTCCGATCGCGAGGCGTCAAGCCAGGGTTGCTCGACGGAATCGTCAAGCCGCTGATGCAAGGAGTCGTTTCGGTCCCGCAGTTCCGCAATCTCCAGAGCGATCGCCTCCAGCTCGTCATTGAGTGAGGTGTCCATGGCTTGATCACGGGAAGTTGCCGCCACCACGGAAGGGACTCCACCCAGAACGAAGAGGCTTGCAAGCAAGATCCGAAGGTGATGGAAGCGTGGCATGTGGACGGTGACCTCCGCTGAACCGACTCTCCAGCGACGCAGAATGCGAAGAGAACCACTTCCAGCATCGGCTTGATCGGGGGTTCAGCCCGAAAGAAAGCCACCCGGTTGATTCACCGGGTGGCGGAGGTGCTGGAGCGCACGCGAATGATGACGTTCCGAGTCGGCGAGGAACCCGGAAGGATCAGAAGAGAAGCTGCAGCTGAGCACGAAGGACCCACTGGTCCGGGGATCCAGAGGAACGCCAGCCATCCCCGGCATCCTTGAAGGTGCTTAGATTGTCGGCGAAGTTGATGCCCCAGTCGGTGGTGAACTTCACCTTGCTGTTGAGGAACCAGTTGGCACCCACGGTCAGGATCGAGACGTTGCCGCCCTCGGTATAGAGCGGGTCGGTGGTCTGTGGACCACGTTTTGTTGCAACCTGATCGACAGCGGCATTTCCGTATTCGTAGCGGGTGAAGAGTTCCCACTTCTCATTCAGTGAATACCCACCTTGAACGACGAGTCCCCACGGGGTGTAGGGTGTCAGTTCGAAGGGAGTTCCGCTGTTGTCTGTTCCCTTGACGTTGTAGCGTTGGATGATTCCGGCAGCAAAGAGTGTGAGGTTCTCGTATTTGGCGGAGATGTCTGCCGTCACCCCCCACACCGTGGAGTTAGCGAATGTGAGATCGGCCGCGAATCCCGTCAGATCCTCAAGCTCGTAGCCGAAGAGGTTGTCCGCACCACTGGTTGCGTTGTACTGCTGACCCATCACGGCGACCCCGAGCATCACGGCTTCTTCCTGGCCCATCGATCCGGTGAATCCCTTGAAGTCACTCCAGTCACCGGCAAGTTTCCACTGGAAGCGGCTGGAGAACGCCCACTTGGTCGGGCTGGTGCTGAAGTTGGTGTAGCGGGTCTGGTCGGGAATCAGCGTTCGCTGCCCGTTGTTGTAGGACGCGGCGATCGACCAGTCGTCGGCGCGGTAGCTGAGCTGGAGCCCGATCGCGCGGTCCTGGGTGAAGAGTTCGTTGACCACGGAACGTTCCACTGCCAGCTGACGGGAACTGCTGACCAGCTCCTCACGAAGCCACGGGGTCTTGAACTGGCCCATGGTCAGAACCATCCCGTTGTCGAAGACCTTCTGGATCAGGGCCTCCGCAAAGTCATAGCGACCGGACAGGGGGTTGAATTCACCGTTGATCTGGTATTTCCAGCTGGGGTCGATCACGTTGCCCTGGAAGCGGACCTTCGCGCGACGGATCTGGAACCCCCAGGTCGTTTTGGGACTGTTCTCGAGACCAGTGTTGCGGTTGTCGAAGTTCACCTTGGTGTAGTTGAGCACCCAGCGAGTCTGAAGCTGGCCGGTGACCTTCAGGGAGAAGGAGCCGTCGGAGTTGCTGAGGAAGAACCCCTTGCCGGACTGGTACCCGGCCATCATGCCGCTGTCCTGAAGACTGGTACGGCTCTGGCTGTCGGCCAGGACGTCCTGGACGATGCCACGGATCTCACTCGCTCGCTCGGTGGTCAGCCAGTCTCGGTTCTGGGCCTGAAGACTTGAGCTGAGCACCTCATTGCGTTCTTCAAGGGATTCGTTGTGCTGGCGGAGTGCTTCAAAGTCTGCACGAAGTGCCTCGAGAGAGTCCGCTGAAGAGGCGGGGCCAGGTGGTGTGGCTTCGGTCACCTGGCCCTGAAGACCTGCCGCACACCCCAGGAGGGCTGCCAGGGCGCAGGAACGTCGGGCTGCTTGATTCAGAATCATTGGTTGGTTCACTTCCTTGTGAAGAGGATGGGTGGTTGGAAAAGCAGAGCGTGGAATGCCGTCATTCCACGTCTGAACGCGAACGGTAAAGACCGAACGCATTTCTTGCATTTCATTTAGAACCTGTTTACGAACTCTTAACGAGTTGCATGGAACGGCTGAACACAATCGAGCCCGGCGGGCAAGGAACCCGAAGTGCCCATGAGAAAACCGGCCGGTTCCAAGGAACCGGCC
>NHEC01000060.1 GCA_002171655.1 Planctomycetes bacterium TMED75
CCCCACCATCAATGGCGGGGCCCGTCGCCCGAATGAAGGGGCCTCGCCGAAGTCATCCACCGGGGAAGCACTGGGGAAAACACTGCTTCATCAGCGCCAGCCATCTCCACTCGCGATTGGTGAGACCAAGGACGCGCTCGCAGAGCTCCACATCCGAGCCCCCGTCCTGAAGCGCTCCATCAAACGGCCATTCAAGCCAAGGCAGTGCCTCCATCCGATCGGCGAACTCAGGATCGACCGGAAAGACTCTCTGCGCCGACACTTCCGAAGCGCTTCCGAGCACGCCGGAACGAGCAGACAACGTGATCGGCAATTCCATCCAGACCGTCCCGGAATGGTTTGCGAGCTGCGGTGAAAAGACACCACCAAGCAGAGCTTCGATCCGAACCGAAGCACCAAGCATTCCCTGACCACCGGGAGTACAGCGGACAAATCCCGGGGCCGAGGGACCGTTGAAGGCCACCCGCCCGGCGTACCGGCCCGACTCATCAAAGAGCTCCAGCACCAGATCCGAAACCTGATGCGTTCGGGTACCCGCGGGATCGATCATGGCCGGGGCAAGGGCGAGGGAGCCCTCGACCGCAAACTGCTGACTGCCCCACCAGGCATCCACCTCGATTGAGGACTCCTTGGTGAAACGATAGTGCGTTTGTCCGAAATCGGCGCCACCACCAACACCCTCGTTCGCCGATGGATGCTGAGCAAGCCCCCCCCTGGTCGAGAAGACAACACTCCCGGTCGCCGGCTTCAAACCCACGTGCGCGGTGATCCGATCAGAGGCAAGAAAGACCGTGGAACTGTTGACGTAGGGATGGCAGGCCTCCGCGAACCAATCCCCGAGATCGACCTCTTCCCCACAGATGGGAATCAGAAGCACACGAGGCAGGACCCTGATGATGAATTCCAGAAGCTCGCGCATACGCTGGGTGTTCCCATCCAGGCAGGCCTCGTAGGCATCGTGCAAGGATTCCAAGAGCTCGCTGAAGCGTTCATCAAGCCCTTCACAGTCGGGCGAACCGGGATTATCGCAGCAATCACTGGCCAGATTCATCATGTTCGCCGTCACCACTTGAACGCCTTTGCAGAAACGTTCCTCGCAATTGTCGCACCCGAACGACCAGAGTCCTCCCGCCAACAGAACAAGCTGAATCAGCAGAAGTGAGATCCGGCTTGCTCCTCGACGGGAATGCCGGGATCGGACCCGATCGGAATTCGGGTCCCGGGAGTCCTTGATGCTCGACCCAGAAGCAGCGGGAGCGAGGTGAGACGCGGCTGCTTGATTCGATCCGAGATCGATCGGCCGGGATCCGGAAATGGGCGGTTGAATGTGACCAGGCATGGTGCACGTACTCCTTTCGGAACATCGAGTGCTGGCTTGAACATCAAGGGGGCACTCGACGCAAGTAATCTGGTATTCAGAAATAACGTGGTGAGGAGCCGATGGAACAATCGCCGCAGAAAGGCACCACACTGCGTGGGGCTTGCAACCGTGCGAAAAATGACCTGATCAATCTGAAAGAACGTATCATCGGTTCCCAATAGAACCGAGAGCACAGGTTGCACAATCAAGGGCTGCGCGGCCACCGTCCGCTGCACGTCCGAAGAGCAGGAGGAGTACGTCATGAGGTACTGGATTTCCAGAAGCCCAGGAGAAGTCGAAGGCCCCTTCGATGTACCGACTCTGCAAGCCATGATTGAGGAAGGTGCGATCCCCTCAACCACTCAGCTGTGCCTCGAGGGAACGGAGACCTGGCAATCCCTTCGCTCGGTGCGCGCGCTTCAACCGGATACATCGACCGTGGAGGCCCCACCCACGGATGTCGCAGCGGCGCAGGAACTGGTCGATGCCAAACCCTCGCCGATTGCAGGCCGGGAATTCTCGATCGGAAATGCCTTTGAACTGGGATGGAACTGCGTCATCCAGAACTATGCACTGATTCTGTGCATGGTGCTCATGTGGATTGGAATGGTGGTGGCGGTGAACGTCTTCACCGGCGTGGCGTCCGTATTGACGGGGCTCACTGCCGCCCAACAAGTGCCTCCGGTCGGGGGCCCTCCGGTGTGGGGTGGTGCTGGCTTCGTCGGGACCATGGGCTGGACGAATCCATGGGAGATCGGCGGAAACATCGTTGAATTCCTGGTCATCACCCCCTATCTGCTGGGGGTGGCAATCGTGATCATTCGACTGCTCCGAGGGGAGTCGATGCAGTGGAGTGACTCCTGGTGTGCCTTTCGTGGAGGCAACTACATCAGGGTGGTGCTCATCCAGCTCTGCTGGCTGGGCCTGGGCATCCTGTTCCTGATCGCGATGGGCATGATCGTCGGCCTACCGTTGCTCCTGATCAACGGAATGAACAATGCGATGACCCCCGGGGCCGAAGTACTGCTGTTCATCGGGCTCGGGTTCTCGGTTCTGTTTGTGTGGTATTTCTACCTGCGCCTGGGCTTCACGAACTTCATCGTGCTCGACCCAATGACCCACCGACCACCGCTGTTGGAGTGCTTCAAGATCAGCTGGGAAGCGACGCGCGGCTGGTCGACCCTGGGCTCGCTGATCGTGCTTGGAATCAGCGTTGTTGGCATTTCGATCATCACCATCATCATGTGCTTCCTGCCATTCATACTGATTGGATTCCCGGTGATCTACGGAATCATCATGGCCACCTACGCGCTGTTGCTCGCGAACAATTCACGGTTCCATGATGGCAATCGCTGCGTGCACTGTGGCTACCAACGATCGACGGACTCCTCCACGATCTGCAGTGAATGCGGAAGACCCTGGAATGAAGATCCCGGCACCTCGGAAGCGACGGGGGCCTGACTCACTGTTCAGGCCACGTCCTCACTGAAGCGAATCGCTTCCTGAAGCTGGTTTTCCTCGATCGCACGCTCATCGAGCCCGGGAAGCGCGTAGTGCACGTCAAGCTGCTCGGCGAGGAACTCCGAGTCGGTGAGCACGAAGGAACACGGTCGATCGAGCACCCGAGTCGCGAAACGAACCGCACGAGAAAGATGCTCGCGAGTGGTCGCGGCCTGAAGGGTCCCGCAGGGATCGATCGAGATCGGCAGGAACCGAAACTGCCAGGCCTGCCGTCGAGTGATGAGGTCCAGGAGGTCCGGGTCGATGCCCGAGACATCCGGACGAACGATCTCCGAGATCCGAATCATCGACTCCGCCCAGATGGTCTCGATCGTCGCGGGATCGATTCCATAGAGCCGCTGGGCCAGGAGTCCGAAGGGCTCCGGGTGGCTTTGCTGCTTGCGAAGAATCGCCTCCACCTGATCGGCGTCGAGGAGTCCCGCGGTGACGAGCATTTGTCCGATACGCATGAGTGTCTTCCTTCCCTGAATCCCCCGGAGCAGCGACCGCATGCCGCCACACCACTGAGTCCATCGGACAACCCGGATTGGGAATGGAGCGAGGAGCGTCGGCTTCCGGCGAAACCAGCGGAAAAAACCCAACGGATACCCCTGAAATCGCTCAGATGGTCTTCTTTCTGGACGTTGGGATTCAGGAAACCGTCCGAGAAAGGAAATTCCGGTTGGAAGCTTGTCAGTCGATGCGATACTGTTCAAGGGGAAGCAGCCACTGCGGCGGCAAGGAGACCCGCTGACCGATCCTTCAGGACAACCAGGCGACCGAAGACTCCAGCAACACGTTCGGGCGGAACTGGCCGCATGGCGTGGTCTCCCCGGCGGCGGTGGCCGAGCGGGACAGACCGTTCGAACCCGGCTGCAACGCACCATCGATGCCTCCAAACCACTCAACGGCGCGCTGGCCGAGGCCCGGGTCGCCAGACGTCTGCTGCGCACCGGCTGCGACATCGCCCACGAACTGCCGACGCCCAATGGACGGACCTGTGATTTCGAGGTCCAGATGGGCGATCAGCGGTTCTACCTGCACGTGAAATGCCCGCGGATCCTCCACGTCCCCCACCCCCCACTGCCTTCGTTCCTTCGAGTCATCGAACAGATCCCACGGCCCTACCTGGTGGAAGTCGCCTGGCGCAGTGACCTCGATGATGCACAACTCACTGACCTGGCAATGGCGATCCGTGGCTTCGTTCGTGAAGCCACGATCGGTGAGGAATACCTTCATCGCGACCACAACGGACGAGTTGCGGGCAACGCACGCATTGCCGCGACCGTCGAAGGCGAGAAGGCGGTGGTGAGCGTACTGAGCTACCGAACCAAGGCGATTGAACGAGTGGGTCGAGTGCTCGAACGAGCCTACAACCAGTTCATGCCGGGCGGCGAGAACGTGATCCTGGTCCTCACCGAAGATGGGATGCACGACCGGCTGGTGGACCTCGCCCTGCTGGGGACCCACGTCGAACGATGGGACCGAATGCCCCGGGGCAATCGCTCGGTCGCGCACGGCCGGGCCGAGGATGGCTTCTGGAGCGGGGCGCACTACGAACGCAGTCGGGCGGTCTGCTGGATGCAGCTGGAGACCGAGTCCCCGGCAACTCGATTGTGGTACCGAAACCCTGAGGCACCCGGAGAAGCCGTGCGAGCACTCATCGAGAGTGCACTCGGCATCCATGGCTTCGGCTGAATCGCACCACGTGCCGTGCATTCACTCGACGTGTTCATCAGGCCAGGTGCGCCGATGGGGTGGAATCGCGGGTGATTCGGCGCGGACCGGTGTGGGCCAGAGCTGCTCGATGGCCTCCGCGGCCGGTTGGTCGTTGAGGGAGAACCGACACCCCCGCGCCAGCAACTGTTCGACCTGACGGCGACCGATCGTGACTCGGTAGACACACGTCGACTCGGTCCAGGCCCGGTCAAGCACCTCGGTCCGCTTCTCGAGGTAATCAGTGAGTCTGGAATCGGACATCGGGACTTCCATCTGAACTTCTCGCAACGGCCCCCGAAGAAGACCACGCACTCGGTCCCGAAGCGCTTCCACTCCCTCGCCGGTGCGAGCACTCACCGCAATGGCCTCCGGTTCCCGCTCCAGCCAGAAGGGCACCGGATTCTCGGCAAGCAAGCCTCGTTGTCGTCGGTCGACGAGGGTGTCGATCTTGTTGAGCACCACCACCCTCGGTTGATCCCGGGCGCCGATGTCCTCAAGCACCTCCAGAACGGTTTGGTACTGCATCGGCGCGTGGACATCCGCCACGTCCAGCACGATCACCAAGGCGTGCGCACGAACCGTTTCCTCGAGCGTCGAGCGGAAGGAGGCGACCAGATGGTGGGGCAGGTTGTTGATGAAGCCGACGGTGTCGGACAGCAACGCCTGCGCGCCTCCGCCCAGTGGCCAGGCCTCCACTCGGGTGTTGAGGGTCGCGAAGAGCTGGTCGGCCTCCAAAGCCCCCCCACTGGTCACGACATTGAAAAGCGTGGATTTTCCCGCGTTGGTGTAGCCCACCAGCCCGACCGTGAAGTGCTCGTGGGTACGCGCCTCCACCTCACGGCTCTTGCGTGACTGAACCTCGGCGAGGCGTTCGCGCAAAAGAGAAATCCGCTTGTGCACGAGTCGCCGGTCGATCTCCAGCTGCTGTTCACCCGGTCCGCGGGTTCCCACCCCGATCGGAGCTCCCCCCGTCACCTGTCCGAGGTGCGTCCACATCGCCCGCAGTCGCGGGGCGGTGTACTGCAGCTGCGCGATCTCGACCTGAAGCCGAGCCTCTCGGGTCTGGGCACGGGAGGCGAAGATGTCGAGGATGAGTTCACTGCGATCAAGGACCTTGCAGGAGACCGCCTCCTCGATCGTGCGAATCTGCATCGGAGAGAGTTCGTTGTCGAAGATGACCACACTGGCCTTCACCATCTCCACCATCCGGACCAGTTCCTCGAGCTTGCCCTTGCCCAGGTAGGTGGCCCCGCGTGGCTTGGCGCGTCGCTGAAGCAGTTCCCCGACCACCGTCGCCCCCGCGGTCGAACTCAGCGCCCGCAGCTCCGCCAGAGGATCGGACACGTCGTCTCCGGCGCCGCCGAGCAGCACCGTGACGAGGATCGCCCGTTCCTCGGCGACTTCCAGGGATTGGCGGAGTCCTTCTTCCACGGAAGGTCCTTTCATTGGGTCAGGGGGGAGCATGACAAGTCTAGCGACTGCCGGGGCGTTACCCTGTATCTGGAACACGCATGAGCAGCCGAGACCACGAAACCTGCATCCTTGCCATCGAATCCTCCTGCGACGAAACCGCCGCGGCGGTGGTTCTGGACGGACGACGCGTCGCCGCCAACGTCATCGCCTCCCAGCACGAGCTGCACGAGACCTACGGTGGCGTGGTGCCGGAGATCGCTTCCCGCGCTCACTTGGAACGAATCAGCCCGGTGGTCAATCGTGCACTGACCGATGCGGGAATCGGGCTGGACCGGCTGGATGCGGTGGCGGCGGGCATTCGGCCGGGCCTCATCGGTTCCCTGTTGGTCGGGGTCAGCCTGGCCAAGGCGCTGGCCTGGAGTCGAGGCCTGCCGTTCCTGGGCGTCGACCACGTGGAATCCCACCTGCTGGCCGGCCTGCTCGACCATCCCGAACCCCCATGGCCTGCTGTGGGACTGGTGGCCAGTGGTGGACACACCAGCCTGTATGAACTGTCAGACCCCCTGGAAAGCCGACTGCTCGGAGCAACGATCGACGACGCCGCGGGCGAAGCGTTCGACAAGGCCGGGGCGATGCTCAAGCTGCCTTACCCTGGAGGGCCGCGTCTGGACCGCCTCGCAGAGCAATCGGGGGAAGCCCCTGAAATCGAGCTGCCGGTTTCGCTCATGAAACGCGACTCACTGGACTTCTCCTTCAGCGGAGTGAAGACCGCGATGCTCTATGCGATTCGAGGCACACCACGCCGGGAGGCAGGGCGTACGGTCTTTGATCGCAACGCAGAAGACCTCGACGCCAGACAGGTCGCAGTCCTTGCCACGAGCTTCCGCCACGCGGTGGTCAAAGCACTGATCCGCAAGACCCACCGCGCGCTGGAGCTCACCGGAGCGCGTACGCTCTTGACCGGAGGAGGGGTCCTGGCCAATCGACTGCTGCGACGCGAACTCGAAGAACTCACCCGGACCCTGGGGGTGCAACTGCGTCTGCCAGCCATGGACTACTGCATGGACAATGCGGCGATGCTCGGCGTGACCGCACACGAACGACTGATCAGGGGCGAGCGAGACCCCCTGCACACGACCGCACTGCCAACCGCAAAAAGGACGCGTTGAACCGATGGGCTATCGTCCCCCCTACCGTGATCCGGATTCGATCTACCTGGATGCGCCCCACCCGTCCACCCTCGATGAGGGGGCGTTCATGTCGGAGTGCGAGGTCAGTGCGGGCCGGAGTTCCGGTCCCGGCGGCCAGCATCGCAACAAGGTTCAGACCGGAATTCGCGTAGTGCACCTGCCCACGGGCATCGAAGCACGGGGCACCGAGCGGCGGGAAGCCCAGGTGAATCGATCCCGGGCGATCTTCCGGTTGCGCTTGAAGCTCGCCCGCAACGTACGAACCCAGGTCGGACGCGACAACCATGAACCCAGCGAACTCTGGGAAGCCCGTCGGCAGGGTCGCAAGCTGCCGGTCAACCCCAAACACCCTGACTACCCGGCCTTGCTCGCCGAAGCCCTCGACGTGGTCTACGCCCGAAAGTTCGACGTGGCGGGAGCCGCTGGAGTCCTTCGGATCACCATGAGCCAGCTGACCCGAGTGATCCGTCAGGAACCACCCGCGATCTCCCAGGTGAATCGTGGCCGGGAACGGGTCGGTTTACCGAGACTTCGTTCCTAGCTGCGCCCGAAGAGGCTACGCTTTGAACATGAACGACACCACCCATCAGATCGAACGAATCCGAACACTCATCGCCGAGGAACTCCCCGGGCTGGTGGAGCTGCGACACGACCTGCATCGCCACCCGGAACTGGGGTACGAGGAATTCAGAACCGCGGGCATCGTGACCCAGCGGCTGGCGGCTTCGGGGGTCCAATACGTTGACTCCCTTGCCGGGGGCACCGGTGTTCTAGGACACCTGCCGGGGACCGGCGAGGATGCGATCGCCTTGCGAGCGGACATGGATGCCCTCCCGATCCAGGAGGCCACCGGCTTGCCCTACGCCTCTGAGAATGAAGGCAGAATGCACGCCTGTGGACACGACGGGCACACCACGATTCTGCTGGGAACCGCGCGAGTGCTCTCCAGAATCGCCCAGGAGACCCCCTTGCCCCGGGACGTCACCTTTGTCTTTCAACCTGCTGAAGAAGGTGGTGCGGGCGGCCGAAAGATGTGCGAGGAAGGCGCTCTGGACGGTTCGAAAATTGGAAACCAGGTGCGCTCGATCTACGGACTGCACGGCCACGTGGAAAGTCCGGTCGGGGTCGTGAGTTCCCGAGTGGGCCCGATGCTTGCCGCGGCGGATGAGGTCGAGATCGTGATCAGTGGACGCGGCGGACACGCGGCGATGCCCCATGCCTGCACGGATCCCGTGGTCTGCGCTGCGGCGCTGGTGCAATCGCTTCAAACTCTGGTGTCGCGAAACACGGACCCCCTTGATTCCTCGGTGATCAGCATCACCCAGATGGATGCGGGCGATGCCTTCAACGTCATTCCCGAACAAGTACGACTGGGCGGAACGGTCCGCTCCCTCGAGGCGTCCACACGGGTGCTGCTCGAAGAACGCATTGCCCAGATGGCCGACGGCATGGCCGCTGCCCACGGCTGCCAGGCAAGGGTCGAGTTCATCAAGGGCTATCCCGTGACCCGCAACGACGCGGGGGCCGTGGAGCGATTCCGCTCCCGTGCGCTCGACTGTCTGGAGGCCGACCAAGTGCGCACCCTCACGCACCCCGTGATGGGCGGAGAGGACTTCTCCTTCTACGGCGAGGTGGTGCCAGCCTGCTTTTTCTTCCTGGGCCTGCTGCCGCCTGAAACGGACTCGATGCCCAGCCTCCACAACGCGCGTTTCGACTTCAATGACGAGGCACTGTCGACCGGAATCGAGGTGTTCTGTCGGCTGGCTCTGGGCGATTGAGCACTTCCAAGATCAGAAATCGACCCTGAGGCACTTTCCAAGAGGTTCTCGGTCAAAGTTCCGAGAAGTTCCTTGAACTCGGGCGATCATTTCATATATTGAATCAACGATCGTTGATGTTCGGTTTGGCCCGAACCCCTCGATCAAGGTCCGGCACTTCGTCGGACCACGTGGCTTTTCGGTGGTGCATCCCATGCTTGTGTTTCTCCTCCCCTCGCTGATTCAAAGACTGTCCCGCCCTGAGCGGGGGAGTGATCCCACCATTGAATCACACACCCACGAGCATGACGGTGCTGGTTGCTCCCGCTGTCTTTCATGGTCCCCACGAAGGAAACTGCATTCTCCTCTCCCCGCAGTTTTCCCGGCGCGTGGGGGACGAAACTTCAGCCGAACCCGGTTTGACCGGCGTGCGCTTCTCATGGGCCTCGGCCCGGCGGAATTTCCAGGAAATGACGCGCATGATTCGGCTGAAAATCAAAGAATTCAGCGGGAGTACCCCATCGAATCCACGACACGAATTTACGAGCCCTTCAACGGGGGAACCCCGCCGTTCATGGCGAGGTCGTTGAACTCATCATCCGGCGTCTTTGGTCGAAGAAGAGGCCGGCAGCATCGCGCGAATTCATCGCGTTCAGGAGTCTTTTTGGAGAAAGAAACAGACTGACATTCAGATCGTCCTCGGTTGAACCGGGCGGCGGGAGGTCACTCCTCGAGAACAGTCACGACAGTTTTTTCTGTTGCTGGCCGAGCTCATCAGGAGCATGAGGGCGAACTGGATGGCAGAAAAGAACTGGTGGTGTCATGGCAGCGGCAACTTCGCGGTCATGAAGTACTGGTTGAAGACCTTTGGAAGTCCCTGGTGGCTTCCTGCATCGGGGGTTGGAATCACGATTCGGCATCGTTCAGGCTCGACATGTTCCAGGAGGAGCACATCCGGTTCCGATCGACCGAATCGAGAGTCTCTGTCCCGCTCCTGAGTTGTTCAGGAGTGGGCAGGCCAACCTACCCCACTGGTCACCCACCACTTAAGATCCACGAGACCCCCCCAGGCGCATCGATACCACGCCTCCGGGAGGCGTTGACCGCCACCCGGTACTGCCCGATAACCCGTCAAAAGGCTGGATTCAGTGCAACTGCCGGCACTCAGCTGGCGTAACCAGCAGTGAAGGTTTGCCAAAATCAAACAACGAGCGAATTCCCTTTGGGGCAACCCAGACTGGGGGTAATTTAAGTACAGACCCCGGACATGAACTCCATTGATGGAGCACCTGAAGCGTCTCCAGGACGCGTTCGGACCGAACACTCGGTTCGGGCCAATCACGCAGTTTCCGAGCTTACTGGACCCCGAAGACATCAATCGAACTAACATTGATGAGCATCTTGTGGAATCAGATGATTTCAAACTGAACCACTCACCCGACCGCAGAACCGGTTTTTACAGGTTCAAACCAAAGATACAGACACGATGGAGCTGACAATGGGCCTTCTTCGAATTACGACCTGTGCCGTATTTCCCCTGCTTGCTGCAACGGCAGGCGCACACGACCACGGACCTCACAGCACTGATGCGAATTTGAAGAAGAACGAAGGCCGACTCATCATCGGACACCACCTGCTGGTGCAGCCGACGCTTGAACGGTTCCAGAGCCCACTGAAGGCCTCGTCCGCCGAGAACCTCTGGAGTGACTACGGAGCGGCGCGCGTGGAGCTTGATGTGCAGGGCCTCAAGTCGCTTGCCACCCGGACTCGCAACTCGGGACGACCGGTCCTCGTGGAACGCTTCCCCCTGGGGGCCGAGGAGACCGCCGACCTGCGTCTCAAGGACGTCCGCGTCTTCGACGAGACGACCCGGTTCACGGTCATGAAGGAAGGACGCGACGGCAGCCCGATCGAGACGCCGCTGCCCGCCCCCGACGTGACCATCCTGGGTGGAACGATCGACGGCGAACCGAACTCACGGGTGCTGATCGCCCACGGCGAGTTCGGCACGATGGGCTACATCCAGACCCCCGACCGAATGTTCATGATCTCCAGTGGAGACTTCAAGGACCAACGAGACACGCTGGTCTACGACTTCAACCGGATTCCTCAGGAAGCCTTGGAGATGAAACCGTTCGACTGTGCCTTTGACCACGAAGACGCCCCCCCCGCACAGGCCGGCGGTGGCTTCCTCGCAGGCGGTCAGAGCACGGGCTGTCGTACGATCCGCAAGGCGATCGACACCGACGAGGAACTCCTGGCCAACCGATTCGGGGGCAACACCACCGCCTGCAACGGCTACATTGCCGTGCTGGTCGCTGCGGGCACCG
>NHEC01000061.1 GCA_002171655.1 Planctomycetes bacterium TMED75
ACGGGTTGCCGGGAGCGCAGGAAACGCTATCCTCGTTCTCGCATCCGTAGCTCAATTGGTAGAGCAGCTGGCTCTTAACCAGCGGGTTGCCGGTTCGAGTCCGGCCGGGTGTATTTGCCCCCGTCAGGCAGCTGAAGGCCCTCTCACTCGAGAGGGTCTTTGTCTTTGGCAGAGGGACTGAGGCCCTTTATTCAATCCAATACGAGTGCCGGCGTGGGTATAATGGGCAAACAGAGGGACGGACCGACCATCCGCGCCCGGGAAGTCAACGCATGGACCACAGATCCAGTGATAACGCTCGGACCCTGCCGGGCCGGTACTACGGCTCACCCGAAGTACACGCACGTGAATCCGAACGGATTTTCAGATCCGAATGGCTGTGCGTTGCGACCGCCGCACGGATTCCAGAGACCGGAGACTGGCTTCGGGTGGAACTCGAAGGCGACAGCCTCCTGGTCATCAGAGGCGAAGACGGATCGATCCAGGCCTTCCACAACATGTGCCGACACCGCGGCACCCGACTCTGTTCGGAAGCCGAGGGCCATTTCAAGAAGTTCGCGGTCTGCCCCTACCACGCCTGGGCATACGGACTGGACGGATCGCTGGCACGAGCACCCCACATGGAAGGGGTTGACTGCTTCAAACAGGACGATCTCGGCCTGATCAGCGTTCACACCACCGAGTGGGAGGGCCAGGTCTTCGTGAACTTCAACGAACAGCCGGTGCCGTTTGACAAAGCACTTGCCGCACTGATCGGCAAGTTCACTCGCTGGGAACTTCCGGAGCTGGTTCCGGTTCATTCCACGGTCTATGAGATCGAGGTCAACTGGAAGCTGGTGATTCAGAACTACTCGGAGTGCTACCACTGCCCCGCCCTGCATCCACAACTCAACCGGCTCACGCCTTTTCGGGATGCCTCCAACGACCTCACTGAAGGCAACGTACTGGGCGGCCCGATGCACCTGAGCAAGAACGCATTCAGCATGACGATGAGTGGGAAGACCTGCGGGCTTCCGCTGGGTGATCTTGAAGGGCCGGAGTTGAGAGACGTTCACTACTACGTCATCTTTCCCAACATGTTTCTCAGCCTGATGCCCGACTACGCCCTGGTGCACCGAATTCATCGACTGGGCCCCACGCGCAGCCGAATCGAATGCGAGTGGCTCTTTCGGCGGGACGCGACCGAGCAGCCGGATTTCGATCCGTCGGATGCGATTGAATTCTGGGACGTGACCAACCGCCAGGACTGGTCGATCAGTGAAGAATCCCAGAAGGGAATCGCCTCCAGTGCCTATCGGCCGGGGCCATACTCCAACCTTGAAAGCATGATCGCCGAACTGGATCGGACCTACCTTCACCAACTCGGGGAAGAGATCGATGATGCCTGAAGGGGAAAAACCATTTATGATCGGGTAACGCGGGTACCACTGGACGAATTCGACACCAACGAACTGCCCCCGGGCGAAACAAACCGGTTCACTCCCTTGGCCAAAAAAAGAAGTTTGATAACTCGGTTCAAGAAGCGCAAACCACTGCGGCCCGTTTTGGTTCCGTCGATTTTATATCGAAAGACCGGCTTGCCCCTCACGATTTACGGACTCCGACACCGCGCCAGACAACACCTCACGACATTGTCACAGAGGGAGCTCGCTTCGTGCCTCAACTCAATCGCGGAAAACACCCAGCAGATTTTCGAAGACAAACTGAGCTGGCAAGTTCCGGTTCCTTCGAGAATGCACCTCGAGTGGGCATCCAGCGTGCTCAGTGCGTATCAGGTCATGAGCGATTTCTGCGGGGATTCCAACCAGGGCCTGGCCATCATCGATGACGCCACGCACTTTGCGGCAGCACCTCGGCAACCGCGCCGGATAGCACGACAATTCGAACGTGCGATCTGCAACACCCCCACCATGTTCATGCAGAGCAAAAAAGTCCGAAGCGCGATCGTGCATACCAGCCGTCACTACGACACACCATGGGAATGGTTTCTGCGCGAGACCGATGGCACCCGATTCGTGATCAAGAACCCCAACTGCTTCTGGCACCTTTTCTTCACCAACCACGAGGAGCCGCAGCTCGCCAAGATCTTCTACCGGCTTGATCGCGGAGTCACTCGCGAGATTCAGAAGAGCCGGCGAATCGGACTGGATCCCGCAGGATTCAAGTCGCAGGCAAATGGTGACTCGGAAAACGCGTTCACCCTGGTGAAACTGACTGATTAGGACACCAGTTCAGAATGACCATTCACTCAAGCGAATTCCACCTCCCCGCAGAAGACATGAGCTCAGACCATGCTTGAAATCCAACCTGGCATCCTGCTCCTCATCGGTATCGCCCTGGCACTGATCACCATTGTGCTGGTTGCGGTGGGCTACACCATGGCCAGAATCCTTCCCCCTGGAAAACCCCAGGATTCCGACTCTGAAATTGATGGGAGCGGTCCAGCCTCACTCTTCGAGGAGGAAGTGACTCGAGAATTCGAGGAGTTCCAGAGACGGCGCGAGCGTGCAGAGGTGGTCAACTACCTTGCCGCGGGCGTTGGACACGACTTCAACAACATCGTCTTCGCCGTCTCCGGCAGGGTGCAGCTGCTCAAGCGCACCGTGACCGATCCAGCGATACTGAAGTCACTTGATGAGATCCAGCAGTCGCTGGAGAAACCCTGTGGCATTCTCGGCGCCCTTCAGAAGCTCCACCAACAACGTCCAGAAGAGACGACGTACATCCAGATCGGACCGGAATTGCGTGAACTCGAGAATCTGATGCACCGCGTTGCGCCACCACCCTTGAAACTCTCCGTGGAAATCGAGCTTGAGGACCACGTGACGGCCCGACTTTCACGCAATGCGTTTCACGAGATCATCGTGAATCTTTTGCTCAACGCGCGAGATGCGATCGGAGACCGAGCGGGGCACATCCGCATCGTGCTTGGAGAGGAGCCTGCGACAGACCTGCAACCAGCTGGAATTCGCATGATGATCCAGGACGATGGCCCTGGGATTCCTGAGGATCGCAAACCACTGGCCCTTGCCCCCTTCTATACGAGCCGGAAAGGCGCCACTGGCGCGGGACTTGGCCTGGCGATCGTCAATCGGATTTTATGTGACTCAGGCGGCCGTATTCAGCTTGAGAACGCGCCTGAAGGTGGGCTTGAGGTCCGGATTCATCTCCAGTACGCGCCAGAACGGACGAACTCGGCCTGATCCCGACCCGGAATCCTGCCACCGAGAATTCGACCCACCGGCACCTGCTAGTTGCCGATGTCTTTTTCTTTATTGAACCAGTTCGAGAGCTTCACCCGGTCATGGATATCAACCTTGTCCATGATCGACTGAGTGTGCTTCTCGATCGTCTTCACCGAGACATTGAGCAGCTGCGCGATCTCTTTCTTGGAACTGCCTTCCGCGAGGTAGGCGAGGGTATCCCACTCCCGCTGGGTGAGCAGCTCCGAACGCACCTTGTGGTTGCCGCTCTTGAGCACTTGCAGCCTGCTGAGAATCGTCGGTGAAAAATAGCCTTTTCCGTTCATGACGGAATGAACTGCATTCACGACGTGCATCGCGCCGTCTGATTTCGAAACGTAGCCTCGGGCATCCACCCGCAATGCGGACTCGATGTAATAGTCATCCGCTTTTCCGGAGATGATCACGATGAGAGTCTCGGGGCTGAGTCGACGAATCTCGTCCGCGGCATGAAAGACATCCATCTGGACCCCGGAGTGGGCAGAGGGCGGAAACTCAATGTCAAGAATCAACACGTTCGGCCGGTGAGCCAGAACCCCGTCGATCGCCTCCGAAACCGTCGAAACATCCCAGACCGTTGAAACATCCGGGTCTGACTCAAGCAACGAGACCAGTGATCTTTTCACCAGGTCATGATCATCGGCAATGAGAACGGATATCTGGTTCAACGAGGTCATCCAGGGGGTGGCAAATCAGTGGGGAATGCACCATATCATGAAACACATCGTGATCGAAGCTCTCTCCTAAACGGCAAAATTGGGTTCTAAACGACCAAAAACGACGTTTTTTATGAGCCGTTCCAACTCCGAGATGCACCGGAAGCTCGTTTGGGGAATTTACCCCATAGAGATTCAGTGCTGTTGGTGATTTTATAGATGAACCAGTCACTTGCAACCCGTAGGGGTGGCTGGCCCCCCGAACGTCGTCAGCCGACCGGACTGACGTTTGGAAATTGACGGTTGGGCTATCGAGGAGCAGCCCATGAAGATTGTGTCCGATGAGACTCGTTCTGACTTTGTACTCAGGCTCTTTGATGCCTACTACAACCGAGTCTTTGCATTCACCCGACGATGCGCCCCCAACGACGTGGCGGAAGACATCACCCAAGAAGTCTTCATCCGACTGTTGCAGCACCCCCGCCTGGAAGAGCTGGAACTGTCCGTAAGCTACCTGATCAAGGTTGCCCACAACCTGCTCAGAAGGCGTTATGCGCGCGGTTCCCGACTTCGGGAACTCCTTGAAACCGCCGTGAAGGACGAACTTGTCCAGAAGCACGGACGACCCGAACAACCGAGTCGTGATATACAACCGCCGGGAATGGAGAACATCAATCTCCAGGAGGCGCTGACGGAACTCTCCAACGAGGAGCGGGAAGCCTTGAAGCTCATCGTTCAGGACGGCTGCAGCTACCAACAGGCAGCCACCGCGCTGGGAGTCACGGTGACCACGATCAACAACTGGAAACACCGCGGGCTCTCCAAACTTCGCAAGATCGCCACCACCGGTGCCCCAGACACCACGATGGCGATGAGCGCCACCGCCTGAAAAAGCCCCCCACTGATCTCTCTTCTGTCTCTTTCCTGAGGTTCCCTGCAGGGAATGAGCACACATGCGCCGCGTTCAACGCCCCGTTGGATGTCGGCGCTGTTGTTTGACCTGGACTCGCTCCGTATGTAGCATAGACTACATGTAGCAAGTGCTACATAGGAGCCGCATGAATTCTCAATCGAGCACTCACAGCCTGCGAAAGACTCGCGCCGACCACGCCACGGAGATCGCCGAGGATTACGTGGAACTCATCGCAGAGCTTGTTCAGACTCAGGGAACCTGCCGGGTCACGGAGCTGGCTCGCCGTATGGGCGTCTCTCATGTCACTGCCAGCCGCACCGTCGGTCGACTGGTCACCGCGGGCCTGGCCAAGACACGCCCGCACCAACCCATCGAACTCACCCCGCAGGGCGAGCGAATGGCCGCTCGCGCGCGGGCACGCCACGAAGTGGTCTTTGAATTCCTCAAGCACCTCGGGGTGAGTGAACAAATCGCTAATTCCGATGCCGAGGGGATCGAACACCACTGCTCACCCGAAACCCTGGCGGCCATGACGCGCTTCATCCAATCCGAAAACAACCGGAGTTCCCAGTGAAAATCTGCCTTCGAACCACGCTCATGCTGCTCAGCGTCTCCGCCATTTCAGTCCTGCACGGCTGTCAACAGCAACCTGGCACGACAGAGTCCGGCACCACGCAAGCCACCGACCCGATCAAGGTGGTCACCACCACTGGAATGATCGCAGACCTGGCTCGACGTATTGGCGGAGAACACGTCCAGGTGGTGAGCCTCATGGGGGAAGGGGTCGATCCCCACCTGTACCAGCCCAATCGCGACGACGTGATCCAGATGATGGACGCGGATCTCATTCTCTACACCGGCCTGATGCTCGAGGGCAACCTGGACGAAGCCCTCAAGGCGAGCGCCCCCACCACTGCGGTGGTCGCCGTGGCCGAATCGATACCGGAAAGCCAACTTCGCTTTCCCGAAGACGCTGGCGGATACTCCGATCCGCATGTGTGGCTGAACCCGGCACTCTGGGCACTCTGCAGTGATCCCGTCGCCGAACAACTTGCCGAAATGCGACCCCTTCAGGCCGATTCGTTTCGGGCCAATCAGAGCGCATTCGTCGAGGAGTGCCGCACGCTCTCTTCGCTGTGCCAGGACTCGATCGCCGGCATCCCGCCCGAGCGACGAGTGCTCATCACCAGCCACGATGCCTTCCAGTACTTCGCCGAAGCCACTGGCCTCGAGGTCCGTGGGATCCAGGGCATCTCAACGGAAAGCGAGGCAGGACTCACCAACATTGAGGCACTCGTCGAACTCATCGTCACCCGCAAGATTCCGGCAGTATTCATCGAAAGCAGTGTCCCCCCTCGAAGCATCGAGGCCCTGGTGGAAGGTGCCCGAGCACGAGGCATGCAGGTCCGAATTGGAGGCGAACTCTTCGGCGATTCGATGGGAGCACCGGGAACCGAAGAAGGCACCTGGCCCGGAATGATTCGGCACAACGTCGCCACCGTCACCAACGCACTCGAACTGAAACCAGGGGCCACGACCACCGAGACCACACCGTGAGCACACCGAGACGAGACGGCCTGCCAGTCGGCACTGAACACTCTTCGGAATCACCGCTTTCCATTCACGCGATGACGGTTGCCTACCACCGAAGACCGGTTCTCTGGGATGTTGATCTCGACATTCCACCCGGCTCACTGGTGGGGATCGTCGGGCCCAACGGCGCAGGGAAGAGCACCCTGATCAAGGCCGCGATCGACCTGATTCCGAAACTCAGCGGGCGGGTGCGATTCCATGGCGAGACCTATGCCCGACAACGACGACTGGTGGGTTATGTTCCACAGCGCGAAAGTGTGGACTGGGAGTTTCCGGTGACCGTCCTCGAGGTCGTCTGCATGGGGCTCTACGACAAGCTCGGCTGGTTCCGGCGCGTCACGCGGACCACGAAGGAGCGTGGCATGGCCGCTCTGGAACAGGTCGGCCTTTCGGAATTCGCCCATCGCCAGATTGCCAACCTTTCAGGCGGGCAGCAGCAACGGACGTTTCTGGCCCGGGCACTCGTACAGGAAGCGGATCTCTACCTGATGGATGAACCCTTTGCCGCGGTGGATGCCGCCACCGAACAATCGATCATCGAGTTGCTTCGCAAGATCAAGAATTCAGGTCGTACTGCATTGGTCGTGCACCATGACCTGCAGACCGTACCGGACTACTTCGACCACGTGCTGCTGCTGAACACCCGAGTCGTGGCTTTTGGCCCCACCCGAGAGGTCTTCACTCCAAAAAATCTGCAGGCAACCTACGGTGGCAAGCTCACTCTGCTTGAACAGGCCTCCGAGGCACTTTCGAAGCACGGCTCAGTCTCGTGAATATGCTGCTGAATCAATCAGCCTCACCCTTGCTCGACGTGCTCTTTCTCGTGAACTGGAACACCCGGATCGTGGTCCTTGGAGTGACGCTTCTGGGAGCGGCCGGGGGCCTGGTTGGAACCTTCATCCTGCTGCGAAAGCGCGCACTCATCGGTGATGCAGTGAGCCACGCCACCCTTCCGGGAATCGTGATCGCATTCTTCATTGCGGTCGCACTGGGCTTCGAAGGGCGGTCAATGCCGGTCTTGCTTGCCGGCGCACTTGGAGGGGGTCTGTTGGGCATCGCGGCGATGGAGTTACTCACCCGAGTCGGTCGCCTCTCGCAGGATGCTGCGCTGGGAATCGTCTTGAGCACGTTCTTTGGGACCGGAGTGGCGTTGCTCGGCATCGCCCAACAGCTCAGCACCGCCAGCGTCGCGGGACTTGAGAGCTTCATCTACGGCAAGACCGCCAGCATGCTCTCCTCGGACGCCGCCCTGATCGCGGGTGTGGCCGGTGGCTGCGGCCTTGCCTGCCTGCTGTTCTTCAAGGAACTGCGCTTGGTCTGCTTTGATCCTCAATTCGCCCGGGGCCGAGGTATCTCCAGCTGGAAACTCGACCTGCTGCTGATGAGTCTCGTGGTCGCGGTGGTGATCGTCGGCCTTCAGGCCGTGGGCCTGGTCCTGGTCATTGCGATCCTGGTGATCCCTGCGGCCGCGGCTCGATTCTGGACCGATTCCACAAGCCGCATGCTTGGAATCTCGGCGGGACTCGGCGCGGGGGGCGCGTGGATCGGTGCCGCCTTGAGCGCAACCGCACCTCGCCTCCCGTCCGGCGCCCTGGTGGTTCTGGTCCTTGCAGGTCTTTTCACCCTGAGCCTTGCCTTCGGACGCCGTCGAGGGTTGGTTCGCCAATTGGTGGTCACTCGACGCCGTCGCCGAAGAATCCGCCGGGAGCACGTGCTGCGTGCGACCCTTGAATGCCTCGAAATGATTGACGAAAACGCCTGCCGATTGAGTGCGATCGCTGAACGGCGCGGTTGGGAACTTCGCCAGGCCGCTTCGGCCGTCTCGGACCTGCTCCGCACGGGGCTCGCGACCCAGTTTCGCCCGGCGGGGGAACCTCTGGTCAAGCTGACGCCTACGGGATTGCGCGAAGCGCGGGAGGTGGTTCGTCGGCACCGACTCTGGGAGCACTATCTGATCCAGCATGCACACTTCGACTCCGGCCACGTCGATCGTGGGGCGGACGAATTGGAGCACCTTCTTCCACCCGACATCATCGAGCAACTGGAATCGGAACTCGGCACCCAGACTCAACTCGCCCCTCTGCCCGACAGTCCTCATCAAATCGCCCCCCCACCACCGACTTCCGGAAACCGACCGTGATCACCACACAGTGGAGCCCTTTTTTTGACGGTTGGATCATCGCGGTCGCGGCGGCGTGTGCGGTGGCGTGCACCCTTCCCGGCTGCTTTCTGGTACTTCGGCGCCAGAGCATGCTCGGAGACGCACTCAGTCATGCGGTCCTGCCGGGTATCGCGATTGGATTCCTGGTGACGGGATCCCGAGCCAACTGGATCATGTTTGCCGGCGCGATCATTGCCGCCCTCGTGACGGTGCTGCTCACGCAGTGGCTCGGAAAACGAGCCCGGGTGGACCATGGAGCCGCCATGGGCGTGGTCTTCACCACGCTGTTCGCGCTGGGGGTCGTCCTGATCGTTCGGGGTGCCGATTCCGTCGAACTCGATCCGCACATCGTGTTGTACGGCGCGCTGGAACTCACCCCACTGGATCTGATCTCGATTGGTCCGGTCGCGGTCCCCAGAGCCTTCGTGGTGCTTGCCGGGGTGGTGGTTGCCAACCTGCTGGTCATCACGCTGTTGTTCAAGGAGTTTCGGATAGCCGCCTTTGATCCTGAACTCGCCAAGTCCCTCGGGCTCAAGCCGGAACTCATGCACGCGCTCTTGATGGGCATGACCGCGGTGACCACCGTGGCCGCCTTCGAGGCGGTGGGGAGCATCATCGTGGTGGCGATGTTGGTGGTCCCGGCGAGCTGCGCGAGGTTGCTGGTCGGGAACCTGCGCGGCATGCTGGGGCTTGCGATGCTCTTCGCCCTGGCCACCGCGATCTTCGGACACCTGGTGGCGGTCGAGCTGCCCCACCGCTTCGGCTTCGGCTCGGTCCCGACCGCCGGCGCCATGGCGACGGTCGCTGGACTGCTGCTGGTCGCGGTGGTACTTGCCAACCCTCGTGGCGGAGTTCTGGCCATCCTTCGAGCACGCTGGGCGTTTCATCTGCGCACGACCCGCGAAGACCTGCTGGCACTGGCGTGGCGACTCGAGGAGCGAGGATCGCCCACGACCAGCCATGATTTATGCGGCCAGCTCACGGCGGTTCGAGGGCTCTCCACCACCCTCACCGCGCACTGCCTGCGTCGACTGTGCCGGAACGGGTTGCTGATCGAAGAAGACGGCTCGATGCGGCTCACATCCGAAGGACGCCACCAGGCCGGAAGCCTGGTTCGCTCGCATCGGCTCTGGGAAGCCTGGCTCGCGGAGGCCGCGGGCATTGCCCCCGACCATGTCCACGAAAGCGCCATGCGCTTGGAGCACGTCACGGATCAGCGCATGCGTGAGCAGCTGGCCAAGGAAGCGGGCACACCGGGTGTCGACCCCCACGGGCGACCCATTCCTGAAGTGGACGATTCCGGATCCAAGGGAGGGAAGGCTCACATGCGGAAGACGAAGAAGTAGATGAAGAGCACCAGGATCAGAACCACCACGAACGCGTACCAGCGACGAGTCACGGCGCGCGCCGCCGGGGGTGTTCTCTGGGCTCCTTCGGGAATCCAGCTGTGGCACTTCGAGCAGATATCCGCAAGATCCGAGATCACCGCCCCGCATTCGGGGCAATAGACGTCGTCCCCCTCCTCCTGATTGAACTTCTGGAGGTCCTCGGGACTGGGGCCTTCGTTGTCATCAAATCGACGTGGCATGAAGGGACTATACTCCGAACTCGCCTGTTCTCGCCCCCCTCACTTGAAGGAGCTGTGAATGCCCCCCGCTAATTCGACCATGCTCTCGCTAGGAACCACCGCACCAAACTTCGCCTTGCCTGCCCCCGACGGGAGCGTACACAGCCTCGAGGACTGCATGGGCGATCGTGGCCTGCTGGTCGCGTTCATCTGCAACCACTGCCCCTACGTGAAGCACATCTTCAGCGAACTCACCGCTCTGGGCCACGAACTGCCCGACCTCGGGCTTGGGATGGTTGGCATCATGTCCAACGACATCGAGAACTACCCCGCCGACGCTCCGGACAAGATGGCAGAGACCGCACGCGAACAGGACTGGCACTTTCCCTACCTCGTGGATGCTTCTCAGGAAGTCGCCAAGGCCTACACCGCCGCATGCACGCCGGACTTTTTTCTCTTCGACGCCGACCACACCCTGGTCTATCGCGGACAACTGGATGACAGTCGGCCGAACTCTGAAACTCCAGTGAGCGGCGACGACCTTCGTGCCGCGATCGCGGCACTCACTGCCGGCAATCCAGTCCCGCAGGAACAAACACCCTCCCTGGGCTGTGGGATCAAGTGGATTCCCGGGCAGGCACCTGCCTACATGAGCTGACTCAGAGCACGCCCAACGTCGTGCCTTGCTCAAGTGCCTTGCTCAAGTGCCTTGCTCAAGACAGACTCACCGGACGGTACCCACCCTTGCTCTTGAACCACAGGATCAGGACCAGGTAACTCAGGAACATGAAGACCGCGGGTCCCGCCGCCATGCGGAGTGCGTTGCCCTTGGCGTCCTTGGTGAGTCCGTCGAGCAGGCTGCGTTCACCGATCAGGACCTCCAGCTCTCGCGCCTCTTCGGCGGCGAAGCTGGTCGATTGATCACTCTGACTGCCTTCGAGCGCTTCGATGCGCTGATCGCGTTGCTTGAGTGCCCCCTGGTCGACCGATTTGTAAGCCCCGAAAATCGATTGCTTCTCCTCCGAGTCGACGTACTTGGCGGAAATCGCCTCGTTCTCTTGCATGCTCCGGTGGATCTGGTTGTCCTGAAGATGTCCAAGCATCGGGGCTCCCAGGATGCCCACCCCGAGCATGCCCACCGCGGCGATCGAGTTGAGAGTGAGGGCCCCGCCTTCAGGGAACTGCTCGGCAACGACCCCGAGGGTGACCGGCCAGAAGAACGACTGGCCGATTCCGTAGATCGTCGCGAAGACCAGAATCGCGATCGCGGCTTCCGCGCCGGCGAGCATGAAGATTCCCACCGCTGCGAACGCCGAACAAATCGCCAGGATCACCAGAGGCTTGAAGATCTTTGACAACGGGCCGATCAGGAAGATGCGCAGCAGCATCATCACGAAGGCGGTGTAGATCAGCACCCAGGCACCGTCTATCGCGAACTTCTCAAGCGCGGGACCGACCAGTGCCTTGATCCAGGCATCGGTTCCCAGTTCGGTCGTCGCCAGCGGAATCATCAGCAGCAGCAACACGATGAAGAGCGGTCGCCCGGGACTTCCCTGAACAAGGAATGCGTAGAGCACGGTCAGTCCACCGATGACACTCCAGGAGATCCATGGTTCGTAATTAAAGACGAGTCCGATCTGCATGACGATCATGTACAAGATGATGAACGCCCCGATGAAGCCGCACTGCTTGAGCATCGTGAGGTACGGAACCCCCGCAGTCACTCGCTCGTTGACGGGGAATTTCGTGCTGATCAGCATCAGTGCGTAGATCACCACAGGCAAGAGCAGAACCCCGACCTGATATCGCCAGTGCAGGTCCAATCCCCCTCCGCCGACACTCAATCCGAGCAGACCGGCAAGCACCAGACCACCCGGCCAGCCGGCGTGGAGAATCGTCAGCCACTTGGTCTTCTGTTCGCGATAGACGGTCGCGATGACCGGGTTGATCACCGCCTCGACCGTACCGTTGCCGAGCGCCCCGACGAACGTGCCGATGTAGATCCACCAATAGCCTTGCAGAGAGTCCGGGACCCAGGACATCCCGACCGTGATCAGCATCACCGCCTGAATGACGTGGCAGACCACCGCGAACCACAGGGTGATCTTGTAGCCGATCCGATCGATGAACAGCGAGAAGAGCACGATCGAGATCGCAAACGGCCAGAGCCCCACCCCGAAGAGCTCGCCGTACTGAGTATCTGAGAGCTCGAACATCGGCTTCCAGGTATCAAGCATCATGATGCGGACCATGAACCCGAAGGAGGTCGCGATCAGGGCGATGAAGCAGGTGATGAACAACAGGCGACGCTTGTCATCGGAAAGGGCCGGTGCGGTCATGAAGGAGCTCCTCTGGCGGTCGGGGTTTAATCTGACCGTGAGGGTAGCGGATCCTGAACCTGTACGTCCGAAAACAAACGACCGGGACGAGCCTGAGCTCGTCCCGGTGCAAATGATTCGGTCCTTTGATCGGGGCAAAGGCAACGAGGCGGACGGGACTCGAACCCGCAACCACCGGCGTGACAGGCCGGTACTCTAACCAATTGAGCTACCGCCCCTCTCGGGGCCTCCGCGACAGACCTCGCGCCGGGGAGACGGGAAGTATACCACCCCCCCCACTACGGTCAACCAAACCGAACGGGCGACCCCCATGGCTTCCCCGGAGGACGGCTGGTATGGTTGATGCTCCAGGTGGTTCGGTGCATGGTGCCCGGCCCGCCTGGCCGCTGCCGATGACCACCACCGCCAACCAACTTCCTGCTGACTGGGTCACCGAGCTCCGCCCGGGAGTCCGAAAACTCAACCCCCCAGGGGTCGCGTTCGAGTGGATCGACCTCCCGCTTGAGGAAAACGGTCAGACCAATGAAATTGCGACCTGTCTGGAGCAACTCGGAATGCCTTCCGAGATTCTCGAGGTGATGGACGAACATTCCGGCGAAAGCATCCGGTACCGGCATTCCGACACCGGACTGCTTCAGCTGGAACTTCCCGAGAGCGTCGACCCCAGCAGCGAACTCCCGCTCTTTCTGACGATCATCATGCGGCGGGACAAACTGCTGACCATCCACCGCACCTCGATCGAGGTCGTGGAGGAAGCGTGCAAGATGATCGCCCACTCCGACGAGGACCGGGTCACCCCGGTCAGCGTGGTCTACGCGATCGGGGAGGAGTTCCTCGACCACCTCGACCCCGTGATCCGCACTGCGTCCAACGCACTTGATGACGCGGAGGATCTGATGGAGCACAAGTCGGGCGTCGATGTCGACATCCTCTCAGAGATCCGTTCCGATCTTCTCGAAATTGATCGCTACCTCGACCCCCTGCAGACCTCCTTGAGGCGAGCCGCTCAGACGATCCACTCCGGCGACGCCCACGGTGAGGAATCAAGCATGCACTCCCTGCTCGATCGGGCCAACTGGACCGAACAACGGGTCCGCAACCAGCTGGACCGAGTTCGGGTCCTCAGTGACCGTCAGCACATCCTCGCGATGGACGACATGAGCACCTCGATGTACCGATTGAGCTGGATCGCGACAATTTTCCTGCCGCTTTCCTTCATCACCGGCCTGCTCGGAATCAACGTCTCCGGCATTCCGGAAGCGAACAACCCCCACGCATTCTTTCTGGTCTGCCTCTTCCTGCTGCTCCTGGCAATCGGAACTTCGTTGGCCCTCGCGCTGGCAATTCGAGTTCGTCGCCGGAAGAACCTCTAGGACCGAAAGCTCCCCATGGCCGAGAACGAAGCCTCCGCGAAACCCGTGGTCATCCACGTCCCCAAGACCGGCGGCACCACGTTGATCATGGCGCTCACCAAGGGGCAGATGCAGCCAAAGGCGGACGAGCACTACCGCCACGTCCTCTGGAACGATGAACGCACGATCACCCATTCCAACTGCGGCGATCTCTTCGCTCCCGACGGTGCCGAACGCTACGCCGGCCGCCAAGTGATGCTCACCCTGCGCGCACCGATCGACCGACTGGAATCGGAATACCACTTCCTCGGCAACCGCCAGGAATACCGCACCCTCTGGACCCACCACAACCGGACCCCGTTTCCCCCGAGCTTCGCCGAGTTCGTCGCGGCCGACGGCAGCAGCGAGAGCATCACCAAGTTTCTTCTCGGGCGTGACCTCTACGATCCGACCCCGGTCACCGCTGAGGAAGGCGAGCGCGTCCTCCAGCGCCTCGATGAACTCGAGTTCGTCTTCGGGCTCACGCACCGGATGGAGGACACGATCCGAAACGCCGAGCATCGCCTCGACATCACCTGCGAACAGGAGCTCAAGCGCCACCGCACCAGCGTCCACAAGCCGGAGCGCGCCGCCGACTGGTCCGCGATCGAACAGACGTTCCTCGAGCGAAATCCATGGGACCAGGCGGTCTTCGCTGCGGTGGTGTCGCGCTTCACCGAGCAGATCGCGACCCTTCCCGAGTCGACCGAGCAGGCACGCTCCTTCGTGGGCGACCGCTACGACGGGCTGCTCGGGTTCGTGGCGCCGCCGGCGTCGCGCACCCCGTTCGAGGTCTTCGTCAAGGAGTTTCCCGACCCCGACGCCTTCTACGCCTGGGTCACCGAACGCAAGATGGCACTCACCCACCTCAACGTCATGGCTCGTCGCGCCGCTGAGAACGATGGGCGAGCGTTCACCCGGGACTGGCTGGAACGTGCGCTGGTGAAGTACCCTCCATCCGGCGACGAACCGATCGAGATCGACCACGACGATCCCCTCGAGACCGTGCGCACGTATGCGCTGCGGCTCTTCGGCTGAGCGAGCTGTGACCGGTTGCATGCCGGGGCACAGTCGGGGTACAGACGGGCGAAGAGCAGTCACTGACGAGCTGGACATCCACACCGCATCCTGCCAGAACACGAACCGTCGGACTGGTTCAGAAGACGGCCGCGCAGTTCTCGCCCCAGCTTGACAGCAGGATCGTGAGGTCCTCGCCATCGACCACCAGATCACCATTGAGGTCGTAACTCAGTCGGGCATAGGGTCCGGGATCCGTGACGTCGAAGCGGCAGGCCACCGGAATCCAGCAGCTCCCCGGGGGGTCGCCATTGACGCAGAAGGCCTCGTCCACGGCCACGGAACAGCTCGACCCCCAACTCCCCAGCAGCTCGGCCATGTCAGCCCCATCCACCACGCCGTCGAAGTTGAAATCCGCGTTGCAGCAGGGTCCGAAGAAGTCGTTGCCACCCTTGTTGGTGAACGCACCCACGATCCCGTTGGGCCCATTGCCCCCGCAGATCTTCGTTCCGGACACGGTGAGCGTTGAACCCTTCCCCGCCAGAATCGCCGCCCCACCTTGCAGGGGCCACACATCATCGGTCTCCGTCGAGTAGGACCAGCCGCGATTGTTCTGAAAGAGGCTGTCGACCACGTCGAGCGAACCGAACACCTGGATCGCGGCTCCGCCGTAGATGAGCTCGTCGTCGGGGTCTTCACCCGAACAGAAGAAGAGGGGCGCCCACACCTCGTTCTCGATGAAGCGACATCGCTCGATGAGGCAACTGGAGACCTGCTCTCGGACCAGGATCGCGGGCCCACCCCGCAGGGTGACGCACCGGTGGAAGAGGCAGTCCCGGACGACCGAATCACCACCGGACAGATCGAGGGCTGATGATTTCCGGCAGGTATCGTTGCCTCCATTGATGCCACTGGCCCAGGTCGATCGCAGCGAACGGAGTTCGCAGTTCTCCAGCAGGAGGTCGGCGCCCTGGATGAAGGCACTCACCGTCCCACCACTGATCGTGCAATTTCGGAACTGGGTGGCGGCTGCACTGACGGAGGGGAAATCCGGTCCGCAGATGAAGCCACAGGAGTCGTTGAAGAGGTTCCCTCCGATCATGCTGGAGCCTTCGATCGAGCACGAGGTTGCCGCCAGGGCCACGCCAAAGGTCTCCTGCTGAAAAGAGGAATCCACCACCGTGCAGTCTCCGAGGACGCCCGCCGTGGCCTCTTCGGAGTACTGGCTCATGAAGCACTCGATGAACTCCGAATTGGTCGCGGACACCACGGACATCGTCGACGGCAGGTACGACTCGTTGAATCCGGTTGTCCATCCGTTGAAGCTGCAGTTTCTGAAGGTCGCCTGCCCGGGCTCGACGTTGCAGACCAGGATCGTCCGACTTTCATACGAGCCCGTGAAGTCGGGTTGCTCGGGATCGTTTCGTCCGAACCGGCAGTCGACTGCCCTGATCCCACCGCCGGTCTGGGTGATCGCGTTGGAACATCCGAAGTTGTTCGGGGCATACTCGAGGCGAATCCCACCGAACCAGCATCCGGAAAGAAGCAGTGTCCCGTTGCTCTCGATCGCACCCCCGGCATCCTCGAACGCCTGGTCGCAGGCGTTGTCGTCGAAGACACAGTCGCTCGCGAGGATCGCGCCTTCGGTCAGCTTGATCGCACCCCCACCGATGTTCCCGGTGTTGCGAAGGAACCGGCAGTCCACCAGCGCCACCGCGGTCTGGACGCCGACCAGCATCGCCCCACCGGTGATCGCCTCGTTGTCGGTGAAATCGCAGTCCTCGAAGACCGGAGCGGTGAACGGACCACAGAACGCACCCGCGCCACTGAGCGCGAGACCGTTGGTCAGTTGAAACCCGCGTATCTGCGTTCCGAGCGGCTCCTCGTTCTCAAGGAGCAGGCATCGACGCTCACCCTCACCATCGACCACCGGTTTGGGGTCCCCCGGAGCGACCGCGGACTCGAGGATGATCGCCTTCCCACCGAAGTCGACCACGGACCCACCGGTCCCGGTGTAGACCCCCGCCGACACCCGGATCGTGTCGCCATCGACCGCGGCATCGACCGCCGCCTGAATCGTCGTGAACTCCTTGGGAACCAGCAAGGTGTCCGCTGCGGACATCGAACCAAGCCCCGCAATCAGAAGACAGACGAGCACGGCGGGCACGCGACACGAACCGACACAAGTGGGTGACGTCCTCATTGGCAATGCTCCAAGTACGTTCAAGATGACGGACCAGGCCCCCGGTGACCATGATGCAGACACTTCAGTTTCAATGCTGTGGCACGACCGATCAAGCACTTTGTTCGATAAAACAGTGCATCCGCTTTGTGACTGAGTTCACGAAGTACGACCGCGTTGGGAGGGCTACTTCGCCGCGAACCAGTCGCGGCCGTGGGCGGCGTCGACCACCAGCGGAACCGCGAGTTCCATCGCGTGCTCCATGCGCTCGCGGACCAGGGCGGTGACCGGGTCGATCTGGTCTTCCGGGACCTCGAAGACGAGTTCGTCGTGGATCTGGAGGAGCATCTTCGTGCCCGGCGCCTCGGTCGGAAGGCACCGATGGAGGTCGAGCATCGCGAGCTTGATCAGGTCCGCGGCGGAGCCCTGGACGACGGTGTTGATCGCCATGCGCTCGCCAAGCGCCTGTTCGTTCGGGTTGCGCGCGTGGATCTGCGGGATCGCGCGGCGACGACCGAGGATCGTTTCGACGTGGCCGTCGGCGTGGCCCTTCGATTGATCGACGCAGGCGGCGAGGAACTCGTTGATCCGGGGGAAGCGCGCCTTGTAGTTCTCGATGATCTCCGCGGCCTCGGAATTGCTGACGTCGCCACCGAGCCGGCGCGCGAGGCCGAACGCGGTGATCCCGTAGACGATCCCGAAGTTGATCATCTTTGCGGTGGAGCGCATGTCCCCGTCGACGTTCTCCGGCGCGACGTCCATCACCTCCGCGGCGACCGCGGTGTGGATGTCCATTCCGTCCTTGAACGCCTGGATCAGGTTCTCATCCCCCGAGAGGTGCGCGAGCAGGCGCAGTTCGATCTGGGAATAGTCCGCCGCAAGCAAGACGTGGCCGGGCGCCGCGACGAACGCCTTTCGGATCTCGCGGCCGGCGTCGCTTCGGATCGGGATGTTCTGGAGGTTCGGGTCGCTCGAAGACAACCGTCCGGTCGCGGTCACCACCTGGTTGAAGCTCGCGTGGATCC
>NHEC01000062.1 GCA_002171655.1 Planctomycetes bacterium TMED75
GAGGCGGGCGGCTCGTGAACCTGGTCAGGGCCTGACGGCAGCAGCCATAAGCGTCGTTGTCCGAGCTCGTGTACTCCTGGCCGTCCTCCGGTCTCACCTTCTTCCCGGCTTCATTCCCTCTCAACGCCCTTTCTCGGCGAACCGATGACCGACGCGTCCGCACCCAAATCCGGTTCCTACCAGGTCTTGGCCCGGCGTTATCGCTCTCGATCCTTCGACGAACTGGTCGGTCAGCAGGCGATCATCCGGACGCTCAGAAACGCCATCGAACACCAACGAACCGCGCATGCCTATCTTTTCTGCGGAACCCGGGGGGTTGGGAAGACTTCAGCCGCCCGAATCTTCGCCAAGGAATTGATGTGGCACGGACTCACTGCACGCGGAGAGTCGCTGCCTGCCGATTCGGTTTCGGATGCGATCTTTCGGGGTGAGGACATCGACGTGGTTGAGATCGACGGTGCCAGTCACAACGGTGTGAACGAAGTTCGTGAGCTGATCACCAATTCCGGACTGATGCCGGCGCGGATGCCCTACAAGATGTACATCATCGATGAGGTGCACATGCTCAGCACGCAGGCGTTCAACGCGCTGCTCAAGACCATGGAGGAACCACCGGATCATGTGAAGTTCGTTCTCTGCACCACCGAACCTCAGAAAGTTCCGCAGACCATCCAGAGTCGCTGTCAGCGTTTTGATTTCAGGACGATTCCCGACCGTCAGATCGCAGCTCATCTCGGAGAGATCCTGGACAGCGAAGGCATCGGCTTTGATGATTCGATTCCCCTGGAAGTGGCTCGGCTTGCCGACGGTTCAATGCGTGATGCGCTGACCTTGATGGACCGGGTGGTCGCTGCGGCGGACGGTGAACTGGGAACCGGGCTGCTCGCGGACGTGCTGGGTCTGCCCGACGAGTCCCTGCTTGCCGCCTTGGTGCAGTCGATTGCCGAACGTGTTCCGGGCTCCGCGCTGGAGGCCGCAGGCGAACTGCTTGCCAATGGGATGTCTCCCGGACATCTCCTCGATTCACTGGCGGAACGTCTCCGCCGGCTGATGGTGGTGTCGACCTGTGGAACCGATTCTGAACTGTTGGGAATGACCGCCGATGCCGCCGATCGCTGTGCTCAGCTGGCCACCAGTTTCGACGCCCCCTCGCTGGTGCACATGATCGTCGCGTGCGACGCCGGATCCCGGCAGGTACGCACTTCCGGAACCCCACGGGCACTCATGGAGGCGATCCTGGTGCGACTTTGCTTCGTCGAGTCGTTTGCCCAGGCAGCAGGACTGCTCAGTGAAGGGGCCGCGGCTCCGCCAAAAAAAGGAGCAGCCCGGGCGCGTTGAGTGACGCGACCGGGCCTCGAATTCCGCCCCGTGGATCCTCGGTGCCTCCCGGACGTGGCAAACGAGCGCCCAATCTGATCGCGCTGCGATCGGCCCCGCCGGATCCGGTTCCGAGTGACGACCGAACCAACACGGCTCCCGCGACCTCCGCGCCACCTGCGGAGTCTGAACCCGAGTCACCTCTCGACGCCGAGGCGATCTGGACTCAGACCCTGGAGCATGCCTCGCAGCGGACCGCTGACGACGCGATCGTGAAGGAACTTGAGTTTGATGGTGGCCAGGCGGACCGACTCCGACTGCGGCTGGTTGATTCCAGAACGCCCACCGCCGGGTTCATCCAATCCAACCCCGAACGCATAGAAAAAATCGTGCAGAAGGCGATCGGCCGTCGGATCAGGGTCGAGGTCATCACGCCCGTCGCACCGGAGCAGGCTTCCGTGCCGACTGCCGACGATGAGGCAATTGTCGAGAATCCCCTCGTTCGCAAGGCCGTCGGCCTGTTCGACGCTACGATTCACTCTGTGCGAAAGCTTCCCGGTCGTTCTGAAGATGCTTCCGAACCTCCACAGTCCCCTGACTCCAACATGGAATGAGTACCGATGTTTGATTCACTTCGAGGTATGGCTGGCATGGCCGGCATCATGAAGGACCTTCCCCGGATCAAGGAACGACTCGGTCAGGTCAAGGACGAAGTTGCTCGTCGCGAGGTGGAGGCCACCACCGGAGGTGGGGCAGTCACGGCCGTCGCCAACGGGCGATTGCGAATCGTGCGGATCGAGTTCGATCATTCCCTGCTCTCTGCTCTGGTCGAGGGTGACTCCGAAGAGGACCGGGCGCTGGCTTCCGATCTGGTCACTGGGGCCTGCAACGCCGCACTTGAAAAGGCTCAGGAGATGATCACCTCTGCGCTCAGCGAAGCTGCGGCTGATCTGGGTTTGCCGATTCCAGCGGGCGCACTTGAAGGTCTGCTCTGAGGCACAGTATGTCTGTTTCCAACTCCGCCTATCCCGATTCCGTTGACCGACTCATCGAGGAATTCGCCTCGCTTCCGGGAATCGGTCGCCGCAGTGCGGAACGTCTGGCCTTTCATGTACTCAAGGCTTCCAAGGAGGAAGCGATGGGCTTGGCGCGAGCGATCGATGAGGTCAAGAGCAACGTCGGCCACTGTCGCATCTGCTGGAACCTCACCGACACCGACCCCTGTCAGTTGTGTTCCGACACCCGCCGCGAGCATTCTCGAGTCCTGGTGGTGGAGCAGCCTCGGGACCTCATTGCGCTTGAACAGACGGGCATGTACCGGGGCGGGTACCACGTCCTGCTGGGTCGACTTGATCCGCTGGCGGGGGTGGGGGAGGAGACGATCACTCTCGACGGGCTGCTTCACCGGGTTCGCGAGTCTTCCACCAATGCCAACGAGGAGCCCGTGGAGGAAGTCATCCTGGGGCTGAATCCGGACATGGAAGGTGATTCCACGGCTCTGTTGGTTGCCGAACGGCTTGAAGAAGCCGGAGTCCGGGTGACTCGACTCGCGCGGGGACTGCCCTCGGGCTCCCAGATCGAGTTTGCCAATCCTGCGGTGCTTGCCGACGCGATTCATGGCCGTTCCTCGGTTTCCGAGGGCGATGTGGCTTCGAAGGCCTCCCTGGACCCACAAAACGGGGGTTGAGTCGAAAGAACAGCGGTTTCTCGCCGATTGTCGATAGACATCGGGAAAGCGCCCCGATCGCGATACTATTTCGGATGGATCCGAAGCCTGGAAACGTCACTCCGACCCACCAGGATCCAAGGCAGGAAGCCAGTTCATGGGATCGATGAGATTCGATACAAGCCAGTCCATGCGCCTCGGTCAGCAGATGAAGCTGAGCCCGCGGATGATCCAGTCGATGGAGATTCTCCACATGGCGCTGCCCGCTTTGCAGGAGCGAATCGAACAGGAGCTCGAATCCAACATCGCTCTGGAAACCCTCGAACCCGAACTTGACCTCGAAGACCCCGAAGCCGAACAGGTTCGCGTGGAACTGGAACGAGAACGTCGCGAGGACGAGCGAAGTGATCGGGAGGGGGAACGTGAGCTGGTTGTCGGGATGGGCGATGAATCCGCCGACTTCGAGCGACTGGACGGAATGGAACGGGATTACGGTGATGGATTCATTGAAAACGATTCGATGAGCCTGCACTCCGCACCGGCCACGAATTCAGATGGTGATTCCAAGATGGCCGCGATGAACAATGCCCCCTCTCGCGGTGAGAGCCTCGTCGATCAACTGCTCGCCCAGTGGAAGTTCGTGGAGGTCAGCGACGAGCTGCTTCAGACCGGTACTCGACTCATCGAGTACATCGGTGATGATGGACTTCTCGACGCGGATCTGCAGACGATTCAGGAACAGGTGTGTGCTGAACACGGAGTCGAGATCCCCATGGAACTTCTCGAGCGGGCGCTGGATCTGGTTCAGACCGAGCTCGAACCGGCCGGCATCGCTGCCCGCAGCGTGTCCGAATCACTCCTGCTCCAGCTTGATGCCATGGATCCACCCGAGAACGATGAAGAAGAGCAGCGACGCCTGGATGCCCGTCGTCTGATCGCCGAACACTTCGAGGATCTGCTTGAGAACCGGCTCCCGCAGATTCAGCGCAACTCGGGAATCAGTCTCGAGCGGATTCAGGCGGCAAAGCACTGGATGCACTGCCTCGAACTCTCGCCCGGTCGTCTGCTGGTGGATGAGGCGGTCCGACCGATCATTCCCGACGTGCGGGTCGAATTCGATTCCGAGCGCGACCAGTACATCGCCGCGCTCGCCGATGACCCGATTCTCCGGCTCCGGGTCTCACCCGAATACAACGCCATGGCCGAGGACAAGAAGACCGACGCCACCACTCGCGAGTTCGTCGAGAAGAACGTACGGGACGCCTCCTGGCTGATCGAGGCCATCTCCCAGCGCAAGAACACCCTGCTTCGAGTGGTCAACGTGGTGCTCACCCGGCAGCGTGAGTTCTTCGATCACGGCCCGCAGCATCTCAAGCCCCTTCCGATGGTGGACGTCGCCGAACAGCTCGGCATCCACGTCGCCACCGTAAGTCGAGCCGTCGCTGAGAAGTGGATGGAGACTCCCCGAGGCTATTTCCCCCTCCGGCGTTTTTTCTCTGGTGGTCTGGAGACCACCGAAGGAAAGGACATGAGCTGGGAGGCGGTCAAGGAGATGGTTCGCGAGATCGTCACTGAAGAAGACGCCAAGCGCCCGCACAGCGATCAGTCGATCGCCGACATGCTCAACGAGCGTGGCGTCAAGATTGCGCGTCGAACAGTGGTGAAATACCGCGAGCAGCTGGGCATTCCTTCCGCCCGGCGACGCAAAGTACACTCCTGAGTCTCCTGCCCAAAGGCTTCGCGCTCTTGGACTTCCCGTCGCGCACGCTATGATCGTGCGATGCGTGTTCTTGTCACCGGCGCCGGTGGAGTCATCGGAAAGAGTGTTGTCAGTCAGCTGGTGAACGATGCCATCGAAGTGGTGGTGGTCGACAACCCGGCTGATGGCGGTTTGGACCTTGAAGCTCCCAACCTGCGAGTGCTGCACGCCGATCCGGCCATCCCGGGCGTCTGGCAGAAGGCGGTCGACGGTTGTGACTTCATTCTGCACCTTCTGCCGGCGGTGGATGAGGCGGGAACCAGCGAGGCCGTTGGCACCGACATGGAATCGCTGATCGATGCAACCTTCCAGATTGTCTGGGCGATCGAGCAAGCCGAGCATCCACCGCGCGGCCTGTTCGTTCAGCTGCGGGGGGGGGCTTCAAAGGGTTCCGACGAGGTCAGCAGCTCCGTCAATCGACGAATCAAGCGGGTCCTCAAGGATTTTCGACGCACTCAGGTGCCGGTGGTTGTGCATCCTGCAGCGGGCCCCGCCACCCCTCCGGACCACCTCCGGACCGCGATCAAGCGGCTCTTCGCCGAGGCGCCTGCTTCCCAACCGGGAGTCTCTCGCGTTTCGGGGATGTCCATGGTGCTTTCGCTTGATGAATTTCTGCTGCAGTCTGGAAGGTCCGGAGCCGATGCCGTGCAGTTGCTCCGTCACCTTCGAGCTCGAGGGGTATGCACCGTGCTGACCACCTCCTCTTCACCCACGTTGGCCTTGGCTGCGTTGGAGCGCTTTGGCACCTGTGATCTGGTCATCGCGGCAGAGGGTTCGGCGCTGGTAGATCCAGTCTCGCGCGAGGTGATCAGAACCGAACTGCTCAGCGCCGAACAGGTGATGGGCATCGGGCTTGCAGTTCGAACCGCCGAATCCTCGATCGGTGTCCAGGTAGAGCGCGGCTTGCATGCCTACTCGAGTTTTCCTCGGCCGGTCCCACCTCGATTGGACTGGCTGCTGGGTGGAGGTCAGCCGGTACCCTTCAGTGAGTCCTTGCAGAGACCCGCAACCAGGATCCTCCTGTTTGGCACGGCCCGTCGACTGGCGCGTTCACTGGAGCTCATCAGAGAATCATGGGTTGCGAACAACCTGGTGCAGGTCATTCGCTATGCACCGGATTGTGTGGGCGTTCTCGCCGTCTCGGCGCAGCGAGGACTCGCGCTTGAGCAAGCCGAATCGATCCTGGGTGTTCCCCGGCACGCCTCGATGGTCATTGCGGGTCAGCAGGAGTCCGATCTGCTGCAGGATTGGCCTCATTCTTGCACGTGGGCGGGCATGCCGGAGGGGATCCTGCGTCGAGTTGCCTTCGTTCTGCCATCCGAACCACCCCCTGAGCTCGCTGAATTGCTGATCAGGGCCATGGACCGCGTTCAACCATCAACCGGCTCGCACTGATACAATCGTGAACCCCACTGCAACACGAGGAGTGATCTGGCCAGTGAAGATCTGGATTGATGGAAAACTTGTCCCCGCCGAAGACGCCAGAGTCAGCGTCATGGATCATGGTCTGCTGTACGGCGACGGGTGCTTCGAAGGCATCAGGATCTACAACGGGCGGATCTTCAAACTTCATTCCCATCTGAGGCGAATGTGGGATTCCGCCAATGAACTGCGCCTGGAACCGCCCTACAGCTTCGATGAGATCGAGCAGGCGATTCGCGAGACGGTGGCGGTCAACCAACTGACCGACGGATACATTCGCCTGGTGTTCACCCGTGGGGTCGGCACTCTTGGTTTGCATCCCTTCCTCTGCCCGGTGCCCACGGTATTCGTCATTGCCGACACCATCTCCCTGTATCCCCAGAAGCTCTACGACGAGGGCATGCAGATCATCGTCGCCAAGCGACCGCGGGTTCCCCGGGAATGCCTGGATCCCCAGATCAAGAGCTTGAACTACCTCAACAACATCCTCGCCAAGATCGAGGCGATCGATGCCGATGTGCTCGAAGCGTTGATGCTCAACGTCGACGGCTGGGTGTCCGAATGCACCGGCGACAACGTCTTCATCGTGAAGGATGGGGCCGTCAGCACTCCGCCCACCGACGCTGGCATCCTCAACGGCATCACGCGTCAGTTCGTGATCGATGATCTTTGTCCCGCCCTGAAACTTTCGATCGAGGAACGACTGCTCCGACTCGAGGAGGTCTGCAGTGCCGACGAGGTCTTCTTAACCGGTACTGCCGCCGAGGTCATCGGGGTCACCCGGATCGGTGATCAGGTGATCGGCACTGGAGCGGTGGGGCCGGTCACTCATCGGTTGGTCGAGGAATTCCGCCGGCGAGTCGCGTCCGACGCTCCGGAGGATTGAACATGCGTTGCCGGGAATGCGATTACCCCTTGTGGAACATCGCTCCCGGACCCTGTCCCGAATGTGGAACCCCCTTCGTTCCCAGTGATTTTGAATTCGTTCCAGCCTCCGTGGCATTTTGCTGTCCTGAATGCGATCAGGCGTACTTCGGAACCGCATTCAACGGGCACCTGATGCCCACCCGCTTTGACTGCACGTCCTGTTCGGCTCCCATCCACATGGATTCGATGTCCGTGCGGCCGGCCGCGGATCGACCCGAAGCGCTTCAGGTACGTGGCGTGCCGCCCTGCATGAATTCGGAATTCGGCTTCATGAGGAAATGGCTGGGGACGCTGGTCTGGTCGAGCACCCGGCCCGGAGCGCTGGTCGCGGGCGTGCCGTTGGATCGCAGTCTCAGTCTGTCGATCCGGTTCTTTCTCCCGGTTCTGCTGTTGGCCTCGCTGGGCTCGGCTTTTCCCCTCCTCCTGCTGTTTGGAGGCCTCTGGAGGACTCGAAACGTCTTCACCTACAGCACATTCCGGGGAGTCTTCTGGAGTGGGATGAGCCTGGTGGTGCTCGTGTTGGGTATCTGGATCGCCTACATGCTCTGGTCCGCGGTGGTGCACGTGGCCCTCTTGGTCACCGGCAATTGCCGGCATGGATACTCCCGTACGCTGTCGTCCCTGATGTTCGCCTCCGGTCCCTTGATCGTGCTGGCGGTTCCCTGTCTGGGGCTCTATTGCGTGGGGCCCTTCTTTCCGATCTGGTTCTTCATCCTGGGGATCTTCGCGCTGCGAAGCGGGCAGGAGCTGACCACGTCGAAGGCGGTCGTCGCCAATCTGATTCCTCTGCTGGCCCTCGGCATTCTGGCGCTTGGTGGGTTCATCACCCTTTGGATGATGCGCGGGTGAACCGATCGGCAACGGGGCAAGGGCTGGTTGTCTTCCGTTGGCTTTCCGGGGCCTTGAATTCGCGGTCCCCTTGAAAAGGTATGCTGACGGTCATCTCCTCCAGTCAACAACCTGGAGTCCGGAGCATCGCATGGCACGTTCCATTCTTTTGAAGTCGATGCTCGGCAGTTACCTGGTGGCCGCCCTCTTCGGAGTGATTGCCTCGCTCACCGCGGGAGGCAGTTCGCTGAACTTTCTCGGTACCAGCCTGGTGATCGCGGGAGTGCTCACCCTGATTCTGATCGCTCAGGTTCTGACCACCGTGGGCAATCCCGTTCTTCGGTGGGTCATGTTCATCTGTAGTCTGAGTGCGGTGCTCTTCGGAGCCTGCGTACTGCTGGAGATCTGGCTTGCACCCCAGTCAGTATTGCGCTCGCATATCACCACCATCAGAACCGTCATGGTGTGCAGCCTCGTGCTCTCGCTGAGCTTTCTGCACATCGGCTACATCTTCTACTGGCGCGTGGGGACCCGGAACTGGCTCTCCATCTCTCGCTGGGGCCTGCTGGGCATCAACCTGTTCTTCCTCTTTCAGTTCGAACTGGCATCGATCGACCCTGAAGTGTTCGAATTGTTCACTGACCTTTTCGGACCGGACATCTATGCCCGGCTCATCGGGGTCCTGATCATCATCTTCTTCTGCGCAACGGCGGCGCTTCCGTTGGGCCTTCTGGTTCGGAAAAATCGACACCAGACGCACGATGCGGCGGCCGCATTCAATACCGCAGTGAGCCTTCCCATCAGCTGTCCTCGATGTGGGATGCACTGCGGGCTCAAGGTCGGGCATTCGACGTGCCCGCAATGCAAGCTTGCCATGGAACTCAGGCTCGAGGAACCACGCTGTGCGTGCGGGTACCTGCTTTACCGGGTTGATGCCAAGCAGTGTCCGGAGTGCGGTCGGTCCATTCCCGACTACCTGCGTTGGGCTGGAGTCACTCCGAGTCCCGGACCGTCAGGGTGACCGACGGACCCTCTTCCGAGGCGGATGCACCACCACATCCCTCCGCTTCCGTCTCCGAAGACTGTTCAGAGTGCAGTCGGTCCGGCCGGCAGGCCGACCAGTCCTCGATCTTCAGGTCCGGAGCGTCTGGTCCCTCGTGGATCTTCAGCAGGTCGTAGGCGTTGTCTCGCTGGGCGGGGATGAAGCCCGCATCCCTGATCAATCTGCAGATCATTGGCTCGTTGAGGCAATGGGTGCTGCCCGCGGAGGACACCACGTTCTCCTCCATCATCACCGAACCCATGTCGTTGGCGCCCCAGAGCAGGCCCATCTGGCCGATGTGCGGTCCCATGGTCACCCAGCTGGAACCGATTGAATAGATGTTGTCCAGAAACAATCGGCTCAATGCCTGAGTCCTCAGGTAGGCACTGGGGCCAGCCATGCGACGTCTGCGACCGAATTTGGGATGGTCCTCACGACGTCCGGTGCCATCAAGTCGGGCCACCACATCCCCGGGAAACGCACCGGGTTCGGATTCCCGCGGATCGATGCCCCATTCCCGGGCCTGACCGAGCACGGTGTTGTCCGCCTGGAACGGCCAGGAGATGAATGCGACGTACCGACCTCCACCGTCATCGGCGAGCTCCTCGATCGCGGAATCCTGCCTCTGCCTCACCAGGTCCATGTGGTGCACGCGGTCTGCGATGCCTTCGATGTGGCCGAACATCATCGTTGCGGAGGTATTGAATCCGATCTCGTGTGCGGCGCGCATCACGGTGAGCCATGACTCCGCATCGCACTTGCCCATGCCGATCTTGTTTCGGACCGCAGGGGCGAAGATTTCGCCTCCACCTCCGGGAAGCGAGTCGAGTCCCGCTTCGCGAAGTCGTTTCATGACGTGCAGGATCTTCTGTTTCAGATTCTTGCCGGGTGGATCGAAGAAGTGCACAAACTCGATGAATTCCGGAGGACTGAAGGCATGCACATGGACTTGGGGGTATTCGGACTTGATTCGCTGCAGAAGATCGATGTACCAGTCCAGCCCGAGCTCGGGGTTCATGCCGCCTTGCATCAGAATCTGTGTTCCCCCGATCGCCACCAGTTCGCGCACCTTCTCAAGCAGTGCATCGTGGTCCAGGGTGTAAGCGTCGTCCTCGTCTCCGGTCCGCTTGAACGCACAGAAGATGCACTTCGCGGTGCAGATGTTCGTGTAGTTGATGTTGCGATCGATCACGTAGGTTCGAATGGTGTCGCCGTGCAGTTCCCGGCACCTCTGATCGGCGAGTCGGCCAAGGGACTGGGGGTCGCACCGGTGGTAGAGGTCGAGGGCCTGCTCGGGGGTGAGCCGGGCGGCTCCACGGACCACCGCCTCGAGGAGGGCAGGATCCAGTGCATCGAGGTCGGGATGGAGTGGAGGGGGGGTGCTCATGGCTGTCCCCTGATGATATGCCCAACCAGCCCATCAAGACGTCTGAATGCCCGTTTCTGGGCCTTAAGACTTCCCTCGATCGAGCCGATCAAGGGTGAGATGGCTCCGAGAACCTCTCCATCCCTGCCCGAGCGTGACCTCCCCCAGGCGACGGTCGTCCTTGTCTTTCACAACCAGCAGCATCTGGTGGAGGAAGCGTTGGGTTCACTGCTGCGCCAAGAGGGCAATTCGGTCCGAATTCAGGTGATCGATGACGGTTCGGTGGACGAGACCTGGGATCGGATCACGCGATTGCTGGAACGATCCGATGTGGGTGTTCACGAGGTGCAGACCGCTCGCTTCGTTGAACAGCTTGGAATAGCCCGACTCACTCGGGCCCTGGCCTCGGTGGAGACCGAATTTGCGGTGGTCGCTCGAGCTGAGGACTGTTCCCGACCGGAACGCATCCAGCGACTGATCCATACGATCGAATCGACCAAGGCTTCGGTCGTGGTCTCTGACCGCACTCGAGTGGGGGGATCCGTGTTGGAACACCTCGCCGACTCTCGACGACAGGGCAGCGGTCTTCTCCCTCCGCAGGATGTGGCCTTCCAGGTTGCTTCGCTCCCAACCAATTTGGGCACGATGGCCCTTCGTCCCAACGTACTTCTTGGATTCCCAGAATTTTCCAGTGCACGCCTTGCTGATGAACTGGGTCCGTTGCTTGCATTTCGGGGTTCGATCCTCAAGGGCTGTTTCTACTTGGATGAACAACTCGTCGACTACAAGCCGGCCAGTGCGGTGGTGGCGACGGACCTGCGAAGCAAAGAGACCTGTCGGGAGGGGCTCTTTGCCGAACTCATCGCCACCCGTGTGGCGATGCTGCAGGATCTTCGTTCGCTCTCCGAGCCCGGGGTTGATGAGGCGGCCGGTCGAATTCGTCTGGAGGCATCTCTCAAGGGAGTACTGGTCGAACTTGCCGAACGCTGGTCCCAGGCTCGCGAGGACCTCTGGCAGAACGACTTGCGGCCGATGTGGATGCATCCCGATGACCAACCCACACGAGCGCCGGTTCCAGTCGAATCTCGAACAGAATCTATTTTGCGTCGCGTTCGCAGTCTGGCCTTTGGACTGGGGCGACGAGCCGCTGCTTGAGTCTGGTGTCAGACCTTGAGCTTTGCCCAGCCCCCGTGCAGGAACCTGGCGGTGAAGAGCATTCCCCGCACCACGAGTTCCCCGCACAGCCCCAGCCAGATTCCGGGTAGGCCCAGACCCATCACCACCCCAAACAGGTAGGCCATCGGAAGTCGCACGCCGTAACTCGAGACGGTGGTGATGAGCAGGGTCCAGCGAGTGTCTCCGACCCCACGAAGTCCCTGGCGAACCACCATGTTCAATGCGAAGAACACCTGTATCGAACCGCAGATCATCAGCAACGTAGGCACTTCCTCAAGCAAGACCGGTTGATCCGAGACCAAGCTGGTCAGTTGACGGCCGAAGAGGATGAAGCAGGCACCGACTGCACCCATGAAGATCATCGCGATGATCGTGCAGGTGATGATCACCTTTCGGGCCATCTGTACGTTTCCTGCTCCAAGGTACTGGCCCGCGATCGTTCCCGCAGCCGTTCCCAGGGCGAAGCCGGGCATGAACGAAAAGGCCTCCCACTGAATGGCGATCGCATGCGCACCCACCAGTCCTTCGGTGGGGCCGCTTCCGGTCTCTCGATTCTTCGCGATGATCATTCCGATGAAACCGAGTACGAAGATGTTCACGCCCCACATCGAGATTCCCTCCATGAACGAAGGAATGCCGATCCTGGTGATTCGACCGAACATGACCCGGGTCGGTCTCAGTGCACGTCGCTGAAGTCCCAGGTCCCGAACGCCACGCATCAAAGCAAACACGATCAGAAAGGCGCCCACCATGTAGGCCAGTGCGGTTCCCCCGGCGATCCCCGCCACACCACTGGTCAGGGGGTCGATGTTCGTGGGATTGCTCAGCTCCATGCCCAGGACCGTCACGTCCACTCCGCACAGCAGCCAGCTCGAGACCACATTGACCACATTCACCACCACCATGATCAGGGCGGGAAGCAACGTCTCCCCCGCGCCATAGAGGCACATCGAACCGACCATCAGAATGCCACACAGCGGCATCGATGCGGCAATGGTCAGTACATAGTCGCCCAGAAGGTCCGTCGCTTCGGGCGAAAGGTCCGAAATGTTCGCCAGGGGCTGGACCAGCAACCACAACAACAATCCGACCATCGTTCCCCAGACCAGGGCCAGAGAAAGTGACTGACCGAGGGCATCGTACGCATCTCGCCGATGACCCGATCCCATCGCGCGGGCGATGATCACTTGTCCTCCGATGCCCAGCCCCGCCATTGCGATGCCCACGAACCACGAGATGTAGGATCCGATTCCGATCGCATCAAGCGCCGGGTCCACGATCTGCTCGGGAAGTCGTCCGGCCAGGATCTTGTCGATCAGGCCAACCGTCGCCGCCATCGACTGCTGAAAGAGCACCGGAATCGCAACCACCATGATCGCACTGAGCATGGTGCGTCCTGCGAGCTTGCCACTCTTGATTCGACCTTCGGCTTCGATGAGGGCTTCCTGTTCAAGCACTCCGCCCATGGCCGAACGAGGATCGTCCGGACTGGCGGCACTGCTCGAGACCGGACCGACCTTGAGTACATCCTCCTGATCGGAGGTTTCGTTTTCGTTGTCGCCTTTCACGCTCTGCTCACGAACCATCCTGGGTCTGAGCAGGGCCCTCCTGCTGGGTTGCTCGAACCGTCTTCACTTCGAGGCCGCGCGGCAGTCCCGGCTTTTCCCAGATCGTTGGATTGAAGATGTTGATCCAATCGAGAAAGCCAAGTGGCCTGGTGTAGACCGGATAGAGGTAGATCTCTTCCTGCTTGAACGGATCGTCGGAGGCCTTGTACCACGCAAGCCACTCTCGGGAGTTGATCCCATAGTCCTCCCCGGTCATGCATCGGAGGGAATCCGCCGCGGCGAGGTTCACTGCCAGCTCACGATTTTCCAGTTCCAGAACGAGGGCCTGAAAGACCGCGTCGGAGGGGTACTGCCCGAGGGCGATCGCGAGTTCGATCTGCACGCCCTGATCTTCTTCGACGATCAACTGTTGCCAGATCGTTTCCTTGACCTGGGGGTCGTGCAGTCGCTGGAGACTCTTGGCTGCTTCCTTGCGCACATAGGAAAATTCATTCTCAAGCTCCGATGCGATCAGAACGGCGTCCGCTGGATCTCCGTGCACCCCCAGTGCCTTGATCGCACCCGCCTTGACCAGTGGATCCCACGGTCCCTGAATACAGGTGCGGTAGAGCTGGAGGTATTCATCGGTACCGGCCCACGGCGCGGTTCCCAGAAGCACCAGGCCACGTTGCTGGGTTTCCGGATCGTTGAAGTTCGTCGCCCAAGCACCCACTTCCGCTCCGCTTGGTGGAAACATCGCGTTGCCCAAGGAACTGAAGTCACTGGAAATCGAATCACAGCCATTCATCAGCAGGGCCATGCCCAGGCAGATCGCTCCCCCCATCGATTTCGCGACGGTGAACGATTGCAGGCAGTTGGTGGGGGCGGTGCCATCCATGACCGGCTGATCATACGAGCCAGCGGTCCCTCGGGCGAGTTTTCCCCGGTCCCGCTACCCTGTTTCAATGCCAGAAACACCACTCCAGCCTGTCATCGAGACCCGAACGCTCGGTCCCGTCGAGACCAACTGCTTTCTGCTCACCGTTCCGGAAGGTGAGGACCCCACTGGGTGCTACGTCATCGATTGTGGCATGCAACCTGACCCCCTCATCCAACTCATCCGGGAGCGGGAACTCGAACCTCGGGGTCTGCTCCTGACTCATTGTCATTACGACCATATTGGCGGGATCGAAGAGCTTTTTGAGGCATTCGGCCCTCTGCCAACGCGCGTCCATCCCATCGAGGCCGACTGGAATCGAGATCCAATGTTGAATCTCTCGGGCATGTCTGGTTGGCCGTGCGTCGCCCCCCAGCCGGACCTCCGTTACGAAGACGGTGCGGCCCTAGACCTTCTCGGATGCGCTTTTGAGGTGCTGCACCTACCTGGGCACAGTCCGGGTTCTGTGGGGCTTCTGGACCGTTCAGGGGGCACCCTGATCGCCGGGGATACCTTGTTCGCAGGCTCGATCGGGCGGGTTGATTTTCCCACCTCGAATCCCGAGCACATGAAGTTGACCTTGCGTCGATTGCTCGAACTTCCTGATGAGACGGTGGTCCATCCGGGGCATGGCCCGGCCACGACCATCGGCACCGAGCGAGTGGAAAACCCATTTTTGCTCGATCTGGACCGGGTTTATTGAACGAAACCCCAGGACCCTCCGCGATACAACAACGAGTACTTGCATCCGAACCGTCCTCCGCTAGTGTGAAAGAAGGCAATCTGATGGTCGATCGTCGGTCGTCGGTTGCTTTCATCCGGCCATGGCCCCTGCGGAGTAGATGCATGATCTCAGGACGATTCCTTCTGGTGGCTTTTCTTGCTTCGACCGCCTCCATCGCCGGAGCTGAGGATGTGAATCTGGTTGCGACCCCGATTTCTATTCCGGTTGCCACCGAGATGACTCTGGATGTTCCGATCTTCGGGTCCTCGACGGCCTCGGATCAAGCGTCTGCCTTGGTCTCCAGCAGCAACTTCGTCATTGAACCCAATGGAAGTTCGGTCACCTTCAAGGACCATCTGATCATCGCGGAGAATGCTCAGATCAACCTCGATTTCTTCTGCGGCGGCATCTTCGGCTGTCTGGAAACGCTGGATGTCACGATCAGTTCGCTGACGATCGAGCTGGCAAGCGTCTACACCGTCCCGGTCTCTGCCAGCGGCACCTGGTCAATTCCCGATGCGCTCTACAACCTCGACATCACCTACCAATACGTGGGCAACCTCGTGGGCTCTGGTTCGAGTCAGACCTTTGCTTCCGATGTGGCCAGCCTCAGTGGAACCTTGACCGAGGACGGCAGCAGCACGCTGATCATCTCCAACCTGGATCTCGATGAGGTTGAAGTTGCAGTGACTCCCGATTCTCTGCCCACTGGTGTGAATTCTATCGAGATCAGAGTCGATGCGAACCTCTCCTCGCTCGTGTACGAGGGTTCGCTCGGAGTCTTCGGCGACCTCGATGGCGACGGACTGGTCTGTGGTTCGGACCTCACGATCCTGCTCGCGCAGTGGGGCAGCACCGGTTCCGCGGATCTCGACGGCGACGGATTTGTCAGTGGCCCCGATCTCACGTCGTTGCTTGCCAACTGGTCTTGCTGATTCCTCTCGCCGACTTGGCTACCATTGAGGCATGAACACTCCGCATTCAGACGTCCCTGCCACGATCCGTCTCGGCCACAGCCCCGATCCCGATGACGCCTACATGTGGTGGCCGTTGTTCGAGCGGGACGGACAGCCCGCGGCGGTCTCCAGCCCACGCTTCCGATTCGAGCAGGTTGTAGAAGACATCGAGCAGCTCAACCTGCGAGCCTGTGAGGCATCGGATGAGGACGCACTGGAGATCACCGGGATCTCCTGCGCCTGCTACCCCCATGTCGCCGATCGTTATGCGATCACTGCGTGTGGTGCGAGTCTGGGTGACGGCTACGGTCCAAGACTGGTGACCCGACATCCGATCACCCTGAATCAACTTGCCGCCTCGAAGCCCTCGATCGCCGTCCCCGGCGAGCGCACCACCGCCTATCTGGTGAGTCGACTGATGTTCAAGGGGGCTGAAGTTGATTGGAAGCCGATGCGATTTGATGCCATTCCCGAAGCCGTGGCCTCCGGTGCGGTTGATGCCGGTGTGGTCATCCACGAAGGACAGCTGACCTATGCCGAAGACGGACTCACCGAGATTCAGGACCTCGGTGTCTGGTGGCAGGCTCATCATGAACTGCCGCTTCCCCTGGGGGCCAATGTCATTCGCAAGGGCCTGGACCAGCCTCTGGGCGCTGGTGCCACCGATGAGATCGTGGGCCTTTTGGAGCAGTCACTCCGATATGCGATGGACCACCGGGAGGAATCAATTGCCCGAGCCCGTGAGTGGGGGCGCGGCATCGATGCGGAAGTGACCGGGACCTTCGTCGACATGTACGTCAATCGCTGGACCCTTGATTACGGTCCGAAAGGACGAACGGCAGTCCATACCCTTTTGAATCTGGCGGCCGAAGAGGGTTTGCTGCCCGCCTGCCCGGATCCTGGTTTTCTCTCGGCCTGAATGGTTCAGAGTGGCCGCGGTTGATCGCAAGGACCGCTATACTCTTGGTTAGCTTCGCCCTGGTCTCTCCAGATACCATCCATCCTTCTCAGACAGGACTTCGCAGGCAACGTGTCACTGGGAACTGAACAAGGTTACGCGCCCCCGTCGGTGAGACAGTTCGGTGTCTTTCTAGACAACCGGGTTGGCAAGCTCCTGGAGCTGGTTCAGCTCTTCGACGAGTCGCCGGAAGTGACGCTGGTGGCGATCAGTGTGCTGGATTCCTCTGACCATGCAGTGGTCAGGATGATCTTCGACAACGCCGATGCGGCTCGCTACCTGCTCAAAAGCCATGGTTTCAGCTTTTCCGAGCTCGAGCTTCTGGTGCTTGAACTGGATGACGAACACACCCTCACCAGCGCCTGCCTCTTCTTGCTGGGGGCAGAGCTCAACATCCGGTTCGCTTATCCAATTCTGCCCACGCACCCCGCTGGTCCTCTCCAGCTGCTCGCGCTCGCGGTGGATGACCACACCTTCGCCGGGCAGATCCTTCGAAGGAAGGGTTTTCGCTTGATGGCTGGCGAGGAACTGACCTGATCCCCTGGTGTCTCAAACGCCTGGAAAGAGTCTGAGCTTCTCCCGACTCAGCGGCGGCAGGTGCAGGATGTCTTTTCGGTCTCCCAGACGGTCACCGAGTCGAAGGTGCCTCCAGCCTCACCGATCGGACCCGCAAGCAGGTCTCGACAAACGCGTGCGATGTTTTCCACTGAGGGATTGAGCGTTTCGAATTCACGACACTGGTCGTTGAGGTGCTTGTGGTCGAAGCGATTGAGCACCTGTTCCTTGACGATGGTCTCCAATCGTTCGAATCCAAGCTCCGGCATCCCGTGTGAATCCATGGTCGTCTCGGCAACGACTTGGACCCGATAGTTGTGGCCGTGTCCCTGCGCGTTGTTGCACTTGCCGAATGTCTTTTGATTCCATTCATCGCTTTGGTCGGGGCAGTGCAGTCGATGGGAGGCGGCAAATTCGAAATCCTCCCTGAGCAGGAGGGTGTCCTGAGATGATGTCATTGGAGTGCTCTTCTGAAGGGTTCTGGAGTTCGATCTCCACGCCACCTCATGGCGTGGACTGAGCCTGAGGCGCAGGGTTTGGGGGTGCTGGCTCAACTGCTCGGCGGTCCGGTCCTTGATCTGAGCGACCAAGGTGCCGATTCCGATTCGGGAATCGCCCAACAGCGCCGCACGCAGCAGGGGAGTGGCTGCAGCCCGCACTGCCCGATCGATGACATCGATGCCGATGATGTATCCGGTCTCGGGATCGGGAGCGGCTTCGACCTCCACATCAACCTCATACCAGGCGCTCAGCCCGATTGGCGTCGGCCAGCCCGCATGATTGTTTCCCGGACCCTCGTTTTGATCGGAATCTCGACCGGGTTCAATCAGGAGTCTGGTTGTGCGTGAGAGGGTAAATGTCATCTTCAGAAGCAATGTAGGCAGCCTGCAGCAGCTTGTGAGCCATTTGCCCCATGAAAACGTCCACTTTAACCCTCGAAGCGATCTGAAAAGCTTGAAAACAATCTCACGTGTGCAGCTTGCTTCACCGATTGAATGAGATACTATTGAGCTGTTCCAGCATATGGAACCCCCCACGCGATCGACGACTGGAAAAGATGTGTCGTTGTCGTCTTAACTTACCCCCGGAAGGGCTCGGTCAGAGGTTCGCCTCGACCGGGCCTTTTTTTTCTCAACCTGGCCCGCCAACCTGGGGGAGTACCATCGCGTCATGCGCCAGTTTCATATTCATTTCGCATGGGCACGTCCGTGGTTCCTGCTTGCAGCAGTCGGGTTGTCTGCATGCCACACCAATGCGCCAGCCCCTTCTTCAACCCCACTCTTGCCCGCTCCTTCCGCCGCGACCGCGTCGCTGGAACCCGGCGCAGTGCCGGTGCCCTCGAACGACTCTGAAGCGACTGCCTCAGACGCATCGGGCATCGTCTCTCTTCCAAACGGAGTGGTGTGTGACCGAACACGAAACCAAGTCATTTTGACCGGGGAAGTCGCCATTGATGCCGGCTTTCTGGAACAGGTCGTCTGCATTCCCGGAACTCGGGAACATGAGGCCCTGGTGGTGGTGGACGCTCGTCCTGCCGACGTGCACGCAGCCCTGCTTCTGCTCGGCGCTCGCCCGGGACGCCCCGGGCGCTGGGAGTATGGAGAGACCGACGTACTTCGACTTCCCCCCGAAGGAGATCGGGTGTCGGTCCGAGTGCGCTTCGTCGACAATTCTGGCGCTCCTCAGGAACACTTGATCAGTTCATGGATCGTGGGACAGCCGGGTGATCGTCCCTTTCCGGAGCAGCCATGGGTGTTCGGTGGTTCCCGGTTTGATGACCAGGGTCGGTATCTGGCGGATTCAAGCGGCTCATTGATCGGTTTGGTCACCTTTGGTGACGAAGTGCTCGGCCTCGAATCGGTACTCGCTGATTCCATCGAGGTCGACTCCGCGGTCTGGGAGGCCCGGACGCTCGTGGTTCCCAGGCCCGGTACGCCCGTGCAGCTGATCCTGAGTCCATGGTCACCACCGTTTCCCAAGGAGTGAAACGGTGCTTTGTGGCGTTTGGCCGCGCTTCTGCAGGTCTTTAGAGGATCGTCTGGTGCGCTCTTCGGGCCGCACAGAATGCGATCGCGATCGCGTCGGCCACATCCGGCGGGGAGGGCGGTTCCGCAAGGCCGCACTGAGCCATGACGGCTTCTTGAATCTGACGTTTCGTGGCTCGGCCATTTCCCGTCAGAGCTCGCTTGACCTCGGCCGGGGCGAGTTCGGCGGTAGGAATGCCGCGGCGCTCGGCCGCCAGCAGGACAACCCCCCGCGCATGTCCCATCAGCAATCCCGCCTTCTGGAAGCTTCGGTGACTGAAAATCGATTCCACAACCACCCGAGAGGGAGTGAATTCCGCAAGGATTGCGTCCAGATCCTCAAAGAGGTGTGCCAGTCGGGCGGGCATCGGCTCACCTTTCTGCAACCGGATCACTCCGGCTTCCAGAAGTCGTGGTTCCGGATCGGTCTCGACCAGCTCGACACAGGCGTAACCGGTGAGGTTGAGACCCGGGTCAATGCCCACCAAATTCATTTGGTCTTGTCCGATCGGTTGTCGATGTCGTGTTCGATGCGCCCGTCGCGAAGCCGGATCGTGCGCTCGCTGCGATCGGCCAGGGCCTGTTCGTGGGTGACGATGATCAGGGTCATTCCATCCTGGTGCAGGTCATCAAAGAGGTTCAACAAGGTGGCTTCCGTCTTCGAATCAAGATTTCCCGTGGGCTCATCGGCAAGAATGATCGCAGGTTTCGTCACCAGTGCTCTGGCAACGGCAACGCGCTGTTGCTGGCCACCGGAAAGTTCCCGTGGACGATGGCCGAGCCGATCGGAAAGACCAACTTCCTCGAGGGCCTGAAGTGCACGCTCGCGTCGTTCCTGTCTGGAGACTCCCTGGTAGAGCAGCGGCACACAGACGTTTTCGACAATGTCCAATTCGCTGATGAGGTTGAACGCCTGGAACACGAAACCGATCTTTCGTCCACGAACTCGGCTCAGAGAAACGTCATCAAGCCCTGCCACGTTGATTCCATCCAGTTCGTACCGTCCGCTGGTGGGGGAGTCCAGACAACCGAGGATGTTCATGAGCGTCGACTTGCCGGACCCCGAGGCTCCCATGATCGAGAGGTACTGCCCGCGCGGAATATCCATGTCGACATCCTGCAAGGCCGTGACCAGCACGCTTCCATCGGGCTTGTAGTAGGTCTTGGTGATCCCGCGAATGGAACCAATCTGCTCCACGGACCCAGATTCGGTCCCGGTTTGGGTCGCTGGATCGTTGGTCAGGTGCTCGGGCATGCCACTACTGTAGTCCCCTCGGCGCGAACGGGCCGAGTTCCCTATCCTCTTCTCCATGGCAACCGACCAGAAGTCCTATTTCGAGGAGGCCGAGCACGGCGGCCCGGTCGTTCTCCAGCGAACACTGATGAGTGATCGGCTCACCCCGGTGTTGGCCTATCGTGCTCTGGTCCAGGCAGATGATCGAGACGCCCCGAGCTTTCTGTTTGAGTCCGTCGAACAAGGCGGAGGAGCGGCCCGAGTCGGTCGAACCTCGATACTCGGTGCGCGGCCACGCCTCGAAGTCGTCGCTCGTGGCTCCCACGTCACAGTCACTGACCACCATGCCGGGACCGTCGTGGAATCAACGGAAGACGATCCCCTGGCCGTCCCTCGCCGCCTCGCTCCCGACCGTCCCCTGGGGACCCCTGACTCCGCTCTTCCGGATTGTTTCACCGGAGGATGGATCGGCTACATCGGCTACGACTCGGTGCGATGGATGGAGCCGGGAAAGATTCCCTTTGAATCCGCGCCGTCAGACGACAGAAACCTCCCCGACATGCACCTCGGCCTCTACGAGGAAGTCGTTGCATTCGATCATGTCTCGAAAATGATCCACGTACTGGTCATTTCCGATCCATCGCGTTCCTCATCGACCGCATCAGCGTACGAGGAAGCCTCGAGCCGTCTCAATCAGCTGGTGCGTTCTCTGAGTGGCCCCTCGGTTTCTCTGACCCCCGGGTTCGTGGATCTGGATGTGGGATCGCGGGGAGAACTCGCCCCCTCATCGAACTTTGAGCGTGCTGAATTCGAGCGTTCGGTCGAGCAAGTTCGTGAATACATTCGCGCGGGCGATGCCTTTCAGGTCGTGCTCAGTCAGCGCTTCCGGCGGACCACCACCGTGGATCCCTTCGATCTCTATCGAGCACTCCGAGTGGTCAATCCCAGCCCCTACCAGATCTATCTGCAGGCCGAGGGATCCATCCTGGTCGCCGCCAGTCCGGAAATTCTCTGTCGGGTCCGCGATTCGGTGGTCACCAGTCGGCCACTGGCTGGAACCCGGCGACGTGGTGGTGATGCTCAGGAAGACCTTGAACTCGAGCACGAACTGCTCTCCGATGAGAAGGAACGATCCGAGCATGTCATGTTGGTGGACCTTGCGCGCAACGATCTGGGCCGAGCGTGTGACACCGCATCGATCTCGATCGACGCCTGCATGGAGATCGAACGCTACAGCCACGTGATGCACATCTCTTCCACCGTGACCGGTCGTTTGCGCGAGGGTCTTGACCAATGGGACGCGCTTCGGGCAACCCTCCCGGTCGGCACCGTCAGCGGTGCTCCCAAAGTGCGTGCGATGCAGATCATCGACGAGATGGAACCGACACGGCGTGGTCCCTATGCCGGTGGCATCGGAGCGGTGGGCCTGGGTGGGGGGGCCGACATTGCGCTCGCACTTCGGACGCTGGTGGTGACCAAAGACGAAGCTGACGGCAGCTGGGTCGTCGATTTGCAGGCCGGTGCCGGGATTGTTCTCGATTCGGATCCTGCTGCTGAATATCAGGAAACGGTGAGCAAGTCCGCGGCACTTGGTCGGGCGATTGATCTGGCGGAACAGGCCTTTGGCCCTGAATGAACCAGCGATGGGTAGGCAGTCAGTAGGTGCCGCCCGGGTTGCCGGGAGGGGCTGATTTCCGGTCCTTGTCGGGGTCCCGCTTGGGTGTGATGCCCCCGTGTTGGGGAATGATCCTGGATGTACCGGATTCCGCAGGTTGGATGGGGATCAGTGCCTCGTCCGGCGCATCGAGTACTGGTGCATGTTCCAGCTGGACTGCCAGATCGTTCTCCTTCTGTTCCTGGGGCTGAATCTCCAGTTGGTGCATCAAATCCGAAAAGAGATTGCCCACGAGCATGGTGCCAATGGAACACAGAATGATCAGTGCGACCATGCTGAAGATCAAGGCTCCTTTCCAGTTGGGTGCGTCCGCGAGCAGTCCTCCAAAGAGCAGCAGAAGCAGTGCGGTGCAGGTGGGAAGCAGCCAGACCAGCAGCACCCCAATGGCCACCGGTCCGAGTGCGGGGTACTCGTGGTCTTGTGCCCAGCGCCTCACGCCATTCATCCAAAACGCACCCTCGATGGACAGCATCCCGAAGGTGATCAGCTTGATGTGTGCGCTTGACCAGGCGAAGCCGGCAGAAATGGGGTTCATCACCGTGGCAACCGTGAGGACCAGACTCGCCACCAGACCCAGGCACACCAGTCCGCAGACCACGGTCTGCCATCGAAAGCAGTTGGTTTCGTCGACGGTTCCGCCTCGTTTCCCTCGAGTCATCATCAGGTAGCCGTTCGCTCTCAAGCCTGCACCCATCAGACAGACGAACAAGGCGATGAAGCCATCACAGCATCCGAGAAGCAGCACGAACGATGTAAGCCACCCGCCATTGATGAATTTCAGTGCCTTTCGGCGGCGCACCGGCGCTCGATCCGCCTCGGGTATCCTCGCCAGCGAGTGTTCGATCAGCTTCCCGCATTCCGGGCAGTGGCCGTGAAAGGGAAGTCCCTTGAGCTCGTACCCGCACCCGATGCATCCGTGCGAGATCCCCAGAACCGGCCGCTCGAGCTCGGTGCCTTCCGACTCTGATGTCGGCTTTTTAGAGGATTGAGGTCCTTCAGTCACCGAATTCCTTCCGAATCTGGTCGATAACGGGGGGCTTCACGTGGAACCAACGAACATCACGACGCTATAAGAGTATTGATTCCCGAGCCCTCACTCCTCCATTCAAGTGGAATGTCCGGCTCTCCGATGCATCAATGTCAGGTCCTTTACAGGATACCGACCATTCCCCTCGGTTCCCAGATACCCAGTCCAGACCCACCCCACGCATACGTTTGCCTTACCGAACCAGTCCAAGGAGTCACCAGTCCAGATGGAACGAATCAACTCCAGTGCTCTCTCTCCTCGTTTTCTCCTCGGTCAACCGAACCGCAGTGCCTTGATTCTTTCAGGTTTCGCGGCGGCCATCTGTTGCGTGCCCCAGGTTCTCGCGCAGGCACCCGATCAGACTGACGACCCCTCGGCTTCCGCGCTGACCACGCCCACCACCGAGGTGCCGATTGAGGTGGATGCCTGGAGTGACGGGATCTGGACGGCCGCCATGAGCGGGGATCAGGCGATGCTCGATGAGTATTTGGCCAATGTGCCCGCCACCGCCCAGCCGGGTCGGGCTCAAGCGCTCAGGGACGCGATCGATTCCTATCGATCCCACCTCAATGCTGCCAGCGTCGATCGCACTGAGGACCGAGATGCCGCACTCGAGCGACTCAAGGAGCACCTTGCCGCCGACGAGATTGTCAAGGCTCTGACGGCCGCGGTGGAAGTCCAGACCCTTGCCGACGACTGGGATGAGATGCTTCAGATTGAGCAGATGCAGATGCTCTTGTCCAGGTCCCAGTCCGACTGGAAAGAGGCTCTTGAGGCCGGAGACCTTCTGCTTGCTCAGGATCTGCTCTACCGACTTCGAACCCTCAACGAGGACATCGGTGAGCCAGAGGCCTACAAGCGTTACGACAATGCTCTGGATGACGTGAACCGGCGCATTTCCCTCCTTGCTCAGTACGCCCAGCGAACGCTGCACGAGCTTCGGCGAGAGGAAATGGCACGATACGCGCCCGAGGAGGAGTTCCCGGAATTCAACGACGCCTTCGCCGGCGAGTGGAAGGAACGTCTTCGAAATATCAATGATCGAATGCTCAAGCGCGCTCTGGTGATGGCTTCACGTGATCACATTGCCGCCGGCGGTTGGAAGCCGCTGCTCGAGGGAGGCCTCGAATCACTGCGTATTTTCGTGACCACTGCAGCGCTCAAGGAGAATTTCGAAGGGCTCGGAAAGCTCGAAATGGTTGACCGATTCGATGCCTTCCTTGAGATCCACGAGAAGCGGATTCAGGACATGCCCGATGATGCGCTCAACGGCGAAACCTGCCGACGTCTGATCGACGAGGTGCTTCTGGCCAACAATCGGACCGTTCAGATCGAACCCGCGGTCATCATCCGCGAGTTTGGTGATGGCGCGATGTACCGACTCGAAAAGGACTTCCAGGACGAATATTCGCAAGTCATCTGGCCAGAGGAGCTCCGGCGATTCCAGCAGCAGGTCGACGGTGACTTCGTAGGAGTGGGAATCTTGATTCGTCACGACGATCGTCGTCGGATCATGATCGTGAATCCCTTGGAGGGTTCGCCGGCCGCCCGCAGCGGGATCAAGGCTGGTGACATCATCCTCGGGGTCGAGGACAAGGACACCGTCGGCTGGAGTCTGAATCAGGCGGTTGATGAGATCACCGGACCCGCCGACCAGGAAGTCACGCTCAAGATCGAACGTGAGGGACTCGACGAGCCCTTCGACGTGGCCGTGATGCGCGATCAGATCAAGATGCGTTCCGTCAACGGGTGGTGGAAGAACGAGCTCAGCGCTGAAGGCGAGCCGGACTGGGACTGGTTCATCGATGAAACCGACGGAATCGGTTACATCCGACTGACCTCCTTCAACGAGGACAGCTTCCAGGATTTCCTCACCGCGCTTCAGGAGATGCACGAGGAGCGTCCCCTCAACGGATTGATCCTCGACCTGCGATTCAATCCGGGTGGACTGCTGCGTTCCGCGGTGGAATTCACCAATCTCTTTGTCGAATCGGGCACCATTGTCTCCGGTGAAGATCGCAACCGAAACAAGGTCTGGGAACTCAGTGCCGAACCCGGTCGGGCTGCCTGCATGGGGCTTCCCACCGTGGTCCTGGTCAACCGTGGTTCGGCCAGTGCCAGCGAGATCGTCGCGGGGGCGCTCAAGGCCCACAGCGCCGCGGTGGTGCTCGGTGAGCGAAGCTTCGGAAAAGGCAGCGTGCAGACCGTGCATGATTTGTCTTCGCCCTTCTCTCAGGCCGCGGTCAAGCTCACGACCCAGTACTACGTACTGCCTCCGCTTCCCGGAGAATCCACCGGGCGTCTGGTGCACAAGAAGCCCGGCTCCGATGACTGGGGTGTGAACCCCCACATCAGCGTCGAGATGGCTCCTGAGCAGATCATGGATGCCACCGAACTGCGTCGAAAGGCTGATTTCATCGAGGAATGGGTCGCGGAAGATGACCGCGAGGCCCGCCCCGAAGTCGGTCCACTGGTGCTTGAAGGCAAGGATCCCCAGCTGGAAATGGGACTGCTGCTGCTCAAGGCTCGCGTTCTCAAGGATCGCCGCAACCCGGATCTGCTCGTCGAAAGCTCCGAAGTATCCAATTGAGGCCGTTGAAGTTCCCTTTTGAGGCAACTTTGACCCCGTGAACACGGCTTGAAACCACTCGAATGGTGGGTTCAAGCCGTTTCATTGCACTCTATCGTCCTTCCGATGGTCCGAACCCGATATCCTAGGGGTGGTGTAGAGGTGCCGTGCGTGGTGCCTCGTCTTCAATGTCCCCACCTCACTGGATTCCGCCTCCATGTCTGTTGCGAATACCTCCATCGGAACCTCGCACCTCACCGGGATCGTCCCTGCCACGGGTGACTCGGTTGCGCGATCGTTGCCCGACAAGACCCTTCTCGAGTGGTTGAGAATGATGGTCCTCATCCGAGAGTTCGAGGTGCGCACGATGCAGGCGTACCAGGACCGCAAGATCGGGGGCTTCTGCCATGTGTACATCGGCCAGGAGGCCGTCGCCGTCGGGTGCACGGCTTCAGTCGAACACCCGGATCCGATCGTCACGGCCTACCGGGACCACGGTCATGCACTGGCTCGTGGAATGGACCCCAAGTATTGCATGGCCGAGATGTTCGGTCGCATCGGGGGGTGTGCCAAGGGCAAGGGTGGCTCGATGCACATGTTCGATCGCGACAACAACCTCTTTGGGGGCCACGGAATCGTGGGCGCGCAGACTCCACTTGGTGCCGGACTGGCCTTTGGAACCAAGTACATCGACGAGGTGATCAACGAAGGCACCAGTCAGAGAGTGACGCTTTGTTTCCTCGGTGACGGCGCTCTGAACCAGGGCGCATTGCACGAAGCCATGAACCTCGCCGGACTCATGAAGCTTCCGGTGATCTTCATCGTCGAGAACAACGGTTACTCGATGGGGACCTCGATCAATCGTGGAACGACCATGGCTGATGAGATCACCGCCAAGGCGAAAGCCTATGGGATGCTCTCGGCACAGATCGATGGCATGGACATTCTCAACGTCTACGACGGCATGAAGGCGGTCGTGGACCAGGTGCGCAGCACTCCCTGCCCGGCATTCGTCGACATGCGTACCTACCGGTTCAAGGGGCACTCGATGTCCGATCCCCGCAAGTATCGACCCCGGGAAGAGGAACAGTCCTACGAGACCGATGATCCGATCGCGAAGCTGCGTGACTACCTCTTCAGCCAGAAACTGTTCGACGAGGATAGATTCAAGGCGATGTCCAAGGAGATTCGCGGCGAGGTCCGGGCTTCGATCAAGTGGGCCGAGGCCTCCCCGCCCCCCGACGTCATGGAAGAACTCTACAAGGACGTCTACGTGGAGGAGTGGGGGCCCTACAACGGGACTTCGGAACCGGAAATGCTCACCGACGGTGACCAGCGCAAGGAAGAGGGCTGACTCCGATGACACGTGTGATTGAATATCGTGACGCACTCAATGAGGCAATGTGCGAAGAAATGCGCCGTGACCAGCGGGTGATGCTTCTGGGCGAGGAAGTCGCCGAGTACGACGGGGCCTACAAGGTCAGCCGCGGAATGCTGAAGGAATTCGGTGAGAAGCGGATCATCGACACTCCGATTTCCGAGAGTGGATTCTCCGGAATGGCCATCGGGGCCACCATGGTCGGACTGCGACCAATCGTGGAGTTCATGTCCTGGTCGTTCAGCCTGGTGGCGGCAGACCCCATTCTCAACAATGCTCCCAAGATGCTCTACATGTCCGGTGGACAGTTCGGATGCCCGATCGTCTTTCGTGGCAATGATGGTGCGGGTGGGCAGCTCGGTTCAACGCACTCCTGGTGTGTCGAGGGGCTCTACTCCAACGTTCCCGGCATGAAGATGGCGATTCCCGCGTTCCCTGAGGACGCCAAGGGATTGCTCAAGACAGCCATCCGCGACGACGACCCTGTCTTCTTCCTTGAATCAGAGCGGCTGCTTTCCTTCAAGGACGAGGTCCCCGAGGAAGAGTACACCATCCCCTTCGGGCAGGCCCTGGTTCGACGACCGGGAAGTGATTGCACCGTGGTCTCCTTCGGCCGCCCCGTCCACTTCTGTCTTGAAGCGGCGGAAACCCTGGCCAAGGAGGGAATCTCCTGCGAAGTCATTGACGGACGGACCATCCGGCCACTGGATATTGACACCATCGTCAGGAGCGTCAAGAAGACCAACTACCTCGTGGTGGTCGATCAGTCTTGGTCCTTCGGTTCCCCGGGTTCAGAGATTGCCTCACAGGTCCATCAGCACTGTTTCGACGATCTCGACAACGCCGTGGTTCGTGTGCACAGTGCTGACGTACCCACCCCGTATGCGGTGGAACTTGAGCAGGCCTACCTTCCAAACGCGCACCGGATCTGTGAAGCCGTCCGGTCCGTCACCTACAATGCATGATTCGATTCAACCGAACCGCACAGGAGCCCTTTCCAGATGTCGATTGAAGTCACCATGCCGCGCCTCTCCGACACCATGGAGGCAGGAACTATCATCAAGTGGAACGTCGGAGTTGGTGACGAGGTGACCGCGGGAGACGTTCTTGCGGACATTGAAACCGACAAAGCGACGATGGAGATGCAGGCCTTCGATGACGGCGTGATTGCTGGACTCCTGGTCGACGAGGGGCTCCAGGTTCCGGTTGGTACCACCATCGCAGTCCTGGCCGAAGAAGGCGAATCGGCCGACGAAGTTACCACCACCTCCGCCAGTGCCGCGGCGCCCCCCGCTGAGACAACCCCCGCTGAGACAACCCCCGCCGAGACGGCACCGCCCGAGCCGGCTCCCGTCGTGGCCCCCGTGACTCGGCCCGCTGCTTCCAATGGAGTGGCTCCGATTGCTTCTGGTGGACCACGCATGAAAATCAGCCCTGTCGCTCGCCGCATGGCTGAAGAGAAGGGCATTGATCCCTCCACCATCACTGGAACCGGACCCGGCGGTCGAATCATCAAGCGAGACGTCATCGGCCTCACTGCCGGTGCGACACCTGCCGCCCCCTCGATTCCCGCACCCGTTTCCATTCCCGGTTCTGGCAGTCTTCAGGCTGGCAGTGAGCAACTCAGTGGAATGCGGCAGACGATCGCGCGGCGCCTGGTCGAGAGCAAGGCCAGCATTCCGCACTATCAGGTCTCGATGAGTGTCGATATGCGTTCGATGGTCGATGTCCGGTCGCAGGTCAATGAACGGCTTGTCGGCGAGGGTGCCAAAGCCTCGGTCAACGACTTCATCGTCAAGGCCTCGGCGCTGGCGATTCGGGACCACAAGTACTTCAACTCCAGTTTCGCCGGTGACAAGCTGGTGATGCACGGCGCGATCAACGTGGGCGTGGCAATCGCACTTCCCGAAGAGCGAGGTGGCGGTCTGGTTGTGGCGACCATCCGCAATGCGGATGAGTTGTCGATCCGTGACATCGCGCTCCAATCCCGGCAGCTCTCCGAGAAGGCGCGTGGCCGCGGGTTGTCGGTTGAAGACATGGCGGATTCCACTTTCACCATCTCGAACCTCGGCATGTTCGGCGTCGATCATTTCACGGCGATCATCAATCCCCCCAACAGCGCCATCATGGCCTGTGGTGCCGCCTTGGAGGTTCCGGTCGTCGAGGGTGGTGAGGTCGTCACCGGTCTTCGCATGACACTCACGCTCAGTCTCGATCATCGAGTCATTGATGGTGCGATGGCTGCCCGATTCCTGCAGACCCTGAAGCAGCTTCTCGAGAAGCCTGCCATGCTGCTGGTATGAGCTTCCAGATTTGCTCCTTGCACCTGCCCAATGAAACCTCCCATCCGAAAGGAAGTGCCTCGATGAGGTGCATGCTGCTGACCGCTTCTGCCGTCCTGTGTTTCGGTTCCTGCCTTGCGCAGGCGCAAGGGACCGACTCGCGCAAACCGGCGGACGATTCGTTCGGGCCCGGCCATCGCTACGGTCAGACCGAGGCACCCGATCGGACCCCAGGGACACTGAGAATCGCTTCCTACAACGTCCTCAATTATTTCGATGACGTCGATGATCCCGAACTTTCCGGTGAATGGGACGACAAGGACCTCGCATCCACTGCTGAGCAATTGCAGGCACTTGCCAGCTCGATTCGTGAGACCGACGCCGATGTGATCGCCCTGCAGGAAGTCGAGTCCCGAGCGGCCTTGATTCGATTTCGCGACCAGTACCTTTCTGATTTGGGTTACCAGCACGTGGGCAGCCTTGATGCGGGCTACTACCGAGGAGTCGAACAGTCGGTACTCAGTCGGATACCCATCACGTCAATCTCGAACTGGCCGGGGCTTTCCACCGCAGACGTTCGACGGGTCGGCCCCGGATTTCAGCCGGTACCCAAGAATCCCGTCGTTGCCTTCCAGCGAAGCCCCCTGATGGTCGACCTGCGGACCGAGGATGGATACGAATTCACGTTGTTGGTGGTACACCTCAAAGCGGGTGGCAAATCACATGCCTATCGACGCGAGGCTGAAGGACTCAAGCTCCTGGAACTGGTCACCCAGATGGAGCGCGACGATCCTGAGAGAAACATCGTGGTCCTGGGGGACTTCAATGCCAAGTACTCGTACAAGTCGATGCGCCTGCTTTTTGAAGGTGGCCTGGTCGACACCATGCAGTGTCGGGCAACCGAGCCCTCCGATGAGGACACCCCGCTCTGGGTGACTCATGAATCGGGTCGAACCCTCGACTACATCCTGCTCAATTCCGCGATGTACAACGAGTTTGTTCCGGGAAGTTCGTTCGTGCTTGGAACCCTCTACCCGGGTGACTCGAGCCACTACAACTGGCGAACCGAAGATCCCCCTGCGGGGCATGCATCGGATCATTATCCAGTGGCGATCGAAATCATTCCTGTCGACTGATCAACTCTACGTCGTGGCCTTGAGCAGGCGAATCACCTCGTTGACGTCCTTGTCTCCTCGTCCGGAGACGTTGATCACCACGTGCTGATCGGAATTCATCTCACGTGCGAGTTCGATGGCCCCCGCTATGGCATGAGCGGTCTCCAGCGCGGGAATGATCCCCTCCAGTTGCGAGAATGCTTTGAAGGCGTCGAGCGCGACCTGATCATCCACGGAACTGTAGGTGACTCGGCCAGAATCCTTCCAGGAAGCATGTTCCGGCCCGACTCCCGGATAGTCCAGGCCTGCGGAACAGGAATGGACCGGCATGGTCTGGCCCCAGGTGTCCTGCAGAACATACGACATCGAACCATGGAGGACCCCTGGTGCACCGTGTTCAAGCGGTGCCGCGTGATCGCCGTCGGCGCTGCTTCGTCCTCCGGCCTCGATGCCATGAAGACGGACCACATCGTCTTCCACAAACGGGTGGAATATTCCCGCGGCATTGGAACCACCGCCGACACAGGCCACCACGAGTTCCGGCAGACTGCCCAGGATGTCCAAGCACTGCGTACGACATTCGGTGCCGATCACCGATTGAAAATCTCGGACGATGCTGGGAAAGGGGTGGGGGCCCACGACCGAGCCAAGGATGTAGTGGGTTTCTCCAACGGAGCCCATCCAGTCGCGCATCGCCTCGTTGGTGGCATCCTTGAGGGTGCGGGATCCGCTTTCAACCGGGTTCACGGTGGCGCCCAGCAGTTCCATTCGAAAGACGTTCAACGCCTGGCGTCGGATATCTTCCGCGCCCATGTAAATTTCACATTCCAGACCAAGTCGAGCGCACGCCGTGGCGGTGGCAACTCCGTGCTGGCCGGCTCCGGTTTCTGCAATGATTCGTTGCTTGCCCATTCGACGGGCAAGCAACGCCTGCCCGATGGTGTTGTTGATCTTGTGCGCTCCGGTATGAGCAAGATCCTCTCGTTTGAGCCAGATGCGCGCACCTCCCGCATGTTCACTCAATCGAGGTGCGAGGTGAAATGGTGTCGGTCGACCCACGAAGTCCCGCAGGAGCTCGTTGAGTTCCGCCTCGAAGGCCCGATCGGATCGTGCTTCGACGTACGCCTCGGCCAGTTCATCCAGTGCCGCCACCAGAGTCTCGGGTACGTACCGCCCGCCGAATCTGCCGAATCTGCCGTTTCCAAGTTTCAATTGCTGCATCGCCGCTGTCTTCTTCGCTGTTTGGCACCCTGTTCAACGAGTGGGGGGGGCGTCCGCCCCGTTCCCACGGGAACGTCCGAAGACTGAAGTGATCGGACCACTCACAGCATAGGCGGTGAACCCGACTGCAAATGTGATCTGAGGCCAAAGGCTCAGGAAAACGAGCGGAATCATGATTCTGGCAAACCAAGTGAAATCTTGTTTCGAACCCAGATATCGATTCACGAAATGAGCGTATTTGATCCTGGAGATCATCCCTATCGCGCACAGGAGCGTGACGAAGGGAATACCCATGGCGAAGAAGCTTGGAAGAGCCACGGCCTCATTCTTCAAGGATTCTCCACTGAAGAGCAGGTGCTGGTGCAGAACGATCAGACTGGCGACGGCCCCCGCAGCTCCCGGGGTTGGAAGACCCTTGAAGTATCGGTGGTCCTCGATGCTGGCACTTGGGGTCTCGACCTGGAATCGTGCAAGCCGAAGGGTCGCACAGCAGAGGTAGACCGCGGCAATTCCCCAGACGATTTTCGAGAAGACATCACCTGACTCGTTGCCCAGGACCGCGGTTTCGGCGACCTCCGGTCCATAGTAGTAGTAGGTGATCAATCGAAGCATCATGACTGCTGGTGCCACACCAAAGGTGACCACGTCGGCCAAAGAGTCCAGGGCCGCACCGACTTCGCTGGTGGACTTGGTCAGGCGTGCGATTGTTCCATCAATCGAATCGAAGAACATCCCGAGGAAGATCAGCAGGCCAGCGACGGTGAGTGAACTCCATCCGAAGATCGAGGTGATTCCCACTGGCTTGCTCGCGTAGTGGATGGCGGCGAAGCCACACAACAGATTCCCCAGAGTCATCAAGGTGGGCAGGGTCGAGACCGGCGGCACACCCTTGGGCATCTGCCGTCTTCGTTTGGAACGATGCATCGGTCGTGCCTGTGAAATGGCGCTGGTCTGCTTCATCTTGCTGCTTCCGGAACCCCGGACTCCTGACTGGTACCCGGCAGCATACCCGGTGGGATACGAGGCACCACGATCACCACCAGTCGTTCACGGGGAGTGTCTGGAATTCCAGATCTTCTTATGAAGAAAGCGCCACCCAGGCTGGTGCTGGCTTGGATCCGGGCTGAATTTCGGGGTTGTTCCTGATTCGTGCCCGTTGGTTCGGAGGTGTCGAGTAAATCGTCCATTTGACGAGGTGCCGAGTTTTCGGGATCAGTCGCATTTTCCTCGGTGGTCTGTGCCATCGGAGCTGGCATGGTGGCGTCCTCGGTAGAGAATCCGCTGGTGATGATCAGCAACTGACCCGCAGGAATCATGCTTTCAGCCGCGAGGTTCGTGAATGTGTGGTTGCGCTTGCGTGAGGCACGGAGTACGGACACCGGAGAGCGGATGTCTGATTCATACCTCGGAACAAGTTCTATTCTCGTGCTGGCTCCGTCCAGGGAATGTTCCACCCACATTCGGCCGGCCATCGACAGGGTTCCATTGTCAACGAGCAGTTTTTCGTCCTGTATCTCGATGACCTTCCGTCCGGTGCGCGCCTCGACGATTGCCCGCCAATCAAGAATCTGTCCGCACCAGGTGCTCCTCGACCCGCCGATCAGCTGGGTGCTTGCGAGTATTTGTTCCAGTTCCTGCTCCGTCCCGCGCAGAATCCGAATGTCGTTGTCCAGGTACCTCCGTTGATCAGCGGGCTCCAATCCGGCATTGGTGTACTGATTCAGCAGTTGATTGAATTCCGAAGTGTCGGCCACTCTCCAGGCCAGCAGTTCGATTCCCATGAGATTCGGATTGGAACGAGGGAGTCCGTCTCTCAGCCCGCTGGTGGCTGGAGGAGCCTCCGTGCTGGGGGAAGCTTTCGGGGTTCCGGAGCATCCACTCCAAACCAGCTGACTCACCACCACCAGCTGGATCAGGAGTCGACTCACTCCGCGTTCTCCATGGGGAATTCATTCACACGATCGATCATTCTTCGCAGAGTGCCAAATGAATACCTCCGGTGGAGGAAGTGGAGCCTTTTCAGTTCGAGTTCAGTCTTTTCACCCTTGAGCGGACCGCTTTGTTCAAGGCTTCCGTGCTCGATGATCGAATCAAACTCCTTTGCCAGCTCCGCGATCTGTGACTCACGCAAGGGTTGCTTGATTCGCATGACGAATCGATCCTGTACGTAACGCGCGGATTGAAAACGACGGTAGAAGCGCATGATGTGCTCAATTGCCGATTCCTCATCCGGCGCGATGTAGTACAACCCGGGGTCTTCCGGACTGATCCATCCTCGCTCGAGAAGATTGTCGGTGATTCCTCGTTCCCAGCGTTGCCAATAGTCAACATCCGCACCTTGAAGCAGGATCACCGGCATGATGTTGCTTTTTCCGGTCTGAATGAGCGTCAGGCTTTCAAACAACTCGTCCTGGGTCCCAAACCCCCCCGGGTAGACCGCGATGGCGTCGGAGTTGCTCACAAACATCAGCTTGCGGGTGAAGAAGTATCTGAAGTTGATCAGCTTGGGATCGCCTTCAATGACGTCGTTGGCAGACGTTTCAAACGGCAGCCTGATTCGAAGTCCGAAGGACGCCTCTCGCGTTGGTCCTTCGTGTCCCGCCTTCATGATTCCATCGCCCGCACCGGTGATCGACATCCAGCCATGTTCGGCCAGCTTCTTACCGAAGGTGTGTGCGGAACGATAGTCCGGATGGTCTTCTGGAGTACGTGCTGATCCGAAGATCGAGACCTTGCGGACATCCGGGTAGTCGTTGAATACCTTGTAGGAGTAGCGCATCTCCTTCATGGCCCGATTGAGCAGTTTCAATTGCCCAAGGTCCAGCCCGTCTTCGATCAACTTGATCGCAGTGACCATGAGCTCTCCAACCTGTCGCGCTGCGGCGTTGGGTGCGCCCTCGAGGCGACGGATCGCTTCTTCAGCAACCCAAGTCGGATCAATTGTGCCGTCATCTCTTCGCTTCATCTGCTGATCACATCCTCGATTTATGGTTGGTTGCCCGGAAGGTTCCGGGTTTTATTCGATCTGACTCTGGACAGGTTCCTGGAGGGAGGGGCGATCCTCGACTTCCGCTCCATCTCCCAGGATCGGCAGGACCTCGATAGCGGCGTTTGGTTCGTCGAGTGTACCGGTCACGTTGATCGCGTACAGGATTCCAGTGACACTACCGATGATGTCGCTGAAAATCGGGATTGTCCCTCGTGGGAACAGTCTGAGTGCGATTCTCCAGTCCTCCAGCGACATCTCGCCCGATCCCTGCAGCTGCAGGCCCGGTGAGCTGAGCATGAACTCATCAAAGATCATCAAATCACCATCGATGTTGAATTCGATTTCGGCAAATTCGATGCTCGAACTCACTGGCAACATGAGCTGTGAAATCTGAAGAATGCTGAAGGTCAGGGGTGAATTCGTCATCTGGCCGTCCTGAATCAGAATCATCCCCCGCCCATTCTTCGACGAAGGGTCCTCGATCAGGCCGGTTACCTGAACTCGCCCGAGGACGGTGCCGACCGTGCCCTCTGCCACCGGATCCTCCTGATTGCGGCTGAGCTCCTCGAGGGAGGCGTCTTCCAGATGAACGTCGATGTCCCACTCGGTGGTTTCGAGATTCAAGTTCAATTCGGCGAACACGGCGCCCTCCGCGATCCGACCAAGCATGTCTTCGAGGTGGAAGACCTCGTCCTCGTCCAGCTGCATGCCGGCGGTGAAGTCACTGACTCGTCGGCCCTGCACATTCAGTCGGTTCCCGTTGATGCTTCCGGAGAGGTGCTTCACCAGCTGGTCGAGTGAGCGGTCATACTCGGCCGTGCATTCGAACGTGATGCTGGCGTCGAATTCATCGAAGGAGGGCCCAGCTTCGAATCGTCCCTGTTCCACATCGATGGTCGTGTTGAATTCGAATCGTTGGGGCCTGTCGATGGGCGCATCCTCGTCCCAGCTTGCTGAAAGACGAGTTCCCATCAGTTCGAAGGGGCCGTCGGCTGCGAAATCAATCGATCGCAACGCGGTTGAAACAGGGGGGGGGAGGTAGGCGTAATAGTCATCCGGCAGCTGAGACAGCTTGTAGTGCATGTCGAGTTCCGCATGAATCTGATCGTTCACGGTGATGTTGCCGTTGAGGTTGATGGTTCCCGGTGCGGGGATCTGGGCGATGAGATGTTCCAGCTCGAATCGACCCGGCTCAATGTACAGTGCACCGGTTTCGAAACTGGCATGTATCCGCTGTCCATCCAGATCGACGCTCATGCTCTCCGGGGCGACATCGATCGCATAGTCAGCCTCACCTCCATCGGACTCGGGTATGCCTCGATACTCGAAGTGACTCTCGAATCGACCGCTTGGAGCGAGCTCCTGCCAGGTTTCGAGGATTCGTTGGACTCCGATCAGATCGAACATGACTTCCAGCACCGGGGATTGGAACTTGCCGTTGTGCACACTCCCATCCAGGACCAGCAGTCTTCCATCCTGAGGGATTCCATAGGAACCATCCAGGAGAAGGCCCCCGTGGTTGTATCCACTCCCGGAAACATCGAGCACCAAGTCCTCGAAAAGGATTTCCTCGGGCTTTATGATGATGTTTCCCTGCTCCCGAACGACCACGACATCTTCGCCGTTGAGGTCGAGAGTGATCGATTGCGGTTTCACGTCGACCCTCGAGTCCCGCCGGCCTTGAGGAGACTGTTCCCATTCAAGACTGGCATTGAAGGTGCCTCGGGGATCGAAGCGTGCCCACAGATCCCCGATCCTCGACTGATTGTTGCTGGGAACGAAGTCGATCAGGTACTCCTCCATCTGGAGGTTCGTGAACTCCACGTCAAGCTGGCTTGCGTCCGTGATCCTGCTCAGCATGCCGGTGGCTTCCACCACCCCTCCCAGTCGTTCGCCCCTGAATTCATTGAGCGTGGTCTCTTCGGGATCGACTTGTAAGAAAGCCGAGCACGATTTCAAGCGAAACCCTTCCGGCCAAATGACTCCGGCTCGAGCGAAGAAATCCGACAGCTTCATGTCTGGAGTAATCGAACCCTCACTGAGTCTGGTCTGGAATCGAAGCACGGGATCCTCAGACGGATTTCTTCGATCACCCCTGAGCGTTCCTTCGACATCGATCTTTCCCTTGAGGCCGAGTGCGGCCAGCGCCTCGGCGGCCTCGCTCCTCCAGGAGCCAGGCCAGTTGTTGGGATCAATCGGTTGGTCATCCCCACTCGGGGGAAGGGCAGCCAGCAGTGTCTCGGTGAGTTCCACCTGTATTGCCGCAAAGCTGACATCGATCACCGAAATCGGATCCGCCCCTTCGGGGGTGTCGGGATTGTGGATCGAGCCGCGGATCACTCCTGTTCCACCGCTTGGAGTCGTGAAGAACAGTCCGTCATCGATCAGGATGTCATCGGGCGTCAGCGTGATCCGAGACTCCTCGAGGTGAATCGGGTAGGGGAAGTCCGAGACCACCACGTTGCCTTCGCTGATATCGATGTCGCCGGTGAGAAACACCGGTTGGTCTTCACCCGCCGGGCTTGTCACCTTCAGGTCGAAGGAAAACGTGCCGCCCAGTTTGAACGGCCCCGCCTGGATGATCCGGTCCAACCTCTCGGCTTCGAGGGTAAGGGTCTGTCGTTGTTTCTCCGCGTCTTCATCCAGTCCAGTGAGCTGCCTGAGTATTCGGGTTCGCTCCTTGATCGCTTTTTCAACGTCTTGTCGGGTACTCAGCAACCCCGCTTCGCGGAGTCGGAGTTCGGCATGTGTGTCAAAGAAACGATCCCAGGTACGCCGCCGCCAGCCATCGAGTGCCGAACGGAACACTCGATCCGCAGGCACGTCTCGTCCACGAATCGTGACATCGATCGCTGCCGCCGAACCGGGATCGACGATGGTGCCTTCGACCATCACCGATCCGCCCATGGGGCCGGTGCCGATCAGGCGACTGATCGTGACCAGATCGTCGTCGAACACGATGTTTGCTCGGACGTTCTCAAGGGGGTAGGGAAATCGGGAATATCGTCCGGTTCCATTGTCGACCACGACTTCGCCGCTGGTCTGAATCGGGCTGGCGATCGGGTTGCCATCCTCCCCCGGTATCGGATCCTTCCGGTTCAAGCGGGCCCGGATGTTGACCCGCCACTGCTCCACCCCGAATTCCGAGAATGCCAGTGCCGCCGCACGAGGGAGGATCACGCCTGCTCCGTCGGAACGAATTTCGAAATTGGGAACGTTGATGTCCAGTACGAACGGTGCGACATCGAAGACGTGCCGAGAGACCTCGTCACCATCCGACCAGTCCACGTCCTGGTTCGAGCGGTCCTTGAGGTCCATTTCGAACGCCATGACGATAGGAATCGAGTCGGTATTCCCGGCCTGGCCGGTCAGCTCTCCCTTGAATTCCTCGATGAAAAGGCGTTCCTGCTCCAGACGGAGCCGACCTGAATCAATCTTGACCAGGGGTTTCTGCCCGGCATTGGTGACGATGCCCGCATCCAGTCTGGACCAGGTGTCCTGGTCGTCAATACTGGGAATGATCATGCTGGCCGAGCCCAGATCCAGGCTCGCCGAGAGCTGCATCGCCTCGTCTCGCGAGACCTCGAGTCGATCGATCACGCCCTCCAAAGCCATCGATTCCGTGGCCTTGCGAAGCTCGATCGGCAGCATGCCCAACAGATCCTTGGTGACGACCAGATCATCCATCGACGCATCGAATGTCAGTGCACTGATGTCAATTCGACCCTTGAGCACCGTGGAAGTGGTGGTCGGTCCTGCATCACTCACGAAGTTGAAGAAGAACTCGCTTCGATTGGTTGATTCCGAGACGAGGTCTCCTGAGAGCAGGATCTCCCCGCTCTTTTTCCATCCTGTCTCGTCGGCCACTCCCATTTCCATCGTGAAATCACGAATGTCGATGCGTTTGGGCGGATCGCCATCTCCACCATCACCTTGCGCAGGCTGCAGGGAAAGCACGTTGAATCGGCCGGGTTCGGTCCCGCTTTCCGCAATCCGAAAATTCATCCCCTCGACTTCCATCCGCTTGATCTCGAATGATCCGGTCTTCAGTGCACTGGTGTTGAGTTCGATCCGAGCACGGTCGATGCGGATCACCTCACCAGCCATGGCGTTCCACCCGGGTGCCTGAACCACCAGTTTGGTGATTTCAAGTTCGTTGAAATCCAGCCAGTGGATCGATCCGATCTCGATCTCCCCTCCAAAGGTCGCTTCGATGTGGGGACGTGCGATCGATTTCAAGACGAACGACCTGGTAGCGAGGAACACCCCGATCGCTGCCAGCAGCAGCAGCAGGCCACAGCCAAAGAGGACCCGCCGGTAGAACCTTCCGGTGAATTTGAATCGGTTGTTGTCCTTCACTGTCCCGATGGGTTCTGCCCTTTTCAGCCACGGCCTTTGAAAAAGAGGTCTTGCGCCGTTTTTTTCTTCCAACCAATATTGTATTCAGACCGTCGGGGTACAATGGCTGTAATGGATGTCTTCTTTGAGAACATTGTCCTGATGCTGCTCCTGATGCTGCTCCTGGTGGCGGCCAGCGCATTTCTCTTCATTCTCATTATCCGTCGAGCATGTCAGCCACGTATTTCACCCCTGCGACCTCCGAAACCTCCTGCCCCTCCATCAGGAGGTGATTCCAACCGGGTCGATCCCTGGGTGGAGTCCGGACGACGATTCACAATGGGCTCCGAGCCCTCCTCGGATTCGGGTTCCGACGAGGGCCCTGCTCTGGGAGAACGGTTTGAGTGAGGGGAGAATCATGGTCACCGGAGCCGCCCGTCGAGTCGGCCGATCCATATCGATCGAGCTGGCGAAACGAGGGTTCGACCTTGTTCTGACCGGGCGTACCTCCCTTGAAGCGTGTCGTGAAACTGCAGAGCTCTGTCGTGAAGCGGCGGGGGCGCACTCAATCGATGTCACGGTCCTGGAACTCGCACTGGAATCCGAGGCTTCCATCCGGCACACCTGTGACGAGGTGGCCCGGGGCGGGCTTGATGGCATCGTGCACAACGCTTCCAGCTACCGACGAACTCCACTCGCGACACTTTCTTCGGCTGAGCTGCTCGAGCTCTACCACGTCAACGCGGTGGGGCCGCTTCTGATCACATCGCTGCTGGCCCCTGTTCTTCGTTCCTCCCAGTGCGAGGGGGGCGGGTCCGTGGTGTGCCTTGGAGACATCCATGCGGATGGACAGCCGCGAAGACACTACGCGGGCTACCTCGCCTCCAAAGCCGCCTTGCATCAGATGGTGGAGTCCCTGGCTCTGGAACTCGCACCTGAGATCCGGGTCAATGGAATTGCCCCCGGGGTGGTGGCCTTCGCACCCGGAGAGATGACCACCCAGGAGGAGGAACGTTACATCGACCGGATTCCGCTGGGACGAAGTGGCACGCTCGAAGAGGCGGCTCGAACGGTGAGCTGGATGCTGCTGGATGCCCATTACATCACCGGCACCGTCCTCAGCTTGTGCGGCGGTCGTTCTCTGCGCTGAGCGAATCCGTCCGACCTCTCTTCCAGATGCCGGAGACTCACCGTCCCTGTCGCAGGCTTTCCACCACCGAAGGGGGGGCGCCGGCGGTTTCCGCGAGGTTCAGCCACGCGGCGGCCTCTTCGAACTCCTCTGCTCGAATCCAGCATTCTGCTGCCGCGAGCATCGAGGTGACATCACCGGTATTCTGGCGATTGAATCGTTCCCAGACCTCTGCCGCACGTCGATGTTCTCCGAGGTCCGTGCAGGCAGCGGCCAGCTCACTGGAGGATCCCCGGGTGTGCTCCGAGGAATCGATCGCATAGAGCAGGTCCGCCGCTCGACGCGCCTGGCCTGCTTCTCGAAGAATCCTGGCTTCGGCGACTCGGAAGGGAAAACCGGACTCCGTACCTCGGGCCACCGAACGACTGCGTGCGGTCCGAATCGCAGCAAGTGCCTCGTCGAACTTCTGCAGCTGTCTCTGGCACTCCGCCCGACCCGCCCATGCCCAGGGTTCGTCCGGTGCGATCTCGATCGCCCGATCAAACCACGTGATCGCTTCTTCGGGATGCTCCAGTCGAGTGAGGGTGTTCGCGGCAAAGATGGGATGCGTTGGATCGGTCGGATCCGTGCTCGCCGCTCTGATGTGCAGCACGCAGGCTCGTTCCAGATCCCCGGTGGCGGCGGCCGCCAGCGCGGCCTGGTGCAGAAGCGGGGCCTCGGCCATGCTCCCTGCATGCGTCAATGCCGACTGGTAGGAGGTATCCGCTTGTTGCCGCAAGGTCGCTGCATTGACCAGATCTCCGCTCTGATCGGCGAGCGATCCCAGGATCAACAGACAGTTTCCGTGTGCCTGAAGCGCCACAATCGAATCCGGATCCAGTTCGACCAGGCGTGCGGCAATCACTTCCGCCTTGGAGGCGTCGCCATCGGACAGCCAGCGATCAACCGCGACCAGGCCTTCCTGAAAACGATCGGGGTTGAAGGTCTTCTCCGCAAAGGGGGTTGAGGCCGGTTCATCCTCCCCACAGCCTCCGAGCCAGGTCAGGGCCATGAGGCTCAGGACGAGGATTGCAGGACTCGTTGGGTGTTTTCGATGTGTCCGTTGGTTCATGTTCGTATCATGTCCGTCTCATGAGCAATGCATCCGAGCCAAATACCGACGTCCCGCAACTCGCCAAATCCTACAGTCCAGCGGACACCGAGGAGTCGGTCCGCCGTCTCTGGCGGGACAGCGACTGTTTTCATGCAGTTCCCCGAAGCGAAGGCGATCTTCGAGATCCCTTTACGATTCTGATCCCACCTCCCAATGTGACGGCAGCCCTGCACCTGGGCCATGCCTTCAACGGAACCCTGCAGGATGTGCTTGCTCGCTACCACCGTATGCGCGGTGCGAACACGCTCTGGATGCCGGGGACCGACCACGCGGGTATCGCCACCCAGTCGGTGGTCGAAAAGCGCCTGCTCCAGCAGGGCCGCACCCGTACCGATTTCACCCGGGATGAGTTCGTCGGGAAGGTTCAGGAGTGGAAGGACGAATACGAAGCCACGATCGTCGATCAGTTGCGGACCATGGGGTGTTCCTGCGACTGGGATCGGCTGCGGTTCACCATGGATCCGGTGTGCGCTCGAGCCGTTCGCGAGGCGTTCTTCCGCCTCTTCAGTGATCGGTTGATCTATCGCGGCAAGAGGCTCGTCAATTGGGACCCCGCCACCCAGACTGCACTTGCTGATGACGAGGTCGAAATGCAGAGTGTGGCCGGACACATGTGGTACCTCCGATATCCTCTCGAGGATGGTTCCGGTCACGTCACCGTCGCAACCACTCGTCCCGAGACCATGTTGGGTGACACCGCAGTGGCGATGAACCCCCGGGATCCACGGGCCGAGGGACTTCGGGGCAAACGAGTGGTGCTTCCGATCGTGGGTCGGGTGATTCCGATCGTCGAGGACGACTTCGTGGTGCTTCCCGCAGACCTCGCCCAAGCCGGTGAAGCCAGCGACCCCAAGGCCGCCTTTGCCACGGGGTTCCTCAAGGTCACGCCCGCTCATGACCCCAACGACTGGGAGATCGGTCGGCGCCATGACCTGGATGTGATCAACATCATGGCACCGGATGGTTCCATCTCCCTCGAGCACGGATTCGATGACCCCTCAGATGAAGCTCGGCGGTTTGCGGGTCGCTCCCGCGAGGAGGCTCGCATCGCGATCGTCGAGTGGTTCAAATCCAACGACCTGCTCGAGAACATCCGTGAGTACGAACATTCGGTGGGGCATTCCTATCGAAGCCATGTTCCGATTGAACCGTACCTCTCCGATCAGTGGTATGTCCGAGTGACCGACGACCGACTCCGTGGTGCCGCACTGCGCGCCATGCGTCCGGAGGATTGTGATCAGATTCCCGAAGGCCTCGCGCCACGGTCCAATGCCCCCGGGGACGGAGGGCTGCGTTTCTTTCCCGATCGATACGCGCGGACCTTCCGAAGCTGGCATGAGAATCTTCGAGATTGGTGCATCAGCCGTCAGCTGTGGTGGGGGCATCGAATTCCGGTCTGGATCCGACTCGCCGAGCCCGATTCCGACACGGAATCAGCACTTCGATCAGCGCTCTCCGAAGCATCGGATCGTGGAGAGGACACCGTCGCCGTCGAGGGGCCCTGGTCACAAAGAGGGTGCGTGCACCACGCTCGATTACTTGCTGGTGGCTTGATCGAGGAGCAGGTCTGTCTGCCGGCGGTTGACTCCGAGGAAGAACACTCACTGGTCGAACAGCTCCAATCAGATGGCTTCCAACAGGATCCGGACGTGCTCGACACCTGGTTCAGCTCAGCGCTCTGGCCGCTTTCGACCATGGGTTGGCCAGATCCCCAGCTTCATCCGGGAATGTCCGGCCTGCTGGAGACCTTCAATCCCACCAGTGTGCTGAGCACCGCCCGCGAGATCATCACGCTTTGGGTCTCCCGAATGGTGATGTTCAATCGGTATTTCAACGAAGGTCGTCTGCCCTTCCATGAAGTGTTCGTTCACGCCGTGATTCAAGATGGATATGGTCAGAAAATGTCGAAGTCCCTCGGCAACGGAGTCGATCCCCGGGACATCGTGCACACCCATGGGGCAGACGCCCTGCGATTCGTGCTGACCCAGATGTCCACGGACACCCAGGATGTTCGCTTGCCGGTGGACACCATCTGCCCACATTCCGGTCAGACCTTTGAGCCCAAGACGATCACCACGTCTGCGGGGCATCTGGTCGCGGCTCCCGTGCAGGTATCCCCCTCGGATTCCAACAAGTCCATGGTCACCCAGTACGGCGTGGCCTCCGGTACCGTCGAGGCAACCGAAGCACAACCCCTCGCCCGCAACAGCTCCAGCAAGTTCGACCTCGGGCGAAATTTCGCCAACAAGTTGTGGAACGCCACACGATTCGCATTGAGCACCCTGGAACGTGCGGAGATCTCACCCGCTGGTCCGGAAGTCTCTCTCGCTGAAGCCCCACTGATCGATCGGTGGATACTCCATCGCCTGCATCAGTCGTTGCAGACGGTTGAGGGATCGATTGCTTCCTATCAGTTCAGCTCGGTCGCGGACGCGCTCTATGATTTCGCATGGCGTGACTACTGCGACTGGTACCTCGAAGCGATCAAGCCCACCGTCGGCGCGGATCCTCGTCAGTGTCAGGTGTTGCTGAGCATGACTGACGCATTGCTTCGCCTGCTGCATCCGGTGATGCCGTTTGTGACCGAGACACTCTGGCCGAACCTGCGTGCGTGTGGGAGTCGAGGGGTCGAGGGTCTGGTGCTCTCGGATTCGGAGATCCTCAGTCTGGCAGACTGGCCGGTCATCGCCGACACGTATGCAGATCCAGAAGCGGACGCCCACTTCGCACGCGTACAGGCTCTGGTAGGTCAGGTCCGAACAATTCGCGGCGAACGCAACGTCAATCCACGCAAGCGGATCACCATGCATGTTCCACCGCGCATCAGTGAATTCATCAGCACCTCCGGTGGAGTGGTCGAGACCCTCTGTGGCCTGGAGGCGGTGGTGCAGCTCGGAGCAGGGGCTCGCCCCGAGGATGCCGTGGCCCTTGCCTTTGAAGGTGAGGAGCTTCTGCTTGCTGGATTGCTCGATACTGCAGACCTCGACCAGGAGCGGGTGCGCCTGAAAAAGCTCTGCGCCCAGAAAATCAAACAGATCGGTGGATTCGAGGGTCGGTTGTCCAACGAGTCCTACGTCCAGAAAGCCAAGCCTGAACTTGTGGCGGAGACCCGTCGACTGCTCGAGGAGGCTCGGGCTGATCTGGAAGCGGCCACTTCTGCACTCGAGAGGCTGGGTTGAGCCGGACCCCCGCATTTTCCGTCCTTCGTGAATTTGATCATCACCCTCATCTTCCGAGTCTTCTGCAGCTACCATGAAAAAGTGCCTCTTCAGCGTTTCCATATCTGCAGTACGCTTCTCCTCCTCTTAGTTGGCTGCGGTAGTCTGCTCTCCGGCTGTCAGAAGGATGAGTTTCTCTCGCGGACATCCAGCGTCCCCGCCACGCCCAAGCTCACCAACCCCGGGGCGTCCTCTGCTGGTGCGGTCTCGGGCAATCCACTCTTCGTTCTCTCCACCCGTCCCTGGGATCCTCCGGTCGATGTCGGACCAACCGGTTCATTGGTCACCACGCCGCATTACGCATTGCATTCGACGCTTGAGGACGGCTGGCTGTCTGAAAAGATGCCGGCTTATCTTGAAAGCGCCCTGGAGCACTATCGAACCGCGATCATCGAACTACCCCTGCCCGACACTTCCATGGAGACCTACATCCTCGGGGAGCGTGCCCAGTGGCAGGCATTCACGCGCAAGCTGCTTCCGGGCGAGGCCGGGCTCTACCTGTCTCTAGGCAAGGGGGGATTCACCACCCGTGGTCGGGCGGTGCTCTACGACATTGGCCGCTGGGACACCCTCTGCATCACCGCCCATGAAGGATGGCATCAGTTCTGTCAGAACACCTTCAAGGAAAGTCTGCCGGCCTGGATGGACGAGGGAATCGCCACCTACATGGAAGGTTGCCGGTTTGAACGCGCCTACGACATCCCTCGCTTCATGCCCTGGCGGAATTTCGAGCGATTCAACGAATTGCGAAGCTGCTATCGCAATCGGGAACTGATTCCACTGCCCGAACTGCTGACCCGGTCGCCCGAATATTTTCTCCAGCAGGGAACCGATGAGCTGCTGGGCTACTACGCGCAGGTGTGGGCGTTGACCCACTTCTTCATGGAGGCCGAGGGCGGACGATATCGACCGGCCATGGAAGCCGCACTTCGAGACGCCTACAAAGGTGAACTCGGCCGCACGCTCATCGAATCTCCGCGGCTGGGCTCGATCACCAACCGCCGACGGGCGGCCAAGGGGGCACGAGGGCTTGCGGTCACGGTGGTCTATTTCAACCCCGATCTTGAAGAACTGCAGGCTCAATTCGACACGTTTCTGGCCCAGGTGGTGGCACGTGGAAGCGGCAACTACATCGCTCGCGGTCGCTCGCCTCTTCCAGAATCCCCCTAGTGGTCATTGCTCGACCAGGCCTCTGACAGCGCTTCGATCCGAGACGCGGCAGCCTCGCCGAGTTCCCGCCTCGCCGCGGCGGCCACTCGTTCGGCATATTCGGCGTGCAAGAGGCCGGGACCAGAATTGGCTCCCACGTACACCAGTGCGTCGATGGGGTCGCCTTGCTGAGGATCCACACGCCGGGTCTCGTGCACGTAGAGTCCCTGGTCAACTTCTTCGTAAAGATCGAGTGCGACCAGGTGCTCCTCGCGAAGCTTCCAGAGCAGTCCCTCGGTTTGTTCACCCTCGGCGGGAGTGATTGAAAGCCAGCCCTCCCGCATGGATACCACCCGGTGATCGGCCAGGGAGGCCCGGTCGAGAACCTGGGCGTTCGGACATCGCCCAAGCATCGCCCTGCAATCGAGATTCGCCCCGTACGCGAAGTAGTTGACGCTCACGAATCCACTCCCAGGTGCCTGGCAAGAAACGAGACCTGGCGATCCTTGGCATCCCCGCTGAACTGTCCGAAACCCGAGTGTTCGTGCGGTGCTCCGGTCGGTCGCTGGTAGACATGGAAATCGATCAAATTCGGATCAGGGTACCGTTCGCGAAGGGCATCGATGAAGAAGCGTTGTCCATCCACGTCGACCCATTCATCCAAAAGATTGTGCAAAGCGAGCAGGGGGACCGGTCGCCAGTCCTGGAGGTGGTGGATCGGATCCAGTCTGGCCACCCGAGCGGGGTCCGCAAGGATGCTTGACGCTCGGTAGGCGAGGTTGCCGGTGGTCGCTTCGACACAGATCGCCGCGAATGGATGGTCGGTGCAGCATCTGATCAGCGAAGCCATGCCGCCCGCGCTGATTCCGCCGATCGCAATACGTGCCGGGTCGATTCCCTCGATTTCAACCAGCTCGGCGAGTACTCCAGCGAGTTCCTGCACCATCTGTTCGACCACCGGCAGCACGGCGGCTGGCTCGTGGAGTGTTTCATCGAATCGTTCCCCATGCCCGGGCAGATCCAGCGAGCAGGATGCGATTCCCCGACGCAGCAGTCGAAGGAATCGTCCGGAATCCAGCTCCTTGTGTGCGGTACGCCCGTGCATCCACAGCAGCAGGGGAGCCGGGACTTCTCTGGCTTCGGGAACCACCAGCAAGGCGGGCACATCTTCGCCCAGGCGCACCTGTCGTGCGTTCTTGCGAAGTTCAGAGTGCAGGCTTCCGAATTCTGGCATCCCACCATCCTATGCGTTCGGGCGACACCAGATGCGCTCAGCGCATAGGATCCAAACATGCTGAAGATACTTGGTGGTGAATTTCGCCGGCGCCAGCTGATGGCCCCTCCTGATCGTGAACGGTCCAGACCGATGCCCGCTCGCGTGAAGGAATCCTTGTTCAACCTTCTTCGCGGTTGGTTCGAGGAGGGTCGGATACTCGATCTCTTCGCCGGAATCGGAACCATGGGACTGGAGGCGGTCAGCCATGGCGCCACCGATGTGGTGATGGTCGAACAGGATCGAGAGGTTCATGCGATTCTGGAGTGGAACATCAAGGAACTTGGCTGCGAAGATCGCTGCCGGGCGGTTCGAATCGATGCCCTCGGCCCGACCGCACTTGCCCAGGCGCCAAGTCCGGTGGACATCGTCTTCATCGATCCGCCCTACCTCGCGATGGGTGATGTCGCCCATCGGACAGCAGTTCTCGAGCAGCTCGTGCGCCTCGAACCGGTGCTTGCCGACAAGGCGTGGATCGTGCTTCGTACCCCGGCTCCGCTCAGTGACGCAGAAGCCTCGATTGCCGCCTACCAGGGGCCCGAACTGCATGAATACGGTGAGGACATGTTCGTCTATCTCTACTTCCACGATCGCACGACGGTCAACTGACCGAATGGAATCCTCGCATGCTGGTGTTTCATTGGTCGCTCATACTCTGTCTGCAGGCCTCGCCCGTCGAACCCTTGAACGCTTCGGACTCCATGGAGTCGATGCCTCCGAAACTGGAAGTGATTCTCGAAGAGGGCTCCAAGCTCCTCATCGGCGTCCAGGAGGGGCTTGAGGATTCGGAATGGCCGTACGAGGGTGTCTATCGGGTCCGGGCTCAGGAGTCGGATCCCGTCGAGCTGGTGAAACGACGCAGCGCGATTCCCATCGGTTACCGAGTGGGGGGGACCTCGATCTGTGCCCAGGCGATCTTTCAAGCACCCGGCTTCAAGAATCAAGAACTGGCGGTGGAAGCCATCCGCAAGGCGGTTGGTTTCGTCTGCTCAATGACCACCGATCCCCGCATGTCGCCGACCGCCTACTCTGGTGGGTACGACGTCCGGGGCTGGGGGTACATCTACGCGCTTCGAATGCTCCTGGCACTTCGTGCGGAGTCCTGCGTGCCTGAGGGAATGGAACAGGTCGTCGACGACGTCATCCGCTGGTCGATCGCAGCGTTGGATACGATCGAGATTCCACAAGTGGGGGGGTGGAACTACGCGAGGCGTGGTGCCGCCGACGAGGCGTCTCCGACCTCCCCCTTCATGACCGCACCCGCACTGATCGCGCTCTACGAGGCGCGTGCGCAGGGGTTCACCGTCGAGGAGTCTATGGTCGAGCGCGCGCTGGCTGGTCTCAAGCTCTGCGTCGCGCCGGATGGGTACGTCGCATACTCGGCGCGCAGGCCCACTCAAGACGATCCGGGTCAGATTCCTGGCGCAATCGGGCGTATGGTCTCGGCAGAAAGTGCGCTGCTGCTGGGTGGCGTGGGTGCCTCCGAGCGGGTGCGTCTGGCAGTGGACGCCTTCCTGCGTGATTGGCGAGCGCTTGAAGCACGCCGTCGTAAAACCGGTACCCACACCCCTCCCTACGGAGTCGCCCCGTACTACTTCTTCTATGGTTTCGCGGCCGCGGCGGATGCCATCGAACTGCTGCCATCCGAGGAGCGCGGTCCACTTCGCACGCGCCTGGCCGACATACTGATGGAGATCCGTGAGCCCGATGGTTCATGGAATGATCGGATCTTCGAGCGTTCCCGGGCATTTGGAACCGCCATGACCATGCATGCGTTGCAGGCTCCGTGGCTGCCTCCGGCTTCTCAATGGGTCCCTGCTCCGGAATCGGCCACGGAGCTCGCCACGCCCGCCAGTCCGCTCAACGAGCCAACAGTCGAACCAGCGCCAGATCTTCCTGAGTCGTCACCTTGATGTTGCGCGCTTCGCCTTCCACCACCACCACCGGCTGGCCCAGCTGTTCGATCAGCATCGCGTCATCGGTGGCCCCGTCGATCGAGTCCTGTGCGTAGGCCCGTTCGAGGAGGCTTCGTTCGAAGACCTGAGGGGTCTGGATCGCCACCACGCGCTCACGGGAAACGGTTTCCTCGACCAAGTGAGCGCTGGGCGCACCGTCGAGTTGATCGGCCCCACCCAGAATGGCGTCTGCAATCGCCTCGTCCTCGGCGGCACGCACCGGTTCCACTCCGACTCGCTTGAGGGTACTGGACACTCTGACGCCCGGAATCACCGCGGGATGGACTCGTGCGGCGTCGAGGACGCGGTCCAGCAGTTCCGGGCTTACGTTCGGTCGAGCGGCATCGTGCACTGCAACGTGGGTGATCTCCTGATCGATCTCATTGAGTGCATTTCGCACACTTTCCCATCGTTCGGTTCGGCCACCCGGAACGATCCGAGCTCCGTGAAAGCTCAGCTGTGCTCCAAAGCGACTCTTGAATCCATCGAGGTCGTCGGGTGGAGCGGCCACGATGACCGATCGTGTCTCCGATCGCTTGACGAATGCTTCGACCGCTCGCAGGAGAATCGCCCGACCCCCAAGGTCCTGGGACAGCTTGTCCCCGAAACCAAACCGAGTGGAGCCACCTGCAGCGGGAATGATCACGGCCAGATTCATGTCGGTGAGGGTAGCGACTTCCTGCGTTCAGCGTTCTGAACCCTGACCTCCGGCGATCGAGGGCCCGGGGCCCGACGCTGCAACCCCGAGATCCTGCTTCCGATAGCATGGTCTGAATGCAGGACACCACCTTCAAAGCCACCACCATTCTTTCCGCTCGCCGACCCGGCGAAGTCGCCATGTCCGGCGACGGCCAGGTCACCCTGGGCAGCACCATCGCCAAGCCCGATGCCGTCAAGGTCAGAAAACTCGAGAAGTTCGGGCACGAACGCAAGGGTGTGCTCGTGGGCTTCGCCGGTGCGGCGGCCGATGCATTCGCGTTGATGGAACACTTCGAGAAGCACCTTGAAGCCTCTCCGACGAATCTGCGGCGTGCGTCGATCGGCCTTGCACGTCTTTGGCGCACGGATCGTGCATTGCGTCGCCTGGAATCGATGATGATCGTCGCTGACCTCGAGGTGACGCTCATGGTGTCTGGTCAAGGCGATCTGATCGAGCCTACGGATGGTCTGTGCGCGATCGGATCGGGCGGTTCATTCGCCCTCTCCGCGGCCCGGGGTCTGATGCACCACGGCGAACTCGCAGCGCCGGCAATCTGCGAGCAAGCCCTTCGAATCGCGGCTGGAATCTGCATCTACACCAACGACTCGATCACCACCCTGTCGGTTTCTTGATCAGGTGCTGGATCACGAACCGTCCGACTCTTCAGCCGGAGGCCAGTCTGGCGCTCGTTTTCCGCTGCGGTGGTATTCGCTGCGCTGAGCTGCGTATTCTTCCGGTGAAAAGTTCAGCTGCGGCGTCTCACCCTTCTCCCATTGTTCCCACATGAGCTCCAGATAGGGGACGCACCAGTGGCACCCGGTCCCGGCACCCAGGCACTCCGACAGTTTGCTCGCCACCTTCGGCTGCTCTCGTTTGATGAAATTGGTCAACTTCTGCTGGCTGACGTGGAAACACAGGCAGACATCATCTTCAGGATTCATCCTGGACCTCTTTTTCCTGGAGGGGTTGATTCGGTTTCGGTGGGGTCGGTTCGTCCACGAAGATTGGAATGATCGTGGTCAAGCGGACACTGAATTCAAAGGACACCCATTCACTGATCAACACGCTCTTTGATTCAACGAGAATCTCGCTGTTGAATGGAGAGGATGATGCTCGACGAGGAATGACCTTGAGCTTCGGCTCGAAGATTCCCTTCATCAGCACTTTGGAGAGATCGGTTCGCATCCGCCACTTCTCGAGTCGCTGTGCGATCCGGTTGGTCATGCGCTGGGTGAAGGGTGCGCCCGAGGGTCCTCCACTCCGATCCAACACTTGAATCTGATACGCCCACTCGCCATTGGCGAGTTCTTGTCCCGCCTCGACCTGGATCGGCCAGGTGATCCGCTTGCGATAGCGCGCCTCGGTCTGCCTGACCCAAGACTGAAGCACCCGATCGGCCTCATTCTGAGCCCGTTGATCGGGCGAATTGAGTCCAAGCACGAACGACGGGTCTTTGAGCATCTCTCGTTGGAAGGCAACTCGCAGGGCTTCCTTGATCGCCAAAGGAGACGCCAGAGGATCCGCTGGGGCAATCGCCGGGGTGTTGGTTGGATTTTCCGCGGGCTCGCTTGGAGTTTCCTGCCCTGAGGATTCGCTCAATTGAACTCCAGGCGCCTCATCAGAACCCGATTCCGGGACCGCCACCTCAGAGAGGGGGGCCTCAGGGAGGGGGGGCTCAGGGGGCAGTATCCGATCAAGACGCTGAGTCAATTCCAGAAGACTGGCTTCGAGCTGGGCGATTCGCTCCTCGAGCTCCAGCACGCGCTGCTGCAGGTTTTCCAGTTGCGCACCCTCCGAAGCAGGGGCTTCGGTCATCGGTTGAACGAGTGCATCGGCCCCTTTGCTGGCGGTGGCCACCGTGCTCGCCAGTGCCTGTGGTACCTCCTGCTCGTTGGTTCGCCCGCTGCTGGAGTTCACCAGAAAAGTTGCGCAGGTGCCATAGCAGAGCGCGGCAGAAACGAAGCTGTGTGTGGCGAACCTGGCCATGGGACCTCCGGCACCCGCCATCCTACGCGATTCAAGGGCTGATCGGCCTGGCGATCCTCCCTCTTCAGGGCAGATAACACTGAGCGACGTTGTTTTTTGTGGCTACAATGATGGCGAGCCCCATGCCCGACGCCGATGGCATACGCGGAGGCCACGAACATGAGCAAGGCAACCCAGTCACCACGCAGCCCACGCCAACTGGAACGACTTGTGCGTTTCGTTCGCAGACGTCTCTGGTTCGATCGCTTCGTCGCCACCCTGCACGATTCGCTGCTGGTTTCAATGGTGGTGATGCTGGTCCTGGTGGTGCTTTCGAAGCTCTCGCCCGCACTGCACCCCGCCTGGTGGTTGGTCTTTTCAATACTCGGAGGAATCACCCTGCTGGCGGCGATTCTCATGGCTCGAGTGGGTCGGCCGTCCGACGGTGCCGTCGCCGCACTCATCGATGAACGTCTTGAGCTCAAGGATCGCTTCACCACGGCCATCCACTGCGCCCATCGAGACGATCCTTTCGCTCAGGCCGCCCTCGAGGAAGCGACGGAGTCACTGAACGATCCCACGCTTCGAACTCGAATCAGCACGGCCTTCGCACCTCGCCTTCCGGGTGGGGGCTGGATCGCCCCGGTCATCGGCCTCTTCGCCGGCATCGTGTGGTTCACCGTCCCCTCGGGTGACGTCTTCACCGCGGAGGCCACGAAGGATCAGCAGACGGTCCTGGCGGAACGATCCGCCGCTCAAGAGTCGATTCGCAATGTTCTGGAACAGATCGAGGAAAACCCTGCGCTGGCGGAGGAGCTTGGCGACATTTCCGAAGCCTTCGCCCTCGAGGAATCCCGCCCCGACGATCCAAAGTCCGCGGAGCAGTCTCGACGGGAAGCCCTTCGCAAGATTTCCGATCTTGAACAACGCCTGGACGAAGTGGTCAACGGCGAACGTGGTCAATCGATGGAGGCGCTCAAGCAGGCGCTCTCGGAACTTGATTCCAAAGGTGCCACCGAAACCAAGGAGTTGTCCGAGGCGCTTCGGACAGGCGACTTTGACCAGGCAAAGAAAGCCCTCGAGGAACTTGCCGAAGCAATGCAGGATCCCTCGCTGACGAGCGAACAACGCGAGCGTATGGCGAAGGAGCTTGAATCCCTCGCAGAACAGCTCCAGTCCGCGGCCGACAAGAAGGAAGCGCTCAAGCAGGCCCTGCAACAGGCCGGTCTGGACCCGGCTCTGGCCGACAACCCCGAAGCGCTCGAACAGGCGCTCAAGCAGGCGACCGGTCTCAACCAACAGCAGCTTGAACAGCTCAAGAAGACGAGCAAGGCCCAGGAATCCGCTGCGCAGCAGTGCGAAAACATGTCGAAGTCGCTCGACAAGATGGCCAAGGAATGCAAGGAATGCAAGGGTGGCAAGGCCGGTGAGCAGGGCATGCAAAAGAGCCTCTCCAAGGCTGAGGAAATGAAGCAGATGCTTCAGATGGCCAAGTCCGCGCAGGGCCAGTGCCAGGGTGGAAGCAAACCCGGCTCGGGCTCCAAACCCGCCTATGCGGACATGCTTCCCTCGAAGCCCACTCCAGGCCAGTCTTCCCCGTCTCCCGACCAGAAAATGTTCGGATCCACCGGATTCGGTCCGAAAGGCAGCGGAGGCTCCGGGGACGCCCCACTGAGTGCCACGGACTTCTCCACGCAACTTCAAAGAGAAAACGTTGCGCTGCAGGAGGGTGGAGACATCATTTCCCGGCAGCTGGTCGACTCCGATGCACCCGTCGTAGGTGAATCCAATCTGGAACTTCAGCAAGTCGCGGACACCATCGTTCGCAGCTGGGAGGAAGGGGTGCAGGAGCAGCCGATTCCCGGGCACCTCCGTGACGTGCACAAGCATTATTTCGGGGAGTTGAAGAAGCGCATCGATGCTCGAAGTCGCACTGC
>NHEC01000063.1 GCA_002171655.1 Planctomycetes bacterium TMED75
AGCAGCGCGCTGCAGGCTGAGGAGCGTTGGCTGAAGATCGCCATGGTGAACCTTCCAAGTCAGGGTGTGGAACGGTGAGGTCAGGAACGTCTTCAGAGTACAACAACACCGAGGCCGGAGCAGGTGCGCTCCGGCCTCGGTGAGAAATTAATGGGTGTTCAGATCACTGCTTGGTGATGGTGAACTTGCCTGATCCGAGGTCCTGGACCCCGGCGATGATCTTGAGCTTGCCGCTCTTGACCGCCTCGGCAAGGACCGGGGATCGGTTGATCAGTTGCTCGATGCCCTTGTTGGCATTACAAGTCACGGCATCCGCGAGGTACTTGTTGGGATCCTTTGGATTTGAATCGAGTGTGCAGGGAACGATGATCTGATCGATGAGCATGGGAAGTGAACCCGGAAGCTCGTTGGTGGTGTTGCGGAACTGGATTGCGGCTTCCACTGCTCCACAACTCGAGTGACCCATGATCACGATCAGCTTCGAACCCAGAACGGCTACGGTGTATTCAAGACTTGCGACAACTTCTGGAGTGACGATGTTCCCCGCAATGCCGGTCACAAAGAGGCCACCAAGTGGCTGGTCAAAGCAGATCTCGGGTGATACGCGTGAGTCTGCACAGCGAATGAACGCGGCAAAGGGTGCCTGTCCGGCCGCAAGTGCGGGTCGTGCGGAAGGTGGGTTTGCTGATTCAGCCTTGTTCTTGACGTATCGTTTGTTGCCGGCAACCAGCTCTGCAATTGCTTCGTCAGGGGTCTGCGGCAATTGAGTAGTCGTCGTTTCGGCCTTGGGTGCAAGTGCGAGCCCGCATGCCATTGCTCCAGCCATCAGCAGTAAAGTGAGACGATTCATTGTTTCTCCTAGTAATGGTATTGAAATTCCCTGCTTGCTCTGCACTCGAATGGCTTTCGTGTGCAGAGTTGTCACTGGCTTTGTCGCCGACTGGTTCTCGTTTGATTCTGCAAGTCGAGGTTCACAGTCACCGTCCTGGTCCAGCGCAGTCTATACGTCAGTGGTCTTGCTAGTTGACACTCGATGGAAGACCGAGGTCAATCACGAAACCGTTGTATCCGATCTCCAGTACCAGCGTCGCCGTGCGCCCGGAAGTGTGTCTCACGGAATGCAGTTGTTGTGTACCGTTGTGCCACAGTACTTGAAGTCGGGAGACAGCTGCTAAGCACTGTTTTTAAGGGGTTTACTCTCGTTTTTCCTTGCAGTACCGAAGGGTGGTGAAGCCCTTTTTCCTGAGTAGTTGACAATGAACTGTCATCTGCAGCGGGCGAATTTGCGATGCGAATTCACCTGATTGGTTTTTCGAGACGTCTGCAGTCGTTGCTTCGAACTCATGCAAAATCAAACAGGCTTTGTGGGTCAAGCCCTTGCTGGAGTCGTTGTGGTGGAACCCATCCAACTTGATCGCGCAGTCGCTGGGTGCTTGCGACAAGGAGGTCTGAGTCTCCAGGTGAACGTTCTCGTTCTCCGAAGCCGAGGAGCCCGACGTCCGCACCCAGGGCCTTACTCATCCAGGTCGCTACGTCACGGATGGTGACCGCATGGCCAGTCCCCACGTTGACGAGCAACGGTGCTGACGGTGCGACGAAAAGCTGGGCGACCCTTTCCAGGGCTTCGCACACGTCGGAGACATGAATGAAATCCCTCGCTTGGCGGCCATCGCTCAAGGGGACGCGCTCTCCACGGCGGAGGGACTCAAGCAGCATTGGAAAGAGTCGATTGGGCTTCTCACCTGGGCCGTAGACCCCGAACAGGCGCGTGATTCTGACCGAAGGTCCGGAGGCGCTTGCCTGGTCAATGGCCATGCGGGTGACGGCGAGTTTCGATTCTCCGTAAGCGGTGGTGGGGTTGCACGGGCCGTCCTCACTTAGAACCCCGTCCGTGCCGTATTCAGACATAGATCCCGCCAGCACTACCGGCAAGCCTGCGGGACAGGCCTCCAATAGGTTTCGTGTCATCGAGCAGTTCTCCTCGACAAGCTTCTGGTCCTGTGCTCGTTCATGAGAGACCCCTGCAGCAGCGAGGTGAATGATCACCTCGGGGTCATCTTGAATGAGTTGTGAGCTCAGCGCGGTTTGGTCGAACAAGTCAACTCTGGTGCGATCCCATCCAATGGCTTGATGTCCCTGTTCTCGCAAGTGGCTCATCATCGCACGACCGATGAAGCCGCTGCTTCCAGTGACGACGTATCGGCTCATGGACTTGCCTTCTTGCCTCTGATCAATGCTTCATACATCGATTCGAGTTGCTCGGCCACTCGTTCCCAGGTGCAGTGGTCTTCGACCCAGTGGCGGCCTCGTTGTCCCATGGCCGTTCTTTCGTCAGGTGTCCGGCGGAGTAGCTTTCGCAATCCTTCCTCGACACCTGAAATCGAGGCCTCGACGACCTCGCCAGCTCCGGCGTCGCCGATCTCGTCCATGTGGCAAGGATGCGTGATGAGGACCGGAAGCTCAAACGCCATGGCTTCCAGAATGGCCATGCTGAACCCTTCCTGATGGGAAGTGAGTACAAAGGCGTCGGCCGCGTTGATCGGGATACGTCCTCGGTCTCCGGTGTACTCGGTGGTAATCACGACCTGATCCCTGAGATCCGATTCATTCGCTCGTTCTCGCATCCGTGCCTCATAGCTCGGATCCTGAGCAAGTGCAGCGATCAGCAGCCTGGCGTCGGGAAATTCTGATTGAATTCGGGCAAACCCTTCCAGCAGCAGGTCAACGCCCTTCTTCGGGTGCATGCGGCTGTAGAACAGCAGCAGGGGATGCTTTGCAGCAAGGATGGGAAAGGAAGCATGGAGTTGTTCGATTCCTTCGCCGACTGTTCGTGAAAAGTCATCAAGATGGATCCCATTGGGAATAATGAACGGCTGGTACTGCAGTCCCAGGTCTGACGCCTCGTCCTGTTCTTCCTGCGTTCCGAACATCGCACCATCTGCTTGTTTGAGCATCCGGCCGGTACCGAACAGATTCCAGGCCACCCACTTCTTGAGCCGTGACTGAGTTCTGGAATAGCGGTCGAGCATTCCGTGGGAACTGATCACATAGGGAACCTTTGCGCGGTGGGCATGACGGGCGGCGGAAGCAATGCACTGTTCCCAGGTTCCATGAAGATGGAGTACGTCGAAGTCGGCGATGTGGCGGGCAAAGTGAGCCGAAAGTTCCGGGCTTCGACCCAGTGGGCCGTATCCGGTACGAGGGAACAGGTGGAGGGGTATGTTCGCTTCCTCGAGCTCGGGCCATCCGGCACGTGTGGCCTCTTCTTCACCCGGCCCGAAGCTGGCGAGGACCTCTGGGAACAAGCCACGCTGCCGCAATTCCAAGGCATGTCCGAGGACGACTCGCGGCGGTCCTCCGCGGCTTGGGTGCAGGTCATTGGTGAGGATGGCGATGCGCATCGGTGTCAGTGTCCGACGGCCCAGGGCAGCCTGAGCTCTCGAGCTCTGGACTCGTAGGCATCAATTTGACTCAGGCAGTTGGTGCGAGCCGAGCCTGGTTTCTCGTGCCAGCCTCGATACCAGTCCGCTGTAGCAGTCAGGCATTGGTCAAGCGACCAGGTTGGTTCCCAGTCCAGGTGGTGATAGGCCTTCTCCCAGGTGAGTGAGAGTAGCTTTGCTTCGTGGACGGCAGTGGGGTCGCTGAGATCTTCCCAACTTCCCGAGCCCCATGCGTCGATCATGCCTTCGACGAGACGCTGGACGTTGCACACGCTCTGAACCGCAGGGCCAAAGTTCCAACCGGTGGCGAAGCGGCCGCCGTCGGGTTCGAGCATCCGAGCGCCCAGTTCGAGGTATCCACTCAGTGGTTCGAGCACGTGTTGCCAGGGACGGGTGGCCACCGGATTGCGCACCCCAATCGGCGTGCCGGCGCAGAGTGCGCTGATGCAGTCGGTCATGATTCGATCTCGGGCCCAGTCGCCGCCACCGATGACGTTGCCGGCACGTGCCGAAGCCACACGGATCGGTCCGTTGGGATCAAAGAAGCTGCGCCGCCAGCTCGAAACCACGAGTTCCGTGGCTCCCTTGCTCATGCTGTAGGGGTCGCTGCCACCCATCGGATCCGTTTCTCGATACCCGTAGTCCCAGTTCACGTTTTCGTAGCACTTGTCTGAGGTGACCACCACCACTGAACAGGGGTGTCCAGCTCGCCGGACCGCCTCCAGAAGGTTGGCGGTGCCCATGACGTTGGTGTTCAGGGTGTCCAGTGGAGTTTCGTATGACTCGCGAACGATCGCCTGAGCAGCGAGGTGCAGGATGATCCTTGGCTTGGCATCACCAATAAGCGTTTCGAGCAACTTGGCGTCTCTGATGTCACCTCGATGATCGGTCAGTCCCGAACAGGCGTCGGCAAGGGTGCAGAGTGCCGGATCGGTGGCAGGGTCCAGTGCCAGGCCGATGGTTCGTGCGCCCAGCTGCTCCAGCCAGAGGGCGAGCCAAGAGCCCTTGAACCCAGTGTGTCCGGTCAACAGGACGTCAGTGCCCTGGTAGGCGCCGCCGAATGAGCTCATGCCCAGGTTCTCCACGGAGCGTTGCCGCTCTTCCACAGTCGGTTGAGGTGTTCCCAGTCACGCGCGGTGTCCATGCACTGCCAGAAGCCGTCGTGCTTGTGGAGCATCATCTGGCCGGATTGTGCGGCTGCTTCAAAGGGAGTGCGTTCCAGCATGGTTTCATCCGGTTCGTGAGCGAGGTAATCGTCGATGAATGATCGGTCGATCATCATGAATCCGCCATTGATGTATCGGTCGGAGAACTGCGGCTTCTCCTGCATTTCAAGGACCTGATCGTCATCGAGTTTGAGCTCCCCGAAGCGGCCCGGTGGAATCACGCCGCTGATGGTGAGTTGCTTGCCGTGGTCCTTGTGGAAGGCTTCAAGGGCTTTCAGGTCGATGTCGCTGACCCCATCGCCGTAGGTGAGCAGGAACCTGTCACCGGTAAGGTAGGGCGCGACTCGTCGAACTCGTCCACCAGTGCCCGTCTCGGCGCCCGTCTCAGCAAGGGTGACCGTCCAGCCTTCTTCGGTGTAGGGGCCGTGGTATTCGATCTTCGGCGTGTGGCCGAGGGTCACGGTGACATCGGTATCCATCGACTGGTGGTTCAGGAAGTATTCCTTGATTCGCCAGCCCAGGTGACCAAGGCAGAGCACGAAGTCAGTATGGCCTTGTTCAGCGTAGGACTTCATGATGTGCCAGATGATCGGTCGGTCGCCGATCGGAATCATGGGCTTCGGGACCAGGTTTTCCGAGACTTCCCGTATTCGGGTTCCCTGACCACCACAGAGTATGACGACCTGCACGTTGGCTTCTCCTCACGGTGGTGCCTGCCCGTGCACCATAAGTTGCTCTGGCGAAAATCGAACGGCAAGTACTGGAGGGCATGTCCAGTACTTCTCTCGGGAGCTCTTCACCCCATGTTCACTGTGAAGGTACCGGACTCGACGTCCTGTACCCCGGCAATGATCTTTATTTGTCGCATTTCAACTGCATCAGCAAGCACCTGAGAGCGAGCAAGCAGTTGTCCAACGCCCTTGCTGGCATTGCATTTCACCGCTTCAGCGATGTACTTCTCGCTTTGGGTGGGGTCGGCCTTCAGGGTGCAGGGGGCTTTGATCTGGTCTACAAGAATTTTCAGGGATCCAGGGAGCTGATCAGCCGTGTCGCGGTATTTGATGGCCGCTTCGACGGCGCCGCAGCCAGAATGGCCCATGACGACCACCAGCTTCGAGCCGAGCACGGCAACCGAATATTCAAGGCTCGCGGTGATTTCCGGGGTGACGATGTTGCCGGCTACAGCCGTCACGAACAGTGTGCCCAGGGGCTGGTCGAAGACGATTTCTGGAGCCACCCGAGAGTCTGCGCAGCGAATGATGGCCGCAAAGGGGGCTTGGCCACGAGCAAGAGCGGATCGTGCGGATGGGGGGTTGGTCGCAGTGGTCTGGCCGTGAACGTATCGCGCATTGCCAGCGACAAGTTCTGCAATCGCCTCGTCAGGGCTCTGGGGGAAATGTGTCATGGTCGTGGTTGCTCCAGGGGCAAAGTCTGGATTGCAGGCGACTGCCCCTGCCATGATCAATAGAGTAAGGAGAATCATTGGACTTCCAAAGAGATCATAGCTGGTGGGTAGTGCGACAAAATTACCAGCAGGGGTCTTTCTTCCAGTTCACTCACTTTTGTGGGTAGGTCATCGACTTGATGTCGAGCAATTCAGTCAGGCGGTCTTCCGAAATGATCCCGTGCTCGAGGCAGTATTGACGAATTGTCTGTCCGGTTTCGTGGCACGCCTTGGCGATTCGTGCCGACTCGTTGTAGCCAATCTCGGGGACCAGGGCGGTACCAAGCATCAGACTTCGTTCCACCAGCGCCTCGATCGATTCGGAGTTGGCTTCCAGGCCTTCAAGGCAGCGCTCGACGAGGGTCGTTGCGGAGTTGGCAAGGAGGTCGATGCTCTCGAGCATCGATGTCGCGGCCAGTGGCAGTGCGACGTTGAGGTTCATCAGTGAACCCAGGCCGCCCATTCCCGCGAGGGAAATCGTGTTGTCGTTGCCAGCGACTTTCATGCAGACCTGCATCAGAGACTCGAGGATCACGGGGTTGACCTTGCCAGGCATGATCGAGGAGCCCGGCTGTACTGCGGGGAGCGAGAGCTCGTTGAGCCCGCATCGAGGCCCGCAGGCCATGAGCCGGATGTTGCTGGCGATCACGGACAGACTTACGGCAAGGGTCTTCACTCGTCCGTGTGCATCGACCAGTGAATCAATCGTCGATTGGGCTTCAAAGTGATTGCTCGCTTCCGAGAATTCCAATCCAGTGGCCTTGGTCAACTCTGCGCACACCATCTGCCCAAATTGCGGGTGGGTGTTGATTCCAGTTCCCACCGCGGTTCCGCCGATCGGCAGATTCGAGGCGAGCTCCTGCATCGCTTCAGTCACCCGCCTGATGGAATGCTCGATCTGGGCGGCGAATCCCGAGAATTCCTGGCCGAGTCGAATCGGCGTGGCGTCTTGAAGATGCGTTCTGCCGATTTTTACGATGTGATCGAATGCCTCGGACTTGGCGAGCAGCGCTTTGTGAAGAACGTGAAGCGCGGGCAGTAGCTCATCTCGAATGAGCAATGCGCCGGAGACATTCATCGCAGTGGGGAAGGTGTCGTTGGATGACTGCCCCATGTTGACGTGGTCGTTGGGGTGGACCGGTTCATGTGCTCCGATCGGATTACCGGAGGCGATCGAGGCCAGGTTCGCCAGGACCTCGTTCACGTTCATGTTGGTTGAGGTTCCGGAGCCGGTTTGAAAGACGTCGACCGGGAAGTGCGCCATCGCTTCGTCGCGTTGGAGGGGGTCCTCCATCTGGCTGAGCATCTGCGTGCAAGCATTTGTAACCAGGGTCGCCCGCTGTTCGTCGAGTTTGTTCAATTCATAATTGGCGGATGCCGCGGCACGTTTCAGCAGAAGGAAGGCGTGGATGACATTCCACGTGACCGGCAGGCCCTTGACCTGGAAGTTCATGACGGCTCGTTGGGTGGTGGCTCCAAACAAAGCGCCGTGGGGGACTTCCATGCTCCCCATCGAGTCCTGTTCGGTACGGGTCTGAGTGTCTGGTGTCGAATCGTTCATGAGTGCTTCGCGATGGGTGTCTGGGTTCAAAAAGAGTCGTTGATTGGTCAAAAACGGAGTCCGAAAACCAAGTGAAAAACCATGTGAACGAAAGGTGGAGATGGACCAGTTCCTGAGTGAGGGTCAGTATAAAACAAACAGGTGTTTCTGGCAGCTCGCCTGAGCTTGCTGGAGACTGCTTGGGGGATGTGTCTGAAGGTGGTTGCAGTCAAAGTTGTCAAAAGTCAGCAAAGGATCTTGTAGTTCATCGTTCTTCAGGAAGCATAGAGCTTGATGGTTCTGCCCGCCCATGACCCCGTGCCGTCATGGGTGCCCTCGTCGGCCTGGCCAAATGCTTTCTGCGCTCATGCGAAAATACCCCAAACTGTGGAGATCAAGAAGATGGTGAAAACTGACCCACGTCTCGGTTACGCTGGCCTCGGGCTTGCGGTCACGCTGAGCTGTGCGACATTGGTTCACGCTCAGGCAATCAACTGCACGGCTGACATCGATGGAGATGGTGCAGTTGGCGGGACCGATCTTGCGGGCCTGCTGGCTTACTGGTTGACAGACAATGCCGATGCCGATCTTGATGGAAGTGGCCAGGTGAACGGGCAGGATCTAGCAACGCTCCTTTCGCAGTGGGGTCTTGATTGCGATGTCAATCCCTTCTGCGACTCGGTTCAGGTCGAGTACACCGACGACATGATGGTCGTCAGTACCTCAGGACTCCCATGCCATGAAACCGGTCCCTTCGATGGTACGTACTTCGATCCCTATACCGGCCAGTACTGCTTCAATCCGAATACTCCGTCCAATCAGAATAATGTATGGATGATTCCGACAACGCCGACTCCGACCAACGCACCAGCTATCGATGTGCTCAATACCCTCGGCCCGATCGGGGTCACGATCACCGGGGCGTCGTTCTACAACCCCTACGACGGGGGTGGCGTACCGGCGCCTGGCAACATCTGCATGGACTATTGCCAGGGACATGCCTCTCCAGATGGCAGCTACCACTACCACCAGATGAGTCCCTGTTTCAACCAGAACGATGATCCCGACGGTCATTCCGGACTGATTGGATACGCCTTCGACGGGTATGCGGTCTATGGCTTGAACGATACCGGCGGCTCGCCACCCACGGATCTCGACCAATGCGGTGGGCACACCGACGCGGTTCGAGGTTACCACTACCACTTCCAAAGTGAATTTCCGTTCACCCTGGGTTGCTACCGCGGAGAGCCCGAGCTCTCAAACTTCGGGGGTGGCGGCGATGGCCCCGGCGATGGCCCTGGCGGCGGTGGTTGCTCCGGCTGTGCGGCCCTCATGATTCCCCCAAACGTCTGCAATTGCGTTCACACCACACCCGGTTACGAAGGTTGTTGCCTTGATTGGACGCCTGATTGCCAGGCCTACGCTGATCAGTTCTGCAACTGATTGAAGCTTTGCACGCTCGCTCTAACCGGCTGGCTGGCTCAAGCATACGGCCCAGCACCGCCCGGTCCCTACTTGGATCGGGCGGTTTCTTGAGAAGTAGCCTGCCAACCGCCTGCGACTTGACTCTCGATACCGGGAGTGGTCAGCTGATGCGTGACTGAAGGATGTGGAATGATTTCATGATCAGAGTTTTCTACTACATCACACTTTCTTGCCTTCTTTTCGGTTGTGCAGCACCACCTCAGTCGGTGCCGCTGCCCAAGGGTGATCGTGATCAAGTCGTTGCCTTCGTATTCACGAGTGTGGATTGTCCAATCGCCAACGCCATGGCTCCGCAGCTGCGTCGCACAATCACGGAGGCAGAAAGCCTCGGCGTCAAGACCTACCTCGTCTACCCGCGCGTCGACATCACCGAGGAAGCGATGGCCACTCATGCACGTGCGTACGGCCTTGAAGCTGAAGCAATCGCCGATCCGAATAAGGTGCTGGTCACAGAACTTGGTGCGACGGTGACGCCGGAAGGCGTAGTGATCAAGTACGCCGCCGATGGTGACTATGAAATCTGCTACCGGGGACGACTGAATGATCTGTATCCGTCGATCGGCAATCGAAGAGATCAGGCCAGTTGCCACGAATTCAGGGATGCAATCCTCGCCAGCCGCAGCGGACAGCCGATTGCAACCCCCTTTCCACCGGCGATTGGTTGCATGATCGAGCGTGTGCCGTGATGGGTTCCGGTTTGCTCGTGAGTTTGTTGTGTTTTTGGCTTGGGTTCACCCAAGAGGACGGTGCAACCGCGGCTTCGGTACCACCCACCTGGGCTTCCGGTATCAAGTCACTGGTTACGGCCCACTGTGCCAGCTGCCACCGCCCAGACGGTGCTGCCCCGTTTTCCTTGAACTCTCCGGATGACTTCCGCTCACGCCGCACCTTTGTGAGCCATGTCCTGAAGGAGGGGTTGATGCCACCCTGGCTACCTACCAGTGGTGTGCCCCTCGAGAAAACGCGTGGGTTATCCACCGTTCAACGTGATCTGATGCTTGCCTGGCTCAAGGCGGGGTGCCCTCCAGGCTCAGTCGAATCAGACTCGCGAGGATCGCTGAATGAAGTGAAGCAAGGCATTTCCCCTCCAGCCCCCAAGTCACCTCCAGTCCTCAAACCAGCTCCGGGCGTGCTCCAGGAATCCCCGTCGATGACTCTGCGGATGAGAGCACCCTGGACAGTGCCAGCTGAAGGCGGAGTTCGCTGGTTCAAGGCAGAGCGCGACAAGCGGACCTTCGTACTTCCAATTGAGAACCCTCGCCCCCTGCGAGTGCGTGCTCTGGATTATCAGAGTACAGCACCTCAAACTCTGGGTGCAGTCGCCTTGTCGGCTGATCCCAGTGGGGACGGTCGAACCATGGTCGATTGGGACGAGGAGCCAGGCAGCTACATGATGGCGGATATTCGCTCAGTGCCAGCTGGCTCGCTGGGCATCATCGGCCCTGGTGGAGGCCGATTGGAATATCCGAAAGGCTTCTATGTCCAGATTCCCATTGGTTCCGACATTCTCAGTGAAGTGCACTATCGGCCACAGGGTCGCGACCGGGTGCTCGATGATCTGCTGGTCCTTGAGACTCTGGGCCCAGCCGAACGTGCTCGTCCCTTGGTGCCGGTGAATCTGATGGTACCCCGGGTCCGTCTGGATCCTGGTGAGCGCAAGCGCTTCGCCAATCAGCTGACCCTTCCCGTAGACATCGACCTTGTGGCAATGTCGCCACGAGCATCCAGGCGATGTGTCTCGTTGCTTCTTCAAGCGACGTTCCCCGATGCTCAAGCGCCCATCACGCTCCTCGAAGTGGCCGACTGGAATCCTCACTATCGATCCACGCTGGTGCTTGAAAAGCCACTTAGATTGCCTGCAGGCACGGTGGTTCACTGCGCCTGGGGCTATGACAACTCAGCTGAGAATCCAAGAAACCCAGTCGTCCCGCCAGAAAAGGTGGATCTGGGCGCACGTTCGGGCGCGATGAATGTCCTCTTGATGTCCGCTCCGGTCAATCGGCCGGAGATCCGCCCGTTGCTTGATTTCATAGAAGCGGAGTCACGACGAAATCGAGGGTGATCTCCCGATTCACGGCTTTGGGGCATCCTGCTTCCACGTGGTGAGCAGATGGTCCCCTGGGGTGGTGCTGATTCGAGCTCGAGGAGTGCGTGTCGTGTCGCTGAGTTCTATGAACGCCTCACCCGAAACCGTGGTTCCGCTGGACAGTCTTGGTAATCCGTTTTCATCAAAGAAATAGACCGCCGCATTCCCATCTTGTGGCCCGCCACTGGACATTCGCAGTCGCCCTTTTCCATCGAACTGCCTGAACCAGTGCTGTCCGGTTGCAGAGGTGACCGCGGCACATCGAAGGGTTCCGTCAGGAGCCAGCAACTGGAAGCCAGCCTCATTGTCGGTGAACGTGAATGCAGCGATTCTGGGTCGTCCCTGAGTATCGTAGACGTCCACCGATCCGGTTCCCTGGGTGTTGGTGGTGAGTGCGGCCCGCGGCGTACCATTCGTATCGAGGGTTTCAATGACTGCCGTACCGTCGTCCCTTACGCCAAGCCGGATTCGCACTCGTCCCTTCTGGTCGGTCAGTTCGATCGGCTTGCTTGCCAAGGAGGTTTCTTTGGATCCTGCAGTCTGTTCCTGATCTTGATCCGAGGCGGCGGCGAGGCCCAAGGCGATTCCTGCACCAAGGACGATGCAGCTCAGCGAGTTCTTCATGAAATTGATTCCGTCTCTAGGGTTTGACCGGGTTCCAGGAATCTGGTCTCGATCCCTGCAGGGTTGAACAGCTGGTGATCGACCCGGATCGGATCCCACGTGTTGTAATGGCAGGGGATCACGAGACGGGGGCTGATCCATTCAGCGGCCATTGCCGCGTGCTTCGGTCCCATGGTGAAGCGATCGCCAATTGGCAGAATCGCGATGTCGGGGCGGTACAGAGTCTTAATGAGCTTCATGTCGCTGAAGAGTGCGGTATCCCCGGCAAAGTACGTTCGGTGCCCTCCCATGGTGATGACCGCACCCAGCGGATCTCCCATGTAGCGTCCTTGGAAGGATGAGGAGTGGAGGGCAGGGGTGAAGTCGATCGATCCGAATGGGGCCTGAATGCAGCCTCCGGTGTTGCCGGGTTCGAGGTCAGTGACCCCTTGTTCGCCAAGATAGGTCGTGATCTCATGAGTGGCGAAAACGGTGGCTTTGCACCGCAGAGCGATATTGGCTGCATCCGCCATGTGGTCCTCGTGGCCATGGCTCACCAGGATGTGGGTGCATTGAATGGCTTCGGCGGGCGTGGTGCACGACGGATTGTCGTCGTGAAACGGGTCCAGCAGCAAGCGATGAGTTCCATCATCAAGGAGGAACGTGGAATGTCCGTGGTAGGTGATCTTCAAGGGCATGTGCGATCCGGGGTTGAGGATTAGAGACGGTTGAGATTCAGACTGTGAAGGTACTTGAAAGCCCCACGCCTGGTGGGGCGTGGGGCTTTCAGAATCTCTCAGTGTGGCAAAGTCGAGTCAATCCTTCGTACTGACTCACTCGGGGCAGAATCCCCAGTTGCCAAGCACGATGGCAAGGTCCAGACCATTGACGGCCTGGTCATTGTTGAGGTCGCCGAGGACCCCCTGACCGCTCTGTCCCCAGGTGCCGAGAACGCTGGCCAGGTCAGTACCTCCGACGCTTCCATCGCCGTCGGTATCGGCAATGCAGTCGACCGGAGTTCCGTCGCAACTCAGTGCCACAAGCTTGAAGGCATCAATGCCTGCTTCAACCACGGAGCCTGGATCATTGTCCGTGGCCGTGCATCGGATACGAAGCCCACTGGTGACATTCACGTAGTCGCCAACCCGCCATGAGCTGGTGGTCCAGCCGGTCTGCGCGCTGTCGCCATTGGAGATCGCCGCGAGTTGACTCCAGCTGGATCCGGAGTCGCCACTGATCTCGATGAGGAAGACATCATCGTATTCCGTGTTGTTTGCACTGGTGTTGTCGTACCACCAGGCCAGACTCAGTTCTGTATCGGGGCTTTCAACCGCATAGATCGACGAAGTCAGGATCGTGGAACCTCCATCGATGTCCCTGGCGCATGCCGATGCCGAAATGCCATTTTCAGTGACCCAGCAGAACCCGCTGCCGTCCGCATCTCCACCCGGTGCGCTGCAGGTGTCCACGGAGGTGCTGTCGGTCGAAGGAATGGCTCGTTCCCAGCCACCGGCAGTCGCGGTCGTGGACACGGTCCATCCTGCTGATGTATTGAAGTCAACCAGGGCAATCTCTTCCAGGCTGTCGGCGACTGAGGCCGTGAAGGCTCCTGCGCTGGGGAGCCTTCGAGTGGTTCCCGAAGAATCGTCTGCGGTGAAGTACCAGGCAAGCTGGGCGCCACAGGGAAGTTCTGGCAGCGTCGCTGAGTAGACGCTGTTGCCCTGGTCCGTCAGAGCAACCGACTGGTTCAGGGAGCCGGTTGTGTAGTTCAGGCGGGCACTTCCGTCGACGTAACCATTGGATTCGATTTCGGTGATTCGAACACCGAGGGTGGGTCCGGAGGGAGAGACAAGCTCGGGGACTGATCCCGTCAGGCTCAATTCAATGAGCTGTACAATCGGTTCTGTCAGATCCGACCGGTAGTACTCTAGAGTGCAGCGCATTCTTCGGTTCTGGTCGGGAGTGAACTGCTCCATGCAGATGTCGTCGGAGTAGTCCATGTAGTTGTCATCGGGAACCGGCGTACTGCATGCCGATCCGTTGCACCCGAAGGTCGGAGAGCCCTGGGGGGCGGTATCGCAGATGAGGTCGCCACCGGTCGTGCAGCTGCCGCTTTCGCAGCCTCCGTTGAAGGTGTGGTTCAGTCCCAGGTAGTGTCCCACTTCATGGGTCAATGTGCGACCAAGGTTGTAGGGAGAACCGATCGGTGCGTTTTCGCCGTAGGATTCCCAGAGCACGACGACTCGATCCGAAGCGGAGCCGGGACTGCCGCACGCTGGAAGAAACGGTACGTAGCCGAGATTCCCCCCGGCAGTCGTGGTGTAGATGTTCATGTACCGGGAGGGGTCCCAGTTCAGAGAATTGAAATAGTTGCCACCATCGTTGTACCAGGTGTCGTTGTTGGAAAAGGTGATACCGGTGGTGGGGTTGCCATCAGGGTCGACTTCCGCCAGGTAGAACTCGATCTGAGCGTTGTTTCCGTTGGCTCCGTTGGTACCGGCCTGAGCCTTGAAGTCCTCGTTGAGAATCCGAATCCCGCTGATCACTCGGTCCACAGGGATGTCGCCAAGAGTGCCTGAGCTATTTCGGATCACATGAACAACGCAGGGGATGCGCAAGAGTCCGACTGAAGGGTCGTACTGGGCGGTGGGGTTCGTGTTCGAACAGGAGCAGTCGGATGGAGGCGCCATGGCAAGGGCTCCGTCCAAGACCTCCTGAGCAGGCGCATGTGCGCCGCAGCGATGGTCGTTGTTTCCATTTGCTTCACGGTCACCGAAGTAGCCCTTCCAGCTTGTGAATCTTCGTCCCTGGAAGTGGACGGTACCGTCGTTTGTCTGCCAGGGCCGGTCACTGCTCAGCAGGCGGATCCGCTCGGTCGAGAGTTCGGTGGAGTCTGTTTTCTGACTGCTTGCATCGGGCTGGGCGAAGGCTGTAGTTGCGGTGAGGCACAGCCCCAGGGTGAGTCGCATGGTAGAGATCATCGACAGGCTCCAGAAACGTTTCATCGTGGATTTGAGAGGCGTGGGGGGGTGAGGTAGGGAAACTCGGTTTTATGTAGGTTAAGAGCGTTCACTGGTTCCGGAAAGAATCAAGTTCCAGATTTGTCCGACAATCACCGGTCTGAGGCGGGGTCTCGCTCAGTTTTCGACATTATTCTGCCATATATGACCAAGAACCTGTCTGATCGTGAATTGCTACGCCACCTGGTTTCATATGACACCACCAGTGATCGCTCCCCTGCTTCACTCTTTGACTTCGTCTGTGACTACCTTGGTGATTCCTCCATACGGACCACTCGCATGGATTGCGGGGATGGCTATGAGAACGTGCTCTTCGAGTCAGGTCCCCCTTCCAGGAACGGTGAGGGTTGGATGCTTTGTGGTCACGTTGATACCGTTCCAGCCGAGGAGCCGGACTGGCTCAGCGATCCACTTGAACTTGTCGAGCGTTCCGGCCGCCTGCATGCGCGGGGTGCGTGTGACATGAAGGGTTTCAATGCGATTGCCATGAATTTCCTCCGACTTCGAGCCCATCAGGGATTTGATCACCCGCTGGGCCTGTTACTCACGCACAGTGAGGAAGTTGGAACGATCGGCGCAGGTCACTTCGCACGTGATTGGCCGCGTGAGCGCATGCTCCCTCGGAATGTGATTGTTGGAGAGCCGACTTCTCTCAAACCGGTGCGAGGGCACAAGGGCCATCTGAGTTTTCGCATAACGCTCACCGGGCGTCCATGTCACACCGGTTTCCCGGCCGAAGGGATGAATGCCATCGAACTGGCATTACCCATGCTGAAGTGCCTCAAAGGGCTCCGAGAGCAATTGGTCGATGAACGAACCGCGGAGAGTTCGCTCTTTCCACTCGTTCCCCATCCGGTCCTCAACGTCGTTCGGGTCGCCGGTGGGAGTGCGGTCAACGTCATGCCCGCATCCTGTGTGCTCGACGTCGGGGCCCGGTTGCTGCCTGGCCAGAGTTCCGATGAGTTTCTCCCCCGGCTGCACCGTTTGATAGCAGCGGCCGGTATTCCATGTTCTGACTCTCCACTGGAAGGGCACTACAGCCTCGAGGTGATCAACGAAACCCCGTCCTTCTCAACCGCAGCGGATGAAGCCTTTCTTCAGGAGGTCTGTTCGATCAGTGGCCATCCCGAGGCGATTGGAGTCAACTACGGGACGGATGCCGGGCGACTCAAGCCCCTTGGTTGTCGTTGCGTTATCTTTGGACCAGGGGATATCGCTCAGGCGCATCGCGCCAACGAGTGGATCCCGATTGACGAATTCGAGCGAATGCCACACCTCTTGGGAGCACTCATTGACACGAAGCACTGATTCACTGGTCGCTTTCCTCCGCGTACGCTGTCGATCCGGACTGGTTGGTATCACGGCACTGTCTCTGGCAATACTGGTGTCTGCTTTCGGTCCCATTGGCTGCGAGGCCGCCCAACGTCAACATCCGGTCGATCCTTCCACAATCGACACCTCGACGACACGTGGACTGATCGAGAAGCTTCAGGCGCAAAACGACACACCCGAAAAGAGCGACAATCTTCGCTATGTCGGGTTTCTCATCGCTGATTACGGGGCAAGTATGACCTCCCAGGTGGTCAACCGAATGCTCCTGAATGATGATCTGACTCCGGACCAACGAATCTGGCTTCAGGAGATCAGGATCGATATGGGCCGTGCCCTGATCGGCTGCGCGTCCAACAGTGATCCGGCTTCGAACATCTTTCAGGAACTCTTCATCTATCGGATCGCTTACTTGATCGCGAAACGTGATGCGCCCGGGGTACTCAAGGGCAAGGAAGCGCCCCTCATCACGACGCTCCACGACTTGCAGGAACTGATTTGGAAAAAGGTGAGCCAGGGCGTGGAAGCCTCACTTGAGCCGCTGAACACGGATGTGAACACCTGGATGAAAGAGTACGGCAATCACACACATCGATTTTGGTGGCCTCGGGAGATCGGTCTGCTGATGACGCTTGACAGCGTGAACAATCTTCAGTTCACCGGCATGCTGGCTTCCGTCGAGCGGGCCAATGAGGGCATCGATCGATTGGATAAGACGCTCGATACCTCCCAGTTCCTGCTTGAACGACTACCGATGCTTGCAAGCTGGGAGTTTGAGCTTGCGATGGCCAAATTGCTGGCGAATCCGATCGTTCAGAGCTTCACCCATTCTGTGGAATCGCTGTCAGGTCAGATGGTGAAGTTGCAAGGAACTCTGGGTACGACGGTCGGCTCACTCAACGTCCAGCTCGGAAAGTTCCGTGAAGCCATAACTTCGGACTTTGGATCGATGGCACAGGGAATCAACGCACTTTCCCAGATGCTTGCCGACAGTCGGGATCAGCTGTCTTCGGCGATGAACAAGTTAGGCAGTGAATTTTCCAGCCAAGGCATGGACATGGCAAAGCAGCTCGAGGCGGCCGGCACCGAGATCGGTAAGAGTTCAACTTCCTTGTCTGAAGTCCTCAAGCAGCTTGACCAGACTGTTGTCAGTCAGGAAAAAAAGGTTGAGCAGATGGTCGATGGAATTCGATCCGAACTTTCCGGTCAGACGGATTCGATTGTAGATCGAGTCACCCTTCGAATCGGGATGGCAGTAGGCCTCGGCGTGCTTTGCTCATTGGTGATCGCAGGCCTTCTCGCCATCATTGCTATCAGGTCCGGCGTCCTTGGCAGACCGCCTGGTGTGAAGTGACCCTCATGTCGATTTTGCCAAAATAAGAAACGCCCGCGGTCGGAGACTCGCGGGCGTTCAAGTGTGCGATGCATGCATCGCTTCCAAAGCATGGTCTCTCTCGCTCGCTTTTGCAAGTTTTGCAACTAAAAAAACATCGTCATGTATCAGGCATCGCTGTCGGTCCCATTTAATTCCCCCCTTGCATCTCGAGCGTGTAGGCTGTTGGGATGAACACTCTTCTTCTGTGCGGGTTGGCCTTCCTTTCCGCTTGCCAGGCTGCGCAAGACGCGGAATCATCGGCCGTTTCTCCAAACATCGTGGTTTTCTTTACGGACGATCAAGGATGGGGTGATCTGAGCTGTCAGGGATCCCCGGACATTTCCACCCCAAACATTGATCTACTTGCCGAAGAAGGAGTTCGGTTCACGGACTTTTACACTTCCCAGCCGGTCTGCTCCGCAAGTCGCAGTTCATTGCTGACCGGGTGCTACGCGAACCGCCTTGGAATTTCGGGAGCGCTGGCTCCTTCAGCCACCATTGGTCTCAATCCTGATGAAGTCACCATCGCGGAAGTCTTGAAGCCCGCAGGCTACGCTTCGGCCTGCCTGGGGAAGTGGCACCTTGGCCATCTCCCCGAGTTTCTTCCGGTGCGTCAGGGCTTCGATCTCTATTCCGGGATTCCGTACTCCAACGACATGTGGCCGGGCCATCCTGAATCACCCAAGGCCTGGCCACCACTTCCCTGGTATACGATTTCACACGGTCAGGCCACTCCGGTGGTGGAACTCGTCGACGATCTTGATGATCAGGATCAGATCACCCGGAGGATCACCCGGGAGGCGGTTGCGTTCGTGGATGACCACGCGGATCAACCCTTCTTTCTCTACGTTGCGCATTCAATGCCGCACGTACCACTGGGGGTCGGGCCGCAGTTCAGGCAATCCACTCGGTATGGACCTTACGGCGACGTCATTCGCGAAATCGACTGGTCGGTGGGCCAGGTGCGTGCCGCGCTTGAACGTCACGGGATCCTGGACCGCACCTTGCTCATCTTCACCAGCGACAATGGTCCCTGGCTTTCCTATGGGGACCACGCAGGAACCACTGGGGGGCTCCGTGAGGGAAAAGGCACGACCTACGAGGGTGGGGTGCGCGTTCCCATGGTCGCCCGGTACCCTGCCTTGATTCCTGCTTCAAGTACCTGTTCCGAGCCCTGCATGACCATCGACCTGCTTCCGACGATTGCCGAACTCACGGGGACCACCGAGAATCTCGGGCCTCTTGAGATCGACGGGCGGAGTATCGTCCCACTGCTGGCGGGAGAGGCTGGTGCAAGGACGCCCCATGAAGCGCTGTACTTCTGGTACCACAAGGGAGATCTCGAATCGATGCGCGCCGGACGCTGGAAGCTGCACTTCCCACACGGCTACCGCACGATGGCAGGGCGGCCTGCCGGAAACAACGGTATACCCGGAAGATACGTCTACGGCGTCCGGACGGATCTCTCGCTCTACGACCTCGTCGAGGACCCGGCTGAGTCGGTCGACCTGTCGGCAGCTCATCCGGAGGTCGTGCAACGCATGATGGCGATGGCACAGCTCAAGCGGGCTTCCCTGGGTGATCGTCTGACCGAGACCGTGGGGGTCGATGTTCGCAGTCCAGGGCGGGCCGATCCGTGAGTGGTCTGATTCAAAGGGCATGTGCTTGAGTATTCACGAGTAAGATTGCGTACATGAACAGGGTGAACAAGGCATTTGAGAAGGCCCGTGATGAAGGCAGGACGGCGTTGATGCCGTACCTCACCGCAGGGGACCCTCCGGGGCCGGGGCTTGCAGAACTCATCAAGGCGCTCGATGGGGCCGGAGCGGATGTGATCGAGATCGGAATTCCCTTCTCCGATCCCATCGCCGATGGTCCCGTGATCGCTTCGGCCATGCATCGCGCCTTGGAGCGCGGTGTCACGCCAGAACACGTCTTTGATCAGATCCAAGCGTCCCGGGAGAGCGTCGAAGCGGCATTGGTGGCAATGGTGTCGGTGTCGATCGTGACCCACATCGGAATTGATGAATTCATTGATCAGGCGCGCGCCAGTGGGCTCGATGGACTGATTGTGCCGGATGCGGACCTCGATGACTTCAGCCCGCTCGCTGAAGCGTGTGCGCGTTCGAACCTGGTGCTCATTCCCCTGATCGCTCCCACCACCAGCGTCGAGAGGCAGCAGGTCATTGCGCGTGAGGGCTCGGGTTTTCTCTATCTACTCGCCAGAGCTGGTGTGACTGGAGAGCGTGCCGACGCACCGGACGTCTCCGAGCGAATCAAGGCACTACGAAATCTCACGGATCTGCCAATCGGGGTGGGGTTTGGCATATCGACGTCGGACCATGTGCGAGCAGTCGGTGAACATGCGGACGGCGCGATCATCGGGTCCGCGCTGGTTCGTGCGCTCAGTGAGGCACATCAAAGCCGACAGGACGTTGCCGCGGTTGCCGCGGGATTTGTCCGTTCGCTTCGTGCTTGACGCGGCCTGATGCTCAGTAGCGGCGCAGAACGCCGATCACGACCCCTTGGATTTGGCAGTCATCGACGATGATCGGATCAAAGTCTGAGTTGGCCGGCTGCAGTCGGATTCGGCCGTCCTTTTCCTTGTAGAACGTCTTCAGAGTCGATTCGCCTTCCGGTAGCAAGGCAACGACACGTTCTCCGTTGCGCGCCGTCTGCCTTCGTTCGACGATGACATAGTCCCCACTGAAGATCCCTTCGTCTTGCATCGAGTCTCCCTCGACCTGCAAGGCGAATGTCGCGCCGACACTGCCTGTCCTGGGACCGAAGAACGACTCGAGATTGAGCGACTCATCATCCTGCATTCGCTCGATGGGGTACCCCGCGGCAATCCTGCCGACAAGTGGGAAACTTATTCCATCGTGCATCTCGTCGGGCAGGGCATAGTCTTCAGCAATCGATAAAGAGCGTGCCTTGTTCTTGTCGCGGTTCAGGGCGCCCTTTTTGATCAGGGCTTCGATGTGTTCGAACACCGTCACTCTGCTCACTCCGAGTTCGTCGGCGAGTTCCTGCATGGTGGGCGAGATCCCATGCGTCATTCGTGCGTCTCGGATCAGTCGGAAGATCGTTATCTGCTTTGGAGTCAAGGACACGGGTGGAACCCTCCATGCGGGTGGAAAGGATGGAACAGATGTCGTCTGTCGTACGGGCAGTCAATGGTCGGCGGTCGATTCGGCCACCTTGTTGGCGGCCCTGCTCGGTGAATGTGAATCCGCCTGCACCCGATGGGAGGTCCGCTGTGGACAGCGAGGAGCGTCGACTGTCGTGAGCCGTGACCTCCGTACGGGTTCGGGTTTGCAAGCAAGAATGGACGGATTCAGGTGAACTGGCGGGTTGCGTTGCGGACAGGGTCGCGGGAAGACGGAGTCGCGTTATTCCAAGCACCCAATCGAAAAAGCTGGTTCGCACTGGTCGCATGGGGGCGTCTTCGCTGTTTCTGGACGATGGCTGAACCGAAGCCGGGTGGACCGCGGTCAATGACCCTCCGCTGGCAACGTATTCGACCTGATAAGTTCCTCCGGGCCCCAGTGAGACCAGCGGTGGAATTGGGTTGGACGTGGACTGATTCATGGAAAGAAGACTCCGGGCCCCTCATGGCGCTTCCTCCGGCGCCATGAGGAGTGGGGGGTGTGTGGCCAGCTCCGCAGGCCAAGTACGTCACGATCTGGACACCGTGACGTTGTTCATCTGACCATCTTGTTCGGTAGATGTCAGGCATCTTCAGTACTTTTTGTTCGGGATCTGTACGGAATACGGTTCGCAATTCTCTCAAGCCCCTTTCTGCCAGTGACTTAGTGCTTACGGCATCGTGTTGTTGTTCCGGATGATCTCCTTGGATCCTCGCGCTATCGTGCACGAATGACCAGTTCAGCCGATTTCATCCCAGCTCCGATTCGCCCCCCGCTGTTTGGCAGCGAGTGTCGGCCCTTGTGGTTGCTGGATCCCGAAATTCATTTTCTCAACCATGGCTCCTTTGGCGCAGTGCCACGTTCGGTTCTTGAGGTTCAGAATCGCTGGCGAGAACGCATCGAACATCGCCCGGTTGAGTTGATCGACCGTCGGATGCCTGAACTTCTCGAGCTCTCACTCGACAGTGCGATGGATTTCGTGAACGGGATCCCTCACTCCTCGGGGTTTGTCGTGAATGCAACAAGCGCCATCAATGCCGTGGTGCGGAGTCTGAACTACGCACCAGGCGACACGATCGCAACCACCAGCCACGTCTACAATGCGGTACGTAAGACGCTTCAGTGGGTGGCACGCCGTGATGGAGCACTCTACGAGGAGATTTCGCTTCCTTTGCCGGTCACATCCAGCGAAGATCTTCTTGATCGCGTACTTGAATCGATCCCCCGTAACACCCGTCTTCTGGTGATCGACCAGGTGAGCTCTCCGACTGGTTTGATCTTTCCGATCGAATCGATACTCGAACAGCTCCGACCCAGGGGGGTCCAGGTCATGATCGATGGTGCGCATGCTCCGGGCATGCTCGATGTCGATGTGCGTCGCTACCTCGATCTCGGCGCGATCGCCTGGACTGGAAACCTGCACAAATGGTGTTTCGCGCCCAAAGGATGCGCCTTGCTTGGGGTTCACCCCGATCTGGCTTCCCGGATTCAGCCCACCACCATCAGCCACCACGCTGAAGACTTGTTTGCTCGGCGGTTTCAATGGCAAGGGACTGCAGATTTCACACCCTGGCTTTCAGTTCCTGACGCCCTGGCGTTTGGCGAAGCCACCTTTGGCTGGGATGCTCTGACGGATGCCAACCACCGTCTGGTCACCTGGGCTCACCAACTGCTTTGCCACTGCTGGGCAGTGGATCCGGTCAGTCCTCTGGACGGCTCGATGATCGGTTCGATTGCCACGGTACGTCTTCCGGGCAGACTCCGTGAACGATTTGAGAACGCCGCATCGCTGCAGGCGGCTCTCTACGACCATTCGAGAATCGAAGTCCCGGTGATGGACTGGAGCGAGCAATGGTTCATCAGAGTCAGCGCGCAGGCGTACAACACCCCAGAAGACTACCGTGCGCTTGCTGAGGCGGTCTCCACGCTCGCAGGCTGATCACGGACCGGAGGATGGAACGGCAGTCGATGACTGTCGGAGCTGGTCTGCGCGCTTTCGTATCGATTCCTTGCGGAGCGCTTCGCGCCGTTGCGCTTCCTTCAACGGCAGATAGGTATTCTGGTGCCACTCGTGCCATTGATTGACGTCGTATCCCAATGCGCTGGTGTCAATCCCGGAATCTCGAGTGCTTAACTGGACCAGGGCTCGATGAACCCCCTCACGGCAGACCAGGCGATCCCGGCTTCCGGCCGCAACCGCAAACCCTTCGTTCACCGTGCTGACCACGGGTTGGTACGCGACGGTGCCGACTCCGAATACAGGGATCAATCCAGAGACGTAGGTGAACTGTCGGCCACTGCTGATGAGACCGCCGCCAGCGAAGGATTCCGTACGGTTGCCTTCGACCAGGACAATCTGGGTGTTGATCAGCAATGGAATGGCCTCAGTGACCTCCAGCAGATTCACCAGTCGCGCCGCATTCGCCACGATCGCCTGGTTGGAGTGGCGGAGGCTACCATCGAGAACCTGCAAGACTTCGGCGCCTGCGGGGCGACCAAGCCGAAGACTCGCTTCATATTGAAGCCGGGAATCCTTGGCATGGATGGCGGTCCAAGCGAGGGCGGCCTGACCAGCCGATCCCTGGTTCTTGAAATGATCAAGCATGGCCAGTCGTACATCATCGTCTGAATCATGAAAGCGTTCGATCATCGGTTGGTAGGCAGCGGGGTTGGTGATCGATCGGATCTGCTGAATGCCTGCTTGGCGCACTGCGGTCGACCGTGCGGAATGAAAGTGCTCTCGCTTGATCCGATCGAGCTCGGCGCCCCAGTCCGTGACGGTGGAGGGAAAGGGCTTCGGACAGAGCGTGCGTGTTTTTGCTGGGCTGATTCCAATGACGAGGGGTGAAGTCACCGCAATGAGCAGTATTGTTGGGATCAACATGAATCAGCTCTTCCTGGATGAGGGGGGCAATCCCTGATGCCGAACCCCGACTTCCGACTGAGGTCTCTACGCAGAAGAGCGGATTCTAGATCCCACAGCCTCTGCGAAACAATGGGATCAGAGGCGGGCAACCTTCGTTACGAAGGTCTTCTCATCACCGAGTTGGCGACGAGTCATTTCCGCATCGGTTCGATTGGAGAAATCACCGATCTGGACCGCGTATCCAGAGGTGCCTCGGACTGTGGTGGGAACCACTTGGGCGGGGCCGATAGACCAGTTCCGGCCGATACTGGAAAGCTGCTGAGCTCGAGTGACAGCCCGCAATCGATCGGTATAAAAACCACCCTGGATGGTGAAACGACCCGGCGTGATTGATTCCAAGTCATCGGTGTCGGCGAGGCGGAGTCTTGCCGCTTCAGTGGCTCCCGCGGCCTCATACGCCAGGCCTGCACGGTGGCGGGCTCGAGCTGCGTCGGATCCAGACAGGAGGTCCGCGGCCCGATCGTAGGCCTGAGCGGCGGAGAGGGGGTCCCCGTCCTCCAGAAGCAGGGTGCCAAGCGAAACGTTCGCACGCCCCGCAACCCGTTTGTCTGAAGACGATGTCGCCTCTTCAAGCAAGGACCGTGCGGTGACTGGTCGGTTCAGTTTCATGGCTGACAGGCCGGCCACGTACGCTGATTCGGATTTCTGGGTACCCGTTGCCTCCAAACGTGCCTTTCGGGCTTGGTCGTAGGCACTTTGGTACCTGCCAGCCTCGTAGGCGGAGATCGCCGGCTGGAGCGAGACCGCTCGAGTGCTGCCGCATCCGAAGAGGGCCCCCAGGGTCGCCAGGAGAATGAGCGATGTCAGTACCCGGTGTCCGGTAGTCCAGAATAAGCGAGGTCGGGGCATGTGACGTATCGTACCGAGTCATGAAGGACCTTGGGACACGTATTCGCTTGAACCTGCTTCGCTCACCCCTGAGGCGAGTCGTCGTCGACGACCAGCGCACTTGGCGGGGCGTCATCATGTGGCTGCTTTCCAAGCACATCGGCAAAGCCATACGGGAGACCACGGATGCGCAACGAATAGGAATCATGCTGCCAACCTCTGGTCTTTTTCCGGCGTCTCTCATCGCGGTCTGGGGAGAAGGGCGTACCGCGGTTCCGCTCAACTACCTGCTTTCAAGAGATGACCTCAAGTACGTCGCCCGTGACGCAGGCCTGGATGCGGTGATCACGGTCGACCAGATGATCGACTTCGTGGGCGGGCTGCCCGAAGGGCTCACTCCAATTCGCCTGGAGTCATTGAAGCTCGGGATTCCACCGATGAAGCGTGCACGGAATTGTGCTCAAGAGGACACCGCCGTCATCCTCTACACCTCAGGAACATCAGGAAAGCCTAAGGGAGTCATGCTTTCCCATGGAAACCTCACTGCCAACGTCGAGCAGGTCCGGACCTGGGCGAAGTTCAGTCGTAAGGACGTGCTCATCGGAGTGCTGCCTCAGTTTCACTCCTTCGGCATGACCGTCCTGACACTCATGCCGTTGTCAGTGGGATGTGGGGTGGTTTATTCCGCACGCTTCATACCCAAGAAGGTCCTCGAACTGATCCGTAAGCACCGCCCCACGGCGATGCTTGGGATTCCCGCGATGTACAACGCACTGAGAATGCAAAAGAAGCTCTGTGCGGACGATGTCGAGTCCCTCCGGTATTTAGTTTCAGGGGCGGAGCCACTCAGTGACGCGGTGTACGACTCGTTCAAGGAAAAAACCGGTCGCGAAATCTGTGAGGGCTATGGGCTCACAGAAACCGCCCCCGTGACGAACTGGTGCCTACCCTGGGAGAATCGACGGGGGACCGTTGGGCGATTCCTGCCGGGAATTGAATGCCGAATCGTCTCCGAGGAGGACGGCTCGATTCTTCCGTCCGGACAGGATGGGGAAGTGCGAATCAAGGGCCCCAACGTGATGCAGGGCTACTTCAATCTTGAAGAAGAGACGCGCGCCGTCTTCGATGAAGACGGTTTTTTCCGTACCGGTGACATGGGCCAGCTTGACGCTGATGGGTTCCTCGCAATCACCGGTCGAATCAAGGAGATGCTCATCATTGGTGGTGAGAACGTCTTTCCCCGAGAGATCGAGGAGGTTCTCAACGCTCATCCCTCAATCAAGGACTCTGCGGTCATCGGGCAATCGGATCCCAGCCGTGGCGAAGTAGCGCTTGCTTTCGTGGAGTTGGCGGACGATGCCACATTTGATGCCACCGAACTGCGCAGTTTCTGTCGCGATCGACTCGCACAATTCAAGGTTCCGCGTGAAGTCCGCTGCCTCGAAGCCCTTCCGCGTAATGCGACCGGCAAGATCGTCCGCCGTGAACTTTCACCTGATACACCCGGAATCGAATGAACACCGGTCGGATTATCCGATCTCCCCATTACCTACCAGCTTTCAAGGAATCTCTCGACTCATGAGTCTTCAAGTCACTGACACAGCCCCCGCGTTCACCCTCCCCGAAGCACCCGGTCAGATGATCGACGTTGGTGCCGCTTTTGATGACGGCCCAGTGGTGTTGCTGTTTTTTCCGTTCGCTTTCAGTTCGGTCTGCACGACCGAATTCTGCACGATTGCAAAGGATTGGTCTGAGTGGTCCGGCCTTGGTGCAAAGGTGTTCGGCATTTCCGTGGACTCCGCCTTCGTGGTCCAGAAATTCAGGGAGATCGAACAGCTGCCGTTTTCAATCCTCTCCGATTTCAACAAGGACGTCTGCCGAGAATATGGAGTGCTGCACGACGATGAATTCGGTCAGAAGGGCGTCTCGAAGCGTGCTGCCTTCGTGGTTGATCGGTCAGGAAAACTCACCTACGTCTGGGTCAGTGAAGATGGTGGAGTGCAAGTTGACTTTGCCGGCATCAAGGCCGCGGTTCACGAGGCCTGATCAAAGAGTGTCTGAGCTGAAACGGAGTCAAGCCCGATGAGTGTCATGCCGCCACGTACCGGTCCTGATCTTGGTGAGAATTCTTCCCCTGCCCCAGTGCGCCGGCCGGTCCTGCTCGGTGCGGCTTTCCTAGCGTTGGTCTGCGGCTTTGTCGGTATCTTCGTCGGCCTTTCGATTGGGGGCCTTCGTGAAGTGCGCAACACCGCTCAGATCAGAGCCGACCCGGTCGCGGCAGAGATCATCATTCCCTCGCTGGAATCCTCGGATTCGCGACTTGTGCTTCTGGGCGATTCAAGAATTGCACAATGGGCGCCCCTTCCGGAATCTGAAACCTGTTCCACGGTCTCCATTGGCGTCGGTGGCCTCACCGCACCACAGCTTGCAGGCTGTCTTGGTCTCTACGGCGGAGACCTTTCGGGGCGTACTGTTCTGGTTCAGATCGGAATCAATGACCTCAAGACGATCGGGTATTCCGACCGATCCCAGGATGAAATCGTTGAGGCGACACGAGAAGCGATTCAAGTGATTCGTGATCGATTGGTCGCTGCGGGCGCGGACGTCAGGATCATGACCATTCTGCCTCCAGGTTCGGTGCGCCTCGCTCGGCGGGTGATTTGGACACCTCGAATCAATCAGGCAGTCGCGGGGATGAATGCCGCACTGCGTCAAGGCGAGATCGTTCCCGCCAATGAAGTGCTTGATCTGGGAGGGGTGCTTGGTACCGAGGAGCAGGTGGACCCCGCCTACTCGAAGGATGCCTTGCATCTGAATCCCGAGGGATACGAGGCGCTTTCGAAGACCCTGCGCACTTCACTTCCGGATGTCTTCGGCGAGCAGAGTGAGTTACCGGCGGACTGATCTTGTGAAGCATGTTCAGGGGACTGTCGGGGAAGTGGTGCTCGCTGCTTCATCGCCTCCATTGGACTCCAGTGACCAGGCCTGCACGGCATCTACGATCTCCTCAGCCAGCAGCTCCTGGCCGCGTTGGTTGAGGTGGATGTCGCCGAAGTAGATCTGATCCCCCTTGTCACGTTCGTGTTGGTAGCGAGGAGCCAGTCTGTAGAGAGGGATCGATCGCTCCCGGGCCAGCGCTTCGATTGCCTGGGCCCTGGGATTCGATTCCGCGCTGAGTTCGCTTCCACGCGGATGAAGGAAAATCTTGAAGTCCGCACCCGAAGCGGCGATGAGTTCATCGATTGCTTCCATCTCGGGTCTGGTCGTGAATTCGAACTCCTCTGTTTGGCTGGGGCCGATCTTGCCCGAGCCAGGGCTCATCGATTTTATTTTTTCCACCAGGTAAGGCATTGCATAGCGGCCGACAAGTTCCTGAATGGCCAGCAAGGGCTTGCTGTCAGTCATCGCCTGGGTAACGCCGAGCTGAACGTCATACTTTGGCGCATCATCGACCTCTCCGGTATGGGAGACCAGGATCACCAGGTCTGCGTCGAATGTCCCAAATCGCCTGAGGTATTCCAACTGATTCGCAGGACCCCAGCTTCCCGCGGAAATATTACCGATGACTACCGGCTGACCGAGTTTGTCTTCAAGTATTGTGCGGGCGACTTCCGTGGCCAACTCCGACTGGTCGAGCGCGCTGCCGCCGTTGACGACGCTGTCGCCGATGACCATGACCCGTACTTCCTCGGGATCGGTCTTTGTCTCCGAAAAATCATCCGATCGCATTGAAAAAGCGTTGTAATCCACTCTGTTGCCGAAGCGCTGGTACTCCCCAGGCTCGGCAAAGTATTCAATCTTCGGATCAAGCTGCCAGAGAGGTGGATCGCCCAGGCCGATACCGAAGCGCACCAGGAGTTCTGCCGAGATCAGGGCGACCAAGCCACAGCCAATCAACCAAAAGATGATGAGCTGTCGTCTTGACTTCATGAGTGCTGGGGGGTCCGATTGAGCGATTAAGACATGTATCAGTGTAGTGTTTCGGTGACCAAAAGATGCAACGGCGTTTCAACCAGGAATCCGTTTGTTTTTTCGGTCTCGAACGATCCGAATACAGCTGAATCTCTGATGATGTCTCCTCGATCGAGTGCGGTGGACTTGTTGCACGTACTCTATCATTCCAAAGCGACAGCCTCCCTCCCCCAAGTGCTCAGGCACACTGCTGGAGGATGGGTTCGGTTGATTGCTCAGCTCGGTTCGATGAGCCAGTACCGGCCGCGTGCGGGTGTGGATCACATCCGACACGGTTCGATTCCCGAATGAGAGGCTTCCTGGACTCAAAGCTCAGAGATGTGAACGGAGTCGCCTTGCAGCAGCGGTTGGTGGAGTTTGACTTCGAACAGATTTGCTGGCAGGTTCCTGATTGGCACATGGTTGCTTTTTTTCCGTTGGGCGTGCTGATTTCGGTGATGAGCCCTTGATCGTCCCTTCATCCCAGCAAGTGAATGCCTGTTGCGAGAAGCGTTGAAAATGTGCGATTTGTTCTCGCCAGGCTCGATGAAACTCAATTCAAACGACTGTATTATGAAGTCAGTGTCAGTGGTCGGCCTTCTTGGTGGAATCGCCATTTCTTGATCGGAGTTTGCATTGGATTTCAACGAAACCGCCCCTGTCGATGTTGGAGGCGCTAAAGTGCTGAGAATGAATCTCAACGAATTGCTTCGCTTGGAAGTAGTTCTCTTGAGTCCTTCACTGTTGTTGAAGGCGAACAGCGGAAATGAACCCTTGGACCTCATCGGAGCGCTTGCGTGAAATCGGCATTGATTTATGGATCCTGTACTGGAAGAACCTGGCACGTCGCAGAGCTCATCGTCGAGGCACTGAAGCCTGAGATCGAGGTCGAGCTCATAGACGTCAACAAGATCGGAGCATCCGATCTGAACAACTGGGATTTCATTATTTCCGCCATTCCCACCTGGGACGTGGGGGAGCTCGAGTACGGATGGAGCGACGTCTACGATGACTTAGACGGCGTCGAGCTTCGTTCTTCGATCGCGATGATCGGAGTCGGAGATCAATGCTCCTATGCTGACACCTACCAGGACGCCATGGGTATTCTCTACAAGAAGTTCCTTGAATGCGGCGCGACCGGCGGTATTGGATTCACTTCCACAGATTCCCATGAATTCGATGCTTCGCTTGGAGTCATTGATGGTCTGTTCTGCGGCCTTGCCATCGATGAAGACACCCAGGACGATCTCACGGAGCCTCGTATTGCGGAATGGGCAGGGCAAATTAAGAAAGAATGGCCCTCCATCGTTCAGCGTCACGAACAGGCTGTCGGCTGAACAGTTACGCTGTTCCAACGAGATTGAAACTGCTGGCCTGAAAGACCAGTGGGGGAAGCTGCTCTGTGGAACTAGGCTCACTGTTCATTTCAGCGTTTATTTCTCTTTTGGTGATCACAGATCCATTCGGAATGGTTGCAGTCTTTCTTGCGATCACTGATGGAGATGACCCCCGCTGGCGCAATCGGCAGTCTCTGAAGTGTGGAATCTATGTGACGATTCTGCTGCTGGTCTTCTTCCTCGCCGGCACCTACATACTCCAGTTCTTTGGTTTTACCATTCACGCAGTCAACATCACCGGCGGTCTCATCATTGGCGTGATCGGTTGGCAGCTTCTCTTTCCCAAGGATCAGCGAAAGGTCACCAAAGCCGAGCATGTCGAGGCGCAGGAAAAAAAAGATGTCTCATTTGTCCCTCTGACCATGCCGATTGTGGCCGGGCCTGGCGCAATTTCCGTAGTGGTGACCGCTGCGGTGAAAATCACTCAATCTGAAGACAGTCTTATCGAGTGGCTGGTTGTTGGGTCAGTCATTCCGATCATTGGGCTTCTGACCTGGCTTTGCTTTCGCTTCGCTCCCGCGCTGCTTCGCTTTCTTGGCAAGGCGGGGCTCAATGCCATGTCACGAATCATGGGATTCATTGTTCTCTGCATTGCAGCAGAAATGATGATCCAGGGCCTTGTGGGAGTTGCGTACCAGCACTTCATAGACACACCTCAGAAGACCTCTCTTCTCCTGTACGGTCTTGATTACCTCGTCTGAGGAGTACCGGTCTCCAGGAACAGGCTGGCCATTCAGTTCTATCGCACTCGTTGCCTCATTCAGTCTGCCAGCTTTGACCCGGATTTGATCCAAGGCAGGATGTCCTCTGCAACGACTCGCCATGAGGGCGAGCGAACTGCCATCAAACTTCTGATTTCGAGCCCTTCAAAGACGACTGTACGGATCAGCTTCAGCCCGTCCAGGCGGCCAGGAGTTCAGTGAGGTCCAGGCCATTGGTTGCTCCGTCCCCATTGATGTCGCCTTGTGCATTACTGGGTCCCCACACTCCAAGTAGGAATGCAAGATCGAGTGCGTTCACTTTTCCGTCCTGGTTGAAGTCCGCTGCCGGTGGAGGATCCTCCGTGACAATTGCATCGAAGAAGTCCCACACCTGGATCGTCGCATTGATGTCCATATTGCCAGACTGTCCTGGCCAGTCGTGCCCTCCGCCGATCACAAGGTAATACCAGAGGCTCGGAGGATTTGGTCCCAGGTACTTGTCCAGTCGAACGGTGCTGCCATCCGACGGGTCAATGTCGGACAGCACCTGACTGTTGACGAACGGCGTCTGGAGCAGGTCCGCCCAGAACGACATCGTTTCAGGGATTGATCTGTACGCGCCCCATCCTCCACTGTTGTTCATGTCTCCGTTGTAAAGGGTTACGGAGTCGGCGGTGCCGTTCATCGAGATGATCGGTCGAATCACATCGGGATTGCAATTGGTGAAGAGGGAGTCCAGCATCATTCCAATGACTGGGCCGAATCCCTTGAATGTCTCCGATTCTCGGCAGGCCAGCTGAAAGCACATTTCGGCACCATTTGAAAAGCCGGTCACAAAGGTGCGATCCGGATCCAATCCATGTACTTCTTGGAGGTGGAGAGCGAGCGCGGTGAGAAATCCATCATCATCGATGTCGAATTGTCCATGAAAGGCGTAGTCGACATCCCAGAACCGGTTGTTCCACTGGTCACGCGTGCCATTTGGGCATGCAACGGCAAAGCCTCGCTCATCCGCAAGTTCGGTCCAACCGAAATTGCTGATCATGTCGTTGTTGGATCCGCTGTATCCATGAAGAGCCAGTACCAGGGGCGCTGATTCGGGCAGGTTCTCCGGCAGATGGAGTCGGTATTCCCTTTGGAGGCCGTCGTGCATGAAATCGATGTTCTGTGCATTGACCGCACCAGGCACCAGTCCGAGCAAGATCGAAATTAGGATGGTTTGTCTCATAAATTCAGTCTACGTCACTTGCAGGAAAGGCCCGATTGCGGGTTTGAAAAACCTGAAAAAATGCTAAAAGCAGGCCCGAGGTCTTTGGATAAACCCGAAGTACTCTTTCTTGTATGAACACCGACGAACTCACCAAGGCTGCGACAGATGAATCAGGAGTCATCCTGGTCTCGATTATCTTCATCATCTGCTACGTCGCACTTGCAATCGGTCGGATTCCCGGACTGCGGATCGATCGTGCGGGGATCGCATTGGTGGGTGCGGCAGCGATGCTGGCCACTGGTTCGATGGAATTTCACGATGCGATGACTCAGACCGATTGGTCCACGGTCATCACATTGATGGCCTTGATGGTTATCGTCGCCCAATTGACGCAAAGCGGTCTGACCATCAAGGTCGCCACGAAGATCATCCCCAAACGACTTGGGCCAAGGCTCACCCTGCTCTTGGCGATGGCTTCGTGTGCAGTGGCCAGCGCACTCATCACGAATGACGTCGCGATTCTCGCCTTCACCCCGGTATTGCTGCAAAGGCTCGATGCACGGGGGTTTCATCCAATACCATTTCTCTTGGGATGCACCTTCGCCGCAAACATAGGTTCTGCTTCGACGATCATCGGCAATCCGCAGAACATGATTTTGGCCGGCGCGTTCGACGTCTCATTTACCCGGCACCTTGCCTGGTCGATCGTGCCGGTACTGGCGGCCTTCTTCGTCGCATGGGGGACCATCGTCCTCTTCGGCGAGAAGCTTCAAAATCCGATCCATCTTCCCAAGGAAGGGCGACAGGCCTTTGAAGAGTCGACCTACCGGACCCGTTCCGCTCCATCTCAGTTTCACCCGATTGCAGCGTCCCTGGGTGTGGCTGGACTGTTGGCGGTGATCGTCTTGTTTGTGATGCCGATATCGCGCCCAGTGAGTGTGCTTTGCATCGCGGCGATCATTCTGCTCAATCGTGTGTATTCCACCGATGCCATTCTGGGAAGAGTGGACTGGAGTTTGCTGGCGCTGGTCGTCTCGCTGGGCGTAGTGGTCAACTGCTTCAACACCACGAGTATTCCGTCCGAAGTGGTTCAGCGGCTTGGTACGTATGGAGTTGATTTTAGTTCAGGCTGGCAGATGACCATTGCGGTCACGATCCTGGGGAATCTGGTCAACAATATTCCAGCGGTGCTCCTGCTGATCAAGGTCGTCCCTGCTCATACTCCGGATGCCGGGGTCATCCTGGGGGTTGCAAGCACATTTGCCGGTAATTTCATAGTCGTGGGGAGTCTCGCAAACATGATCATGGTTCGCGAAGCGGGAAAACACGGAATCATCATTAGTTTCTGGCGCCATGCTCGAATGGGAATACCTGTGACACTCCTCTCCCTGGGAATATTGCTGCTTTGGATAGCATTTGTTGGGTGATCCGGGAGGCAGCTGCGGGGGCTTCCCTGCGTGCATGACTGAATCGTCCCTTGGCGGTTCTTGGAGCGGCGACCTGCAGTTCCCCCTCACCAGCACTGCTCGCATAGTGTCTCCAGCAAATTCATATTGGCGGATCGGACAAGCGAGACAAATGGTCCTCGACGCACTACTATGGAACTTCCTCCTGAGGTTTCCTCAGAGTGGCTTTGCGGGTGTAGCTCAGTTGGTAGAGCGTCAGCCTTCCAAGCTGAATGTCGAGGGTTCGAGCCCCTTCGCCCGCTTTTACAGGCACCATTCGTTCAACTCAAGCGACCGATGGTTCTGTTTCCCATGTCGGAGGTCTGCCGCCGCAGGCGGCTCCAGCTCCGCACTGAAAGTATGTACCGAGCATGATTTCCTGGGGAAGGCTGTATTCGACGCTTGCCATAGGAGACTGCATTCACAGCTCGTGGGCACTGGGGCACCGTGGTTCCGTTTTGATCAACCCTCGCGATCTGTTTCAACTGTCCGGCCTCGATCTTGATCGAACCCCGTCGAGCCTGAAGAAGTCGCAGCGAGTTCGCCTGTTTGGTTCCGACGCATCATCGCCAGCGTGACGATCGCCCTGAACATATCGATGCGGGTCGAAGCGACAAGTGGATTAGCAGTCCAGATCGTGGAGAGGCGGCCAACTGGAATCGGTCTGGTCTGATTGTCACCTGATCAGTCTCATGGAAAATATCGAGTATGCCCAGGCAATTCTTCACTTCTCCGTATGCCTGCTCGTTCAGGTGCAATCGAATTGACGTAGCCGAGTTCAGTTGCAAGACTCATGAGGAAGATTGTTTTCGCTTGACTGGAATTCCTGTTTCAGGAATCACTGCAGATGACACTGGTTCTTGCCATTCCGCTGGTCATGATTGGTGGCTCATTCGGAGCGATCTGTCGTTTTCTCGTACAGGGGTTCATCGCTTCTTCAACCCGGCTTCCAGGCTGGTGCGGCATTCTCGCGGTTAATCTGCTCGGCAGCTTTCTCATAGGGCTTTCGGTGGCCTGGATCGGGGGTGACCTTGCGGCTCTTCGGCTCAGCAACCTCTCACCCGCCGCTCGTGCGACCGAGACGATAGAACTGGGCGAACTGTTGGCTTTCAGCGCAGTGGGTTTTTGTGGGGCGTTCACCACATTCAGTTCATTCTCCCTTGACAACTTTTTTCTGGCGATTGAAAACCGCTGGCATCTTGCCGTCAATCTTGTGGTGTCAGTAGTGGGTTGTTATTTCGCGGTGTTGGGCGGATGGGCGCTCGGAAGCCTGGCGGTCACGTGAAAACCTTCATTCTCATCCTTGGAATTGGCTTTGGCGGCGCACTCGGTGCCTTGCTTCGGCACCTGATCGGATACCTCGCTCACAACGTCATCGGCCTTTCGGAATTCATCGGAATCATGATCGTCAACGTGCTCGGTTGTTTCCTCATCGGGGTTCTCTTCTTCTGGATCGAGTACGTCTTCAACCGAGACCTCCCGAGCCGCATGTCTCGATCAAAGCTGTCCGAACCGCTGGCTGCGAGCGGCTGGTGGCCTCAGGATGACCCGACCGCCCCGGTCGTGCGGGAGTTTGAAAAAGACGTGAAGGCTCAGCTGATCTCTGGCATCTTGATCACCGGCCTGCTGGGGGGGATGACGACTTTCAGCCTGTTCAGTCTCATTTCGATGCAGCTCGAGGATGGAGGGCACCATTTGAGTCTGCTGATCAATGTACTGGGCAGCATTGCAGGTGGTCTGCTGGCCACTTGGCTGGGCCTCAGACTTGGGCAGTCGATCGTGCTTCGGTTGCCTGGGGGGGCGCAGAGCACGAGCTCGTGAACTTGCGGCCGGCTCGAATCAGCCACCCTGTGGGCGGTGCATCTGAGTTCCGCCTCCGCCTCCGGCACCCATTGACCGAGTCCCCGTCTTATTCGCGGCAAACTCCGATCGCATGCCTCCCCGGGGCAGGGGTTTGTCCTCTGACGACGAATCTTCACGATTCGCCTGTCGACGAGCTTCCGCCGATTTCTTCTTCTTGAAATCACGCATCTTCTTCTTCTGTTGCTGAAGCTTCTTCTTGGACATGGGGGACTCCTTCGCGCAGGGGCAATTTGCTTTCCAGAACCCACTCTATCGTTGGTTCGGTTCGGAACCAATCACATTTATTCGTTCTGAGTATTTGATCTCTGCTGCTCGAGACCATGGCTGGTGCACCTCAGCCAGAGCCATGCCGTCTGGGCCAGGTTTCCCAGGGTCGTGGCGACCATCACCACCGTGATCCCATGGGGGGGGCTCGACCAGACACCAACCACGATCACCACCAAGGTGACCAGTGCGTAGATAGCGACCGATTCCGTGATGAATCGGGTCCGGTGGGCGTTGACGATCACCCCCTGGTAGTACGACTGGAGAAAGGTCATCAGGGGGATGGGGAGAGCAATCCAGATGTTCGTCAGGCCCAGTTCAACCAGCTTTGGCTTCAACCCAATGATCTCCCCGAACCAGATCTGAGCAATCCAGGGGAGTGAGAGCAGTGCAAGCAGGCCAGAGAAGGCTCCACCCATCATCCAGGCGAACCGTCGAAGTGCTCGACGAGATTCTGGACGGGTGCAGTAACCGATGACTACCTCGTTGTAGCCAACTCCCGGGCTGCGACAAAAGAAGACCAAGCCACTCAGTGGAGCCCAGATTGCCAGGGACGTCACTGCATTGGGCATTCGATCGATTCCCGCGGCTCCAATTGGTTGCATGGCCAGTTGCAGAAAAGGGGTCATTGCGAGTGGGATGTAGAACTTCCAAAGTGCACGGCCGCGTACTACACGGGAGTTGATCGGATTTTCCAGCAAGGCTCCATGGAGAACCGGTCGCACACGTATTCGGGCATAGATTGCTTCTGAAATCGTACTCACTGAAAGGGCGGCACCCGCAAGCAGTGCGCCTTCGATCTGGATCATCCAGCCAACGAACAGGACGAAAATGGTCGTGATCAGTCGAACCCCGGTACCAACCGCGACGGCACTGCGTTGGCCGAAACGAATCAGAACTCCCTGATGGAAGCGTCGGTCGGCAATGGCCCAGGTCCAGGGGAGCATCAGCATGAAGCCCATTCGAGCTGGCTCTATGACTTCTTCTGGCATGTCCAGTAGCGGTACAAGGACCAGGTCGTAGAGGGGGGTGAATGCAAAGGCCACGTGGAGAAGGGTCATGACCAGAGCAGTTCGCATCATGAAGCGCTTGAGGACCTGATAGGCCTCTGCATTGGTGCTGAGCGCGGTTGACGCAGCGAGCATCATGATGACCGGGGCTTCAACCAGCAGGGCAAGAGGGAAGACCACTCCTCCGAATGCCGCCAGTTGGATGGTCTGGTCTGGGAGCCGAGCCACCACGGAGCTGATCATCGGGAGTTCGATACCCATCAACAGCCAGCTCAAGGCAAGTGGCCACCACGCGGAAGTGATTCCCCGCAGGCTCGCAGAATGATTTCGTTCGCTGGTCAAGGTGTTTTCAGTGCGCGGCGCAGTGGGGGGGTGAGTGGTCAGGATTTCGCCGAGACTTCATCCATCTTGTGTTCATCATCGTTCTCACCAAGCAGCCAGATTCGCAATCGGATGGCATCATCAAGCACCAGGTAGAGCGCGGGGACGATGAGCAAGATGATGAAGGTTGCAAAGATGATTCCGAACGCGATGGAGATCGCCATGGGTATCAGGAAACGAGCCTGAACCGAGGTCTCGAAGATCATCGGCAGCAGCCCGCAGAAGGTGGTCACGCTGGTGAGCAGGATTGGCCTAAAGCGACGTGCTCCAGCGGCACAGACGACACGAGCTGTCGGCCACTCTGGATTCTTCCGTCGATAGTCATTGACCGTTACCAAGAGGACCAGCGAGTCATTCACCACGACGCCCGAGAGTGCGACGATGCCAAACATGGAGATGATGCTGATGCCGTATCCCATGATAAGGTGTCCGATGATCGCCCCGATGATGCCGAATGGAATCGCACTCATCACGACCAATGGCTGGCTCCAGCTGCGAAAAGCGATCGCAAGAAGTGCGTAGATAACGAACATTGCATAGGCAAATCCGGTCCCCAGGCTGGAAAGGGATTCCCACTGCTCTGACTGTTCACCCTCGAAGCTCCAGGTGAGTCCTGGAAACTGACGGACCAGAAGAGGCATCGCGTCGTCTGCAAGTTCGGTGACCACTGCATTGCCGGTGGTGACTGACGGATCAATGTCCGCAGTGACTGAATTCACCCTTCGGCCATCGGTGCGATAGATCGAGGTGTAGGCGCGCCCTTCGGTCACATCCACCGCTTCAGCAAGCGGAATCTCGGTTCCATCTGGAGCACGAAGCAGGAGGTTTTCCAGTGTGTGCAGGGTCGTCCGCTCCGATTCGGGGAGTCGAACCATGACTCGTATCTCGTTACGACCCCTCTGCTGTCGAAGGGCCTCTGCACCAAAGAGGTAGCTCCTGGTCTGACGCGCGAGCTCCATCGAATCCAGGCCGAGACTGCGGGCTTCCTGAGTCAGTTCGTAATTCAGCTGTGGCTTCCCTCGAGCGACACCGGAGTCAATACTTGATATCCCAGCGTACCCTCGCAGGATGTCTGCCAACCGAGTGCTGGCTGCGTCGAGAAGCGTTGGATCGCGATGGCTCAACTGAACGTCTATTGCTGCACCTGACGGTCGCCCTATCTCGCTGGTGAACGATATGCTTTCAACTCCCGCAAGTTCGCCGGTCTGTTCGCTCCAGGCTTGACTGAACTCGCGGGCCGAAAAGTTACGCTCGGATTCGGGGACGAGCTCGACTCTGAGGCCGAAAAGGTTGGTGCTTCCGCTGCTGGAGCGAGAAATCGGCCCGCTGCCGCTGACGCGTCCACCGCTCACGGATTGGACGTTCTTTATCACGGAGTCTCCACCAAATTCCTGGATCGTAGTCTCCAGCGCAGTACGGACCTGGCCCTGAACTTCGAGCGTGCGTTCGTATGGAACGCTCACTGGCAGCCGCGCGTTGACTCTGATGTAGTCAGCATCGATGGCGGGCAGGAACGTGAACGGAAGCCAGCCTCCGATCACCATGCTGACCGAAAGCGCGAGCATTCCAGCGCCGATCGAAATTGTCAGGTAATGCTCTCTCGTCGCGAGGCGTACCACTGGGGTGTAGACAGTATTGATGAATCGGCCAAGCGCTCGACTGAAGTAGTCGGATGGCAGTGATACCAGGCGCCAGAACAGAGTGCGACGAGGGGAGTGGGCGAGGTGTGCCGGTAGGACGAAGATCGATTCGACAAGGGAGATCAGGAAGACGGATATCGCCACCGCAGGGATCTGCAGGAACAACCGACCGCTTGCGCCCGGGACGAACAACATCGGAGCGAATGCAACCATGTTCGTCAGAACTGCAAAGGTCACGGGGCCCGCGATCTCTCGCGCGCCTTGAACCGATGCTTCCAGGGCCGACATCCCTTGTTCTCTCTTTTCATAGATGTTCTCGCCGACAACGATGGCGTCGTCCACGATGATCCCCAGTGTCACGATGAACGCAAAAAGCGAGATCATGTTGATGGAGGCTTCAGTTGAACTGAGAAACAGGAAGGATCCGAGGATGGAAATGGGGATGCCGAGGGTGACCCAGAAGGCAAGCCGGGGTTCGAGGAAGAGTCCCAGCATCAACAAGACCAGCAACAGGCCAAGTATCGCATTGCGCAGGAGCAGGTTGATTCGGTCTCGGTAGGCGATTGATTCATCCTGGATGATCTCTGCGGTCATTCCAGGCGGAAGTTCGGGTGCGAGTTCAACCAGATATTCAGTGACGGCGTCTGAAATCGATATCGGGGATTCGGATCCAACCCGGTACACGTCAACGGTGGCCGCAGGCATCCCATTGACTTGATTGTCTAGGTTCACGTCCTGAAAGCCGTCGTTGATGGAAGCCATCTCGCCCAGCAGGACCACCGATCCGTCAGGATTGGCGATGATTGGAATATCCGCAAACTCTCGACCGTAGTCGCGTCGCTCGGTCGTGCGAATCAAGACTTCACCGGCATCAGTCTTCAAGCTGCCGGCGGGAATCTCGACCGCAGAGCTTTTGATTCTCCGGGCGACTTCGGTAGGCGTGATTCCGTAGGAACGAAGAGTGTCGGTGGAGATCTCCACTGAAATCTCAAGGCCCTTGGATGAACCGAGTTCGGTCAGGGTGATGTCGTCTCGTATCGACAGTTCGTCCTGAATGAGCTCGGCCATGTCCCGCAAAATCTTTTCCGAATACGGCCCGTAGATTCCAAGGGTGACGACCTTGTTTCTATTTTCTAGAAGTGAGACGGTGGGGCGTTCGACATCCTCGGGAAAGGTCACGATCCGATCGACCGCATTCTTGACGTCCTGAAGTGCACGATCGATGTCCGCAGAGGCGAGCAGCTCGATACTGACCGAGCCCCGGCCCTCGCCTGCGGTCGAAGTGATCCGCTTGACTCCCTCGATGCCCCGGACCGCATCTTCGGTGACCATCAGGATGCCCTTCTCCGTCTCCTCAGGGCTCGCCCCGGGGTAGGGGATGGATATCCCGATCACATCGAGGGAAAATTCAGGAAAGACCTCCTGTTTTATGCTCAATGCTGAATAGAACCCACCCAGCAGAAGTGCGAGCATGAGCAGATTCGCTGCCACGGGGTGGCTGGCCATCCAGGCGACCGGGCCACGGTACTTGGACTCTTGAGGACTCACGATGGAGCATCCTCGACGACTTGACTGCTCTCTCCAGCCGACTCCGTTGGTGTGCCTGAGCTGATCGATTCAAGAGTCTCAAGCGGCATGCCGGAGATTGCGATGCCAAGGGGGCTGGTGATGATCTGATCCCCGGGTTCGAGGCTGGCCTGCACCAGGACCGTGTTCGTTCGGCCAAGGATGACTTCGTAGCTGCGAACCGCAAGGCGTCCGGAATCGTCCATCACCCAGACCGTATCGTTCTCCTGGAGCACCGAACGCGGCAACTCGAGTACGTCTTCAAGTTCCGGGCCTTCGATGTCCACACGGACGTAGCTTCCCAGGAGAAGTCTTCCTCGACCAGGGACCCCTTCACGATTGAGTGGGTCGAGGATCTCGATAATGACCTTTGCCAGTCGTCCGGTTCGTTCTACCTCGCCCGCAAGGCGAGCCACGCGGGCCTGGCGTGTAAGGGTACGTCCCTCTCCCAGTTCCAAACTGATGGTGGCCCTTGAGTTTCGAGCGGGATCTTCGGGGTCGATTCGGATCATTGGAAGCTTGGCCAAGGGGATGGAAGCGATGACTTCGAATTCATCCGTTCCAACCAGGGTCGCGATGGTCGCCCTGGGGGCGACGATCTGTCCGAGTTCGATTGAATCATTCAGTACCAGCGCATTGAATGGAGCTCGAATGGTGGTTCGGTCCAGATCCAGTTGAGCCAGTTTGAGCTTTCCTCGAGCCGCGGCCAGCATCGCTTCCGCTTCACGCTTTTGAGGTTCCTTGCGAGCGAGCTGCTCCCCGATGTCGGTGGACTCGATGGAATCTCCGATCAGCTCCCATTCTCGCTGCGCAACAAGACTGCTGGCCTCGGCAAGTTGGAGATTCACCTCTGCATTGGCAATGTCTGCCTTGCGTTGTTCCAACGCGAGTTCGAAGTCGAGGGTGTCAATCTGAAGCAGGATGTCATTCTTTGCAATCAGGCCACCGGGGATCAGGTCGGGTGCAATGACACGAATTTCGCCGCCGACCTGCGGCTGCAGAGCCAGCAAGCGGTGCGGTTCAATCGTACCGAAGCCGGTGATTGTCGCTCGGTCGTTCTGGGGCACTGGTGTCATGGTCTCGACCAACGTAGCCCGCTCGGGGACCTCGACCCGAGGAGGAGTCGGACGCGAGCCGATGAGAAGCAGGCACCCATATCCTGCCGCCGCAATCACGATCAGGGGAAGCAAGAATCTGAAGAATGCAACCACCCTTCGAACTACGACAGGGGGCCTGCGAGATTCGGAGGGTGGGGGCGTGGGGGAATTTTTGTATTCAGATGAAGTAGTCATGTTCGTGGAAGCGAGTCCTGGCGTTGGAGGGTGGTGGAGTCGCTGAGGCTCACCCCTGGTTCAAGTACTCGAAGCCAGTTGCCACCCAGGGCGAGGTAGAGGCTCGCACGTGTAGCCAACAGTTCCTTGCGAACCGTGACCTCCCGTCTCTGAACACTCTGCAGTGCCTGTATGGCGGTAATGACATCAAGGTATTCATTCTGACCATTTGCGTAGCTGAATCTGGCCTCTGCCAGAAGTGCGCTGGCGATCCGGATCTGTTCTGTTATCTCATCCAACAGCTGTATCTGGTTTCGTTCCCTGTCGATGGCATCTTTAATTTCACGCAGGGCGATGAGGAACTTCTCACTGAAGGATTCGAGCTGTTCAAGCAGGATCGCTTTCCGGCGATCAACCTCGGCACCACGTCGATTCGCATCGAAGACTGGCTGCAGGAAACTGCCTCCGAGACTCGAGAGCGTGTCATCGAACAGGCTTGAAAGGCTCGGGGAATTGAATGATGACTCGAGTGAAAGACGAATCGTGGGGAGCATGTCAGCAATTGCCGCGGCAACCTCGAGATCGGAAGCGGCAAGTCGCTTGTAGGCTGCACGCAGATCGGGACGGCTCTCCAGAAGGTCGCGTGGGGCGGGAAGCTCGGGAAATTGCGGAAGGGGCGGAAGCACCGGATTGGGCAGCAGCTCGACCGGAAATTGCGGGGCGTGTCCAAGAATCACAGCCAGCTGGTTTCGAGTCACCTCGAGGAAGGAGAGCACCGTAGGGACTTCCGACTCCACTTGAGCGAGCTGCAATCGCTGTTGCAAGACTCCGAGTGCACTCCCGATTCCACTTCCGTAGCGCCGCTCGACCACTTCGAGCTGGTCGCGCGATGATTGAATCTGTTCCTCGAGCACCTCCAGCAGCTGTTCCTGTTCTTGAATCGTGAACCAAAGATCGACCACCGTGCCTGAAAGCAGCAAGGCGGTCTGCTCGGCATCATCACGGGTCGCCGTGGCCTGCAGGCGCGCGGCTTCAGCTCGATTCGCGATCTTCTGCCAGAGATCGACTTCCCAGGTGAGAGCCAGTCCCAGGCGAAAACGGTTGTTGTAGAGGGTGTTTCCGTCAAGGTCGGTGCGCTGTCGATTGGCACTACCGTCCAGGTTCACTTCAGGATAGATGGGGGCACCGACGATGGTGGCGGTGGCCATGGCCTGATCGAGTCTGGCCCAGGCCTGCTTCAAGTCGAGGTTGCCCACGAATGCCTGAAGCATCGTCTCATTGAGGCCGGGGTCATTGAAAGCCACCCACCAGTGGTCTGGAATCACGACCTGGGGTCCTGGAGAGTCGAATGATTCCGGCATCTCGACCGCGGGCATTCGGAGGTCATCGAGCTCATAGGGCGTACAACCACTCAGCAGCAGCAAAGTGATGAGAATGGGCCAACGTCGCCTCATTGAGTTGAGTTCCCAGATGTCCCCGAAATCGGTCTTCCACGATCGAATCAGATATTCTAGTCGGTTTTGATCCACCAAGTGGAGCGTCAGGCATCGAGATGGAACCCTGTTGAGACCTTGTCAAGACCGCTCGGCCCCCTGCAGGCAGAGCCTTCCCCGGTGTTTGGGGATTGATTCAAACACCCCAGGGGTCGATAACCAGAAACCCGCAGCAGAAGTTGACGCACCTGTTGGCAGGCAAACACCATGCACCCGGCCGAAAATTCCTCGACTAGAAGATCCGCGCAGGAGGTGGTCATGAAGAAGCAGAGCATGCGTCTGATGAGCCAGACTGCTGGAACCAACAGTTTTGCGCCTCCCGTGGAGAGAACGTGAGACGTGCATCTGCTCAACGGTCCCGCCCCTGGCCCAGGACACATCGGCAGCTGGTGCAGAACGTCCCAGTGAATGCAGGTTGAACAACAGTCCGAATCCGGGAAGTGATCGATCTGATACTCCAAGGACCCAGTACAACACTGCATTGGGGGCGTACGTCCCAATTCAAACAGAGAGGACTGGATTGAACTGACCAACGGGAGCGTGGATCGAGAGCCGGCTGAGGGCGTTCGCCAGAATGACATACGCTGCACGGGTTGGCGGCTGTGTATTCAATGAAACAGATCAGTCGACGCAACATGGCCGTGATCGGCAACCTCAGGACATCGAGAAGTGTGCGGTTGATTTCGTATCACGAAGTTGAGCGATGAGCCCCGGGTCAGAGCGTTCGGTTGAGGCTAACATAGTCAGTACTTTTCTTCGCTCTGATCGTCGGCAGCACTATTTGGTGCCTGTGGGACCGCACTGTACATATGGCGACACTTCTTACCGCTCGTGATCTATCTAAATCTTTCCCTTCGAATGAACTGTTCAACGGGGTTGGTTTTCACATTGAGGAAGGCGAACGCCTGGGACTGATCGGGCCCAATGGAGCGGGCAAGTCGACATTGCTCAAGATCCTCGCAGAGCTTGAACCTCCTGATACCGGGGAATTGATCCACCGCAAAGGCTTGACCATGCGATACGTGGCCCAAGATGATTCCTTTCCCGAGGGGGCAACTCCACTTTCGGTGGTCACTGAAGCATTGAGCACTCTGCTACCCGATGAGCTCGATCGACACACCAAGGCATCGATTGCACTTTCCAAACTTGGCTTCGAAGATCCAGCGCGGCCGGTGTCCTCGCTTTCCGGGGGATGGCAAAAGCGTCTTTCGCTGGCCTGCGCGTTGTCTGCAGAACCTGACCTGCTCTTTCTCGATGAACCCACAAATCATCTGGACATGGAAGGAGTCCTCTGGCTCGAGAACTTCGTTCGGCACTCCCGCGCGGCGATGGTCTTCATTACTCATGATCGCGTTTTTCTCGAGCACACCGCGGAGCGCATTGTGGAACTCTCACCCGCTTATCCAGGTGGCACCTTTGAAGCCAAGGGCAACTACAGCGAATTCCTCCGCCGCAAGGATCACTTTCTCGAAACCCAGTCCCAGGCCGAGGCGGCACTTGCCAACAAGGTCCGAAGAGATACCGCCTGGCTTCGCCAGGGCATTCAGGGTCGCCAGACTCGAAACAAGACCCAAGTGGAGCAGGCGCAACGCCGACGTTCGGAACTCAAAGCCACCAAGGGGCGAAACACGGCCCCGAGGCGGACTGCCCAGATCGATTTCCAGGCGACGGAGCGAAAGACGAAACGCCTGCTCTCGCTCCACTCGGTGCGCAAGAGCATGGGCGACAAGATGCTCTTTCAGTCACTGGACCTCGTACTGACCCCCGGTCAGCGCCTGGGCTTGCTCGGGGTCAACGGTTCGGGCAAGACCACGCTCCTTCGATTGATGTCAGGTGAGCTTGAGCCTGATTCCGGAACCATCAAGCGTGCAGCCGATCTACGAACGGTTGTTTTCAGTCAGCATCGTGGGACTCTTGATCCAACTCAGACACTGCAGGAAGCGCTTTGTCCGGTCGGAGACACCGTTGACTACCGAGGAAAAATGCTCCATGTGACCGGTTGGGCTCGAAAGTTTCTCTTCGAACCTGACCAGCTTGCGACGCGGGTGGAACTTCTCTCCGGTGGAGAACAAGCTCGGCTGCTCATTGCGAACCTGATGCTTGAGCCGGCTGATGTTCTCTTGATGGATGAGCCGACCAATGATCTGGACATTCCCTCCCTCGAGGTTCTCGAGGAGGCCATGCTCGAGTTCCCAGGTGCGCTGGTGCTCGTTACCCACGACCGCTTCATGCTGGAACGGGTCACCACCGAGCTCATCGGACTTGATGATGCTGAAGGGTTCAAGCACCTCCCGGATATGGCCCAATGGCTTGATTACCTGCGCAAGCGCAAGAAGACTGCGGCTCCTCGGAAGCAGGACTCCAATTCGCCCAGGGATTCGCAGGCGGGCTCGAAATCCAGTAACTCCCAATCACCTGGTGCCAGCGCTCAGAAAAAGCTTGGGTACATGCAACAACGAGAATATGACTCGATGGAGCAGAGCATCCAGGAGGCTGAAGTGGAAGTTCAACGTATTCGAGAGCTCACGGCAGATACCAAATTGCTTGCTGATCACGTGCGTGCGACCAAGCTCTTCAAGGAACTTCACGATGCGGAGGCGACTGTGAAACGTCTCTACGATCGATGGGAGCAACTCGAATTGATGCGAGGCGGAGAGGCGGGGGGGTGAATGCCCTTGTCCTAGCCTGCCGGAACCAAGACGATCCGATCAGCCACGAAGACAGCATCCCGGAGCTGACCCGTTGCTTCGGCCGGTCGGATGGCATTGCATAAACCATCGGCTGCGTGGGCATCGCCGTGGTCATCAATTGAACTTCCGGAAACGTAGTAGGCCTGGCCATCAAACCGTACCGCGAGGGTGCATCCCTGCCCGGGAAGGTCGAAGAGGCATTGACCGCATCCTGCCTCCACGACCCGGGATGTGACGGTTTCGTCGCGGCTGGAACTGATGGTCGGTGAGTTCCGTTCGCAAGCGACGAAGGCCAGGCTTGTTCCGAGGATGAGGGCGGTCCTGAAAGTGATCGAAGCGTTCATATCTCAAGCGTACATCACCTTGGGGATATGAGCACATTGTCTCCGGTGGATTACCATATCGGTATGAACGAATCTGAATCAAGCCTGCCAGTTGTGGTCATCGGTGCCGGGTTGGCCGGACTGAGCTGTGCACGTACGTTGGTCTCCCACGACGTTGATGTCCTGGTGGTTGAAGCATCAAATCGCGTCGGTGGTCGATTGGGAAGCCGACGAGTCAATGGTGTCAGCTGCGAGCTTGGGTTCCAGGTGTCGATGTCCAACTACACCAGCCTCGAGTCCCTGGTCCCACGTCAGGAGCTGCCTCGCCATGCATTCGTATCTGGCGCCGTCGTGGTGGAACAGTCTGGCCGGTGTCCGATCATCGATCCGCGCCGTGCACCCCTCTCCGCTTTCGCACCCTGGTGGCGCGGCCTGGTCGGAATCCGGGATGTCATCGGAGTGGCTCGCTGCCGGTCATTCGCTCGAAAACCACGTCAACGCCATCTGGGCCAGTCAACCGAAGAACTGATGGCAGAGCTTGGCTTCAGTGAGCGCTTCAAGGAGTCGTTTCTGCGCCCGTTCTTCGGAGGCGTCCTGTTGGATGAGGGATTGAGCGCACCGGCAGTACGCTTCTTGTCCGCATTTGATCGATTTGCCCATGGGGCTGCGGAGCTTCCTGATGGAGGAATGCAATCCTTGGCCGACGCCATGGCGCGGCCCCTGGCCGCGCGCGTCCGCTTGAACCAAACCGTCGAGTCGATCCAGAGCAATCAGGTCACCCTCCGCGACGGGACTCAGCTGGCCGCCCGGGCAGTCGTCCTGGCACTGCCTCGGCCAGAGGCTTTACGATTGCTCGGTCGTCGGGAAGAGCCCACTCAGGAGGCGTGGCATGGGACCATGTCGGTCCATCTGCTCGCTGATTCCATCCTTCCTGTCGGTCGATTGATCTACCTCAATGGACGCGGCTGTGGTCGGCTGAATCTGGTGTGCTGTCCAAGCCTCGTCGCTCCTGGAATCGCCCCTGAAGGAACCACTTCGATCCACGCAAGTCTTCGACCGGGTCTCTTTCCCGAACTTTCAAAGCATGATCCCGAGCGATTCATTCGAGAGATCCGTGAGGAAGCGGGTTCGATTCTGGGAGTCAGCTGCGATGGCTGGGCGCACGTCACCACCACCGTGGTTCCCCACGCCTTGCCCCGGCGTACTTTCGATCCCCAGCTCGAGGAACTCCCCGAAGGTGTGGTGGTCGCGGGTGACTGGTTCAGCACGCCTTCTATCGAATCTGCGGTTCAGTCCGGCATCAATGCCGGCATAGAGCTCGCGATCGACTCACGATGAAAGAAACATCCCTCGATGCCGAGCACCGAGGGATGAAGGTTTCAATCAATGAGTTGTTGCCGCGCGATTACGGGCAGACGAATCCCGAGTAGCAGACTTCTCCGCTGTAGAAGATGCCCGCCAGGCTCGCGCAGTTGGACTGGGTCGTCGTCGTGCAGGAGCCGTTGGCCTGACAGCAGGCACCGGAAGGATCCTTGGTGCCACCGAGGTCGTCATCGCAGGGGCCCCAGGCGCCGAGGAGGATGGTCAGGTCCGTCGGGCCGGTGGTGCCATCGTCGTCGAGGTCGGTCTCACTCGTGCCCCAGCCACCCAGCAGGATGGTGAGGTCCGTGGGACCGGTCTCGCGATCACCATCGAGGTCGGTGAGGCACGGGGTTGCCGGCTCGGGAGTGGGCGTGAAGGTCACGGCGAATCCGCATCGGTTGAAGATCTTCGCATCGTCGATCTGGAAGCCCCATGCGAACGTCATCGAGCCATCCTCGCGGATCTGGACCGGGGCATCACCGACTTCGAGATTCTCTGAACCATCGAGGCGAGTGAAGAAGTAGTCGACGCCCTGGACCACTTGGATGATGCCAGCTGATCCACCGCATCCGTTGACGCCGTCAACGGGGAACAGGGGGTTCTCGTAGCCGTTGCCGAAATCGAGGACGAACCGGTTGGCTTCCTGGATTCCAGTAGCGGTTTCTACGAAGAGGGGTTGACTTTCAGAGATGAACGGCGAGCCATCCTGGGTTTGCGCGATGACGGTCACCGTGACGGTGCCATCCGCGTTACCGGTGCGAGTGGCGCTCATGACCTGGACGGTCGGAGTGGGTGCGCCACCAATGAGGCTGGCTGCCTCGTACAGGGGAACTGGTCCACCGCCGACTACTGGAGTAAATGGGTTTCCCGTGAATGGCAGGTTGACTGCAAGGGGGGTGGCGCCAAGGGGCGCTGTGAACTGGTCACCGAGGAGTACCAGTGCGGTGCCGCCTGCATAGGTGTCCTCTGCAACCGCGTTCATGGTCACACCGGCAGTAGTGGCGATCACCGAAGACAGGGCAAGTGCTCGAAGGGTCATATCTCTGTATCTCCTGTTAAGAGTACTGGCTGCTCTTTGCGGAGTAACCAGACAGTGCGTTCTTTCTTTCAGTTCTCAAAGTAGCCCATAAATTGGGGTTATGAACCTGAAAGCCCGCATTGCGGGAAAATTACAGTTATTCCCTCCTAAATCAGGCACCGAAAGTAGGCACGTGGTTCGTGTTGAGTCGATAAATTAGCTCTATAAACCCCTTCATGGAGCTCTATCAATGGCACATTCGAGAATGACTCTGCTGACTGTTTCCGGGCTGACGGCCCTCTCACTGGTGATTGGCTGCAAGACCCACACCGAGTCTGACGCCTTGATCGGGGCCGGTGCCGGCGTCACGGCAGGCGCACTTATCGGAGGCCCGGTCGGGGCTGGCATTGGAGGTGCGGTTGGTGCGGGCTCTGGAGCACTGATTGGAAGCGAGCAGGATAAGGGCGAGAAGAAGAACGAAGAAGACGACGAGTGAATCCTGGCCTTCGAGTCCTCGACATCGCTTTCCATCGTCAAGATCTATAAAACGACTGTTTTATCGCCCACGGCGTGGTGCTGTTCACTGATCGTTGCCTCAGGTTGGCCGTTCTGTTCTGGCCTGAGGATCGGGTCTGCCCTAGTGGCTGGCATGGTTCAGGCAAGCCTCGTTTGAGGTCAGGTGATCTGGGTAAATTCAATCCACTCCGGAATTTGAACTGGAACTCTCCTCGAAAAAAACTAGCTTCGAAGAGTTCCAGTAAACAAGTCCGTCCTTCCCGAAACCGATGATTCGGGGGTGGGCACCCTCCGGTGGAGTGTTCGAGCCATGACGAAGATCATCAGCATTCGTGCGATGTTGTGCCTGTTTCTTGCCCTGACCTTCTCGCAGATTGCCGCCAACGGCGGTGGTGGAGGCGGTACTGATTGCGATGCGGCCACAGGGGCGGACGTCATTGTTGGTGACCTCTACGACGTCACGGACTACGGGAGCGTTGGTGACCGATCGGCCTTCGCGGTTGGTACCTATTCATGCAACATCGGAACTGAGCCACTGGAATGGATTTCATCCAACAACCTGCATCCAGTCATCAGCCAGAACCTCTACCAGATCAAAGACGGTTCAATCAAGCAGCTCGGCCAAAGCTGGCTCAAGCATGGCTTCTTCGCCTTGCAGAACAATCTCTGCTGTCCGACGTGCGACAGCGGAAGTTCCAGCTATCTGGGGGTTGGGTGCGCGGATCCCTACAGTGCCGGGCTCAATGGCTCGCAAACCGGCCTCGGTCCGAAATTCGAGGTGAATCCGCATACCGGCGTCTATCCCTATCCTGCCACCGACCTCAACAACACTGGCAACTCCATCTACAAACGTCTGCAGGCCCGACACTCTGACCTAGCGCAAGGCGGTCAGTTTGTGGTTGAAGGTCAGTACATCGCACAGGACGACGCCGCTTCCGGGAACCAGAACAACAATTCCTCGTGGCGACCCGTGGGGATTTCAGGCAGCGGAACCAACTGGAGCATGTCTCTTCAAGGGTCCACTCAGCGTGAAGATCCCGCAATCAGAGCCTGGAAGTACTACGACGATTCCGTGGAACTGGTTGATCATCAGCTGCAACAAGACGGCCTGGTCATCGTCGGAAGCAAGGTCATTGAGAACAGTACCGGCAGCTGGACATATGAATATGCGATCCAGAACCTCAACAGCGAACGCGCAATTCGAAGCTTTACGGTTCCGATCACTCCCGGCGCCAACGTCAACAACCTCGGATTTCACGATGTCGACTACCACAGTGGAGAGCCATTCGATACTGCCGACTGGTCCGCTCAAGTCACCAGCAACTCTGTGCAATGGACAACTGATACCTATGCGTCAAACCCTGATGCAAATGCCCTGAGGTGGGGCACCCTCTACAACTTCAGCTTCACTACGGATGCCTCTCCGGACAACGGATCGGTATTGCTTGGCCTCTTCAAGCCCGGTCCCGGACCAGATGTGGAGTCCGTCCTCATTCAAACTCCGGGAGGAACGATCGGTTTCATCGACTGCAACGGGAACGGCACCTCCGATTTCGACGACATTTCGTCTGGAGGCAGTTCTGACTGCAATGCCAACTCGGTTCCCGACGAGTGTGAAGGTGTGGAGGATGGTCTGCTCCCCCTCGAGCCGGTGGCCAGCGGTCTCAGCTTCCCCACGCACTTGAGCTCACTTCCAGGGGACGCCGGACGTCTCTACCTCACGGAATTAGGTGGACTGATTCGATACGAAGACCCCTCCAGCGGTGCTTCTGGGGTGTTTCTTGACATCACAGATCGAGTCAGTGTGGGCAGTCATCGGGGGCTGCTGTCGATGGCCTTTGATCCTGAGTTCGGAAGTACCAACAACCACTTTTTCGTCTCCTATACGGACTCAAGCGGTGATTCCGTGATCTCAAGGTTTACTGCAAGCAACTTGAGTTACACGAACCCTGGCTCAGAGTTCACCTTGCTCTCGGTGGCTCAGGACGCCGCCATCAACAACGGTGGGGGACTTGCCTTCGGGCCCGATGGCAAGCTGTACGTTGGGATCGGTGACGGTGGTATCAGTGGTGATGCCAATCGGCGCAGCCAGGATCCGCAGAATCTCCAGGGCAAGATCCTTCGTCTGGACCCCGACAACGCACCAAGTTTCATTCCCACGGACAACCCATTCGTGGGAAACCCCGCGGTAAGGGACGAAATATGGGCTCTGGGCGTACGCAATCCCTGGCGGTTCAGTTTCGACGGAAATACCGGTGATCTGTGGATCAGTGATCCGCAAGCTCAATCCGATGACGAAGTCAACGTCGAAATGGCCGGCAGCGGTGGCGGTGCGAACTACGGATGGAACTGCTTTGAAGGTGATGCGTCGTACGATTCGAGTGGTTGTGGCAATTCGGCACAATACGTCTTTCCGACTTTTCGACACACCCTTTCTGCGGGCAACTGTTCAATCATCGGGGGGCACGTCTACCGAGGCTGTTCGATTCCTCTGCTCAGTGGGCGTTTTGTCTACGCCGATTACTGCTCGGGGAGAGTGTATTCATACAACCCGGCGGATGGTTCGATCGAGGACCACACCGAAGATCTGGGATGGGAGAGTGCCCTTGGTTCAATTCTCTCGATCGGACGCGATACCGACGGTGAGCTCTATCTGGTTTCTGACTCGGGCGGGATCCATAGAGTGATCCCCGAAGTCATCGGGCCGGTGTGTGGCAACGGCATCGTCGAAGAAGGTGAATCCTGCGACGATGGCAATGAACTCCCAGGAGACGGTTGTTTTCAGTGTGCCGAAGAGACGGGTTCCGACCTCTGTGAAACGGCATATGAAGTGGTGCTCGGTGACAACCTGTTCAATACCAGTTCGGCCTCCGCGGAACTGGCGGACCCCAGTGATGAACTCTGCCAGGGCACCTATCTGGACTGGCAGGGAAGTCGTGATGTCTGGTTCACATTCAATCCGACACTCAGTGGCGCACTTTCACTTTCGACTTGTGATGGCGGGTCCTACGACACGTCTCTGGCTCTGTACCAGGGTGATTCCTGTTCCCAGCTGGTTCTGGTCGCCTGCAATGGAGATGGCTCTGGGGAATCAGGCTGCCAGGCCTACTACTCTCGTATCTCCAACTTCTCAGTCGATGCGGGTGAGTCGTACTGGATTCGACTGGGCGGGTACAACGGCGAAGCGGGCGCAGGTACGCTCAGTGTCTCCTACGCTTCACGGGGGATTGACTGCAACAAGAACGGCATCGAGGATGCATTGGACCTCGCTGAAGCTCTGAGTTTCGACTGCAATGCCAATCTCATTCCTGATGAGTGTGACATCCAATCCGGGGTTTCCGTTGACTGTGCTGGCGGGCCGATCGGCGACATCGCAGCGGGGGCCATGCTTCTTTCAGCTAACTGCGCTGGGTGCCACAACGTCGATGGCTCTGGTGGCAAGACCTGGCCTGGTCCCAGCATCCGCAACAAGACCCGCACCATGATCGCATCAATGGTTTATTCCCCAACCGATCACCCGGGTGGGTCCTTCGATCAATTCACTCAAGATGACCTTGCGGATCTTGAGGCTTACCTCGCTGACGGTGGATCTGGGGCTCGTCCGGATGGCATTCCAGACAGTTGTCAAAGTTCACCTGACTGCAATGAGAACGGTATTTCCGATGCCTGTGAACTGGGTTCTGGTGCGCAAGTTGACCAGAATTGGAACGGGATCCCCGATGCCTGTGAGTCTAATAACTGCCCGGCCGACCTCGATGGCAATGCCGTAGTGGACGGTATGGATCTGTCGATCGTCCTTGCATCCTGGTCAACCGATGGCGATGGCGACATCAATGGAGATGGGACGACCGATGGAATCGACCTTGCCCAGATCTTGGGGACCTGGGGGGTCTGTGCTCCGTAAAACGATCGCTCGAATGGCGAAGCGTCCGATCATTAACCCCTGCTGTAATATAATTTAAAAGGATTCATGGTTTTTGTTTCCGGAGTTCATTGAACAGATTACTGTTGCTCTGCGTAAAGGATTTCACCCGAATCCTCTGTAAACACAACTTCTCCCTGCTCAGCGCAGGACTGAAAGATGAATCCATGAATCACAAGTCCGCAGCGACCATCCTCTGTTCACTCGCGATGGGACTGCCAGCAATGGCGGATACCATCCATGTTCCAGCCGGTGGAGACATCCATGATGCCATCCAGGCGGCTTCTCCCGGTGACACCATTCAGCTGTCCTCGGGCCATTATTACATTTCCTACCCACTGAACACGGTTGGTAAAGAGATCACCCTGCAGGGCGCAGTGCCTTCCCCCGGTGTGACTCGCCCAAACGATTCCTGGCCGAGCACGACCATTCATGCAACGGGTCCATGGCCGGTACTGCACATGACCTTTGGAGAAACAGCTACTTTTCAGTACCTGCACATCACCAACGGCCGTTCCTTCGATCTTGGCTCTGGTGGGGGGCTTGAGATCGTCGACTCCAATGCAGTCGTCAACGCCTGCAAGTTCGATTTCAACATTGCCTCGGAGCGTGGTGGAGCGATCGCGGCGCTCAACGGAAGTACTGCGGTCATCACCAATTCATATTTTTCCAAGAACAAGTCGATGATCAACGAAGGCGGCGCAGTCTTTGCCGACAAGTCGTCGGTCGCAAGTGTCGAAGACAGCGTGGTTTGTGGCAACCTCTACAACCCCGCCCTCTGCTCGGCTGGGACCAGCCAACTCAGTGGGACCGTTTCGGTCAGTGGGAGTGAAGTGAGCTGCTTTGGATGCTCCAACTTCGCCATTGGAGATCTGAACAAAGACGGACACATCGATGGTGCCGATCTCACGGTGGTCCTGAGTGCCTGGGGCAGTTCCCCGGCAAGCTTTGGGGCATGCTGCCATACGACGGATTCAGGAATCGAAATCTGCACCCTCACCTACGCAGACACGTGTACGGTGTACGGCGGAATCTTCTACGAAGGTAGTTCCTGCGAAGATGCAGCCGTGATGTGTGGCGGTCAACTGGCGTCAGCCAATTGCGCGCTTCCCAACCGCTATGGAGCATGCTGCTTTCAAAGAGACGGTTCGACCAATTGTGGCACGATGACCTGTGCAGATTGCCTTCTGTTGAATGGTACATTTTACCCAGGAGTCACCGAGTGCAGTCTGCTCACGAGCTGCGTCACCGGCCCCGTCGTTTCTTGCTGCGGTTGCAAGGGAGTAATCGGTTGTCAGCTCCTGCCGCAAGCACAGTGCACCGGGGCCGCATGCACCAATCCAGCCACTGGAGCGCCTGGAGTCCCGCTTTCAGCCGGTTACGCCTGCAACAACCTTCCACCAGCCAGTGTGAACCCTCTTTGCCAGTAGTTGCATCCGAGTGACTCGGCACTCAGACAAAAGTCAAACACTCATCCCCCTCGGCCACCTGGTCGGGGGGGATTTTTTTATGAATCTTACTGTGCTTGTCAGCGGTATAACGTTCAAACCGTCCAGGTCCTCCATCCGATATCGTTCCACTTTGCAAAAACAAGGACACATAAAAACGCCACTTTGGCACATTTAGATCTATTTACTGGCACAGGTGGTCTTCGTCGTTTAGCTTGAAGACGTACCACCACGTGTATTGGTGGGTGTTCCCTCTTTCTACGCAACCAATGGAAACAGTTAAAAAACGCCATGGTTGAGGCCTGAGGGGCCATGTTGGACTCAGTTTTTCATGATCAAGAAGAGTTGACTCGGAGGAATTCTCAATGACTTTCATTAAGAGACTTTGTCTCACAAGCGTCGCAGCAGCGATGTGTATCAGCGCCGCGCAGGCGCAGCAGGAATGCGTTGATTCATTCAACGTGGCCGGATCAGACCCAGAAGTCGGCGAATGCTGGACTGACGGATCTGGTTACTTCTACGTCACTTGGACGGGCGGATGCCTGGCTGTCACCATCGACGGTCAAGACGTAAGCACCCTCGGCTTTACCGAATTGTTCTACTACACAGGGTTTGAGCCCGGCGAAACCCTTACCACGTTGGAAGTCGTCTTCGAAGACGGCGGAATTGCCACATTGGGCGCCGAAGTCACTAACGACTGCGTCGCGGCTGTCTGCGGAGACGGCGTCTGTGGAGTGGGCGAAACAAACGAAAACTGCCCCGACGACTGTGCCGCTGGCGAATGCCCAACAGGCCAGGTCGCTGACTGTGACGCTTCCGGCGAATGCTGGACCGAACTGTGGATCGGCGACGGATACTGCGACGGCACTGCCCAGCAGTACGGAGCTGACCTCTGCTGCTATGAGCTTGACGGTGGCGACTGTACTGAAGCCGATTGTGCACCTGCAACCGGCGCTTGCTGCGTCGACGGCGTCTGCACCCAGACCCTTCCCGATGACTGCGGAGGCAGCTTTGTCGGCGGTTCATGCGACAGCTTCCCCTGTGGATTCACTGAAGGCTGCGCAGATGTCGATGACCTTCCCTGCGACCAGTCCCAGGACACTTCCGGTTGTGCTGAAGGCCTGTGCTGCTCCACTGTCTGCCTGATCGACAGCCTCTGCTGCGAAGACATCTGGGACAGCTTCTGTGTCGAATATGCCTCCGCCGCGTGCGGATCTGGTGGCTGCCCTGTCGGCGAAGTCGCTGACTGTGACGAATCTGGCGAATGCTGGACCGAACTGTGGATCGGTGACACCTTCTGCGACGGTAGTGCCCAGCAGTACGGTGCCGACCTCTGCTGCTACGACAACGACGGTGGTGACTGTACTGCCGAAGAATGCGAAGCAACTGTCTGCGGAGACGGCGTCTGCGCACCAGGTGAATCAGCCGCTACCTGCCCCGATGACTGCGATGCAAGCGATTGCCTCACCGTCTCCGGTACCAGTGGTGAAACAGACACTGATGGCGACGGAAGTCCTGATGCCTGCTTCGCCGATCCCGCGACCGGTGCTGCCACTGGCTACATCGAGTTGACCTGGGAAGGCGGATGCACCGCTTCGACCATCGAATTCGTTGGTCTCGGAACCCTCGGCCCCGGAGCGTACGCCAGCGGCGTCCTCGTCTACGGCCTGGGTGATGCACCCATCTGCTACGACACCATTGTCACCTTCGATGATGGCTCAATCGCCGATACCATCAATGTCTGCACCGTCTGCGGCGAACCCGCCGTCTGTGGTGATGGCATCTGTGCTGTCAGCGAAAGCTTCGACACTTGCCCCGAAGACTGCGTCGAAGGCGGATGCCCAACTGGTCAGATCCTTGACTGTGATGGTTCCGGCGAATGCTGGACCGAGACCTGGATCGGTGACACCTTCTGTGATGGTGACACTCAGGATTACGACGCCAACCTCTGCTGCTACGAACTTGACGGCGGTGACTGCACCGCTGAACAGTGCGCTGGCACTGGTGATCCCACCGGTTCCTGCTGCGTCGGTAGCTCTTGCTCCGTGACCACTGAAGCTGATTGTGGTGGCGAGTGGGTCAACGGCGGATCGTGCGACGCTGACACCTGTGCAGCTGCTTGCCCAGCTGACCTCAATGGTGACAATGAAATCGGTGGTCAGGACCTGACCATCCTTCTTGCCGCCTACGGTGGCGACTGCACTGATTGTGCTTCCGACCTCAACGGCGACGGCGGCGTTGGCGGTCAGGACCTCACCATCCTCCTCGCGGTGTACGGAACTACCTGCGAGTAAATGGGTGAATGGGTTCGGCTCGTCCGACCCCTTTCCGTGTACTTTCCGCCCCCCGCTCGCTTGCGAGCGGGGGGCTTTCAATTTTGACCAATACCCACACTGTTCCTGACTGCTTCGGGTCACTTTTTTTCTGGGCTTGGTCTATGCTTCACTCATGAACCCAGTTTCAACCTTCACCATTTCACTAGCGCTCACCACCTCACTCTGCTCGACTGCCAATCTGAGTGGGCAGGACGACACGACTTCCGGGCTTCACCACGCCTCTCCCGAGCAACGCGAATACACCCAGCACGCCATGCTTCTGGCACATCCGGCGCTTGAAGGCAGGCTGCCTGGATCACCGGGCATCGCTGCCGCGGAGCAGGCGATTGTCACCAGCTTCCAATCCTCCGGATTCAGACCGGCCTTTGGAAAGAGTTATCGTCAACCATTTGAATTCAAGCAGGGGGGAGTCTTTGGAAACCGGTCTGATGCACAGATCGTTACTGGGGTGAATGTGGGGGCCACACTTCCTGGAACAGGAGCCTTGCGCGATCAGTGGGTGGTCCTTGGGGCTCACCATGATCACATTGGTTTCGGAGCCTTCGGAAGTCGCTCCACGGCAGAGGTCGGCCAGGTCCACGAAGGGGCTGACGACAACGCCTCCGGAACCGCCGCTGTCATGCTCGCTGCTCGACTGCTTGGCGAACGTTTCACGCAGAAGGCCGACTCGACACCTGGCGAAACACCACGCCGATCAATCATGGTTGTGACTTTCAGTGGTGAAGAAAGCGGGCTCAATGGCTCTCGCTACTTCGTAGAACACTCCCCAATTCCAATCGAGCAGATCGACCTGATGGTGAATCTGGACATGGTGGGAAGGCTGGTCGAGAACAAAGTCCAAGTGTGCGGCACCCAAAGCGCCAATGTGCTTCCAGAGCTTGTACAAGCAGCAGCAGAGGGCATTGACATCATTCCGGTCCTCGCCACGGGGCTGACCTCACGAAGTGATCATGCCTCTTTTTACCGTGAGCAGGTTCCCGTTATTTTCATGACCGAAACGGTATTTCCTGACGAATACCACACCCCGGAGGATGAGGCGTGGAGACTCAACTTCACTTCGGCAACTGAGGCGGCACGCCTTGCCGCAAACATAGTCCTCATGGCGTCGCTTTATCCCAAGCAACTGGAATGGCAGGAAGTTCCGGGGTTTGAGACTGCTGAGGGAGGGCCATCCATCTCTGACATCAAGATTCGATTCGGCATCAAGCCTGGCAACTACGGCGATACCGAGCCGGGCGTTCTGGTGTCCGGAGTCTCTTCAGGCACCAGCGCTGAGGAAGCTGGAATCATGACAGACGACCTGCTCACCGCCTGGAACGGAAACCAGATCATCGGCGTCCGCGAATGGATGCTCATGATGGCGGAACATGAACCCGGCGATATCGTCACGGTGACTGTTCTTCGAAACGACGAATCATTGGATATCCCGGTGATGTTAAAGCCTCGTTAGAATGAATCACCGATCCACCCTCACCACGAAGCTGCACCATCAATACTGATGATTCACCACAGACCAGGGAGAAAACCATGCCACTTACTTACGTACTTCATCGAATGGCACAGGCATCAATAGCCTGTTGCATACTTGCCATTTCTGGCTGCAACATTGCCCCAAAGGAAGTTGACGCCGAATCATTCGATCAGAAGTCCGAAGAACTCGTTGAAAAACTATCCCAGGAGAACCCTGGTCTGGCATCGATGTTCCAGGACGCCTACGGCTATGCCGTCTTTCCTTCAGTCGGTCAGGGTGGTTTCATCATCAGTTCCGGGTGGGGGCATGGCGCGGTCTATCAAGGCCAGCAACGAATCGGCTACGCGCTCATGTCACAGCATTCGATCGGCGCCCTAGTCGGGGGCGACAAATGGTCACTCCTGATGTTCTTCAATTCCGAAGGGGCTCTGAAGCAGTTCCAGGAAGGCAAGTTGGCGGGAAATGCCACCGCCAACTACGCAATTGGAGACTCAGGCAATAATGCCGGAACTAACTATGCCAAGGACGTCGTGGTGAAGCGTGTCGATCCCGCTGGAGCAATGGTCAATGCTTCCGTCGGCTTCAGCAACTTCAAATACGAGTCAAATGCTCAGGCTGCCGAGAACTGGAAGAAGAAGTCGGATTGAAACAGATCCGATCGTGCCCTTGAAAGCACAGGTTCCCTCCAGAAAACAACTCGCGCCCGGCATGATTGCCG
>NHEC01000064.1 GCA_002171655.1 Planctomycetes bacterium TMED75
GAAGCCACCGGGCTGGTCGCAGACATCCGGGATGCCGTCGCCGTCGGTGTCGAGCAGGGTGCCGTCGAGGATCTGCCCGTAGTCGACGATGCCGTCGTCGTTGCAGTCGGTGGACCATTCGATCGCGTAGCCTCCGATCGTGGCATCGCCCGGCCAGTCTCCCCAGTTTTCGCCCGCACAGCAGATCTCGGCGTAGTCGACCTCGTTTGCGCCGGCAGAGGAGGTGTTGTTGGGTTCGTTGGACAACCAGTTCGTGTACTCAAGGGGTTCGCCGGTCACCCAGCCCCAGCCGCCGTCGGGTTCGGAGCCGTTGGGGTCCTGCCTCAATCCAATCCAGCATCCGCCGAGCGGGGCCTGGTTTCGAACTTCGGTGACAAAGGTGTTTTCCTGTTCAGTCTGGATCGTCGCAAGGTGCCCGCCGACCGCTTCTGCTGCGGCCTGGGCCTCGAGCCAGAGCAATGGGGTGTCGATCACCGCATACCAGTGCCCGTTGCCACCTTCACTGACGGTCCACTGGACCACGTCACCGGGGTTGGTGCCACCGCAGTCGGGGGTCTCGGGCACCCCGCATCCGCAGTCGCCGGGTTCGGTCTTGTCGCCGTCGTTCGGGCAGCCGTCGGTGCAGTCGGGGGTGCCGTCTGAATCGGAGTCGGTGTCGGGGGTGCCGCATCCGCAGTCACCGGGTTCGGTCTTGTCGACGTCATCGGGGCAGCCGTCGAGGCAGTCGGCGACGCCATCAAGGTCGGAATCAACGCCTGCGTCCGGGTCGGTGACGTAGATATCAATCGTCCATGAGTCGAGGTCACCGATTCCACCGCAATTGCCCTGGTTGATGAAGTCGGCGACCGTCAGGGTCCAGGTTCCATTCGGTAGTCGGCCGTTGCCGGTGAACTGCTCGGCAAACGTATTCCCAGACACGGAATCAACCAGGCGATAGCGCCCTTCCTCGACGAATGTTCCATTGAATCCGCAGTTGTTCCCCCGGTCGCACACACTGCATTCGGCGTCGTCGCGGAAGACGTAGGTTCCGATCAGGTCCCAGCCTCTCTCGCAGAAGTTGATCGGGTTGACTTCACCGCTGTCCTGTTCCGCCTGTTCGGGTTCATGGGCCAGGGTGATTTTGAGTTCGTTCGACCACGTATGGTCCAGGCCGGTCATCGTGAGGCGAACCTCGGTGATCGGATTCACCTCACCACTGATCGAGACGCTCGAGACCAGGGGGTTGGCCAGGTCACCATCGGGAATGTCTCCGCCGGTTCCCTGCAGTCGGATCACCCGAACGCCGTACGGCAGTTCATCGCACTCGTCAGGAGTTCTGTTTCCGTCGAGGTCATCGCTGATTCCCAGCTCGATGTCGAGTGAGTCAGCCACTCCGTTCTGGTTGCAGTCCTCGAAATCACCGGTGGATCGGTAGAGCGTGGAGACATCGGTCGAGTCCACCGCGCCGTCTCCGTCGAGGTCTCCGGTTCCACAGTCACTCTGCGGGGCCGCGGCGCCCAGGCAGCTGATCACCAGCTCGAGATCGGATTCGTTGCGCACACCGTTTCCGTCAAGATCGAAGTCCGGGCGTCCCAGGCTGTCGAGAAAGTCGAGGAGGAGGGCGGCGACCGCCGGCGAGTCTTCTTCGAGCGCGATGAACTGGGCTGCTGACTCCCTGGCTTCTCCCGTCGGACCGTGTTGCCTGATCGCTTCCGCCACAGTGAACACACTGCCATCGTGCATCAGCCCGAACACGCGCTGGCGAAGTCCCCAGAGTGCAGGGGTCCTGATTTCGCTGCCCGAGGCGTCTCCGATCACGATTCCGTCTTCGATGTCCGGCATGTCGTGAAGCAGAAAGTCGGAATAGGGCTGGATCTCGATCCCTCGAAGTGCGGGCTCGAGGTTGGGATCATCCGGGGTGGTGTAGCGTGGGGTATGGCAGATCGCACACCCGATGTTCTGGAAGATCACTTCTCCAGGATGACCCTGACGCGGCGCCTGGGGGGGTGGTGCCATGAGCCGCTGGAAATCGATCACTTCAGCCAGGTAGCCGGTGCTGTGTTCGGGAAGGTCCGGCAAGGTGGCGTCTTCCAGGGGGAACCCGTCGCAGGGACTCTCGCCTGCAGCGCCGTTCGGAAAGCTTTCAACCGGCAGATTGGGGGAGGTGAGGCCGAGTTCATTGAATGCGGCCCCGATGCTGAAGGTCGTCACTGTTGGGACGTCCGCTTTCCAACCGAAGCGTCCCGCGACCGGATCGCCCTTCGGGTCCTCAAGCGGTTGGGTCCAGTGCACCCTTCCGCTGATGGGATCCGATGTGTTTGCCGCTTGTGCATTTTCATTCGCAAGGATCTGCTCATTGGTGAGTGCTTCAATGAGGCCGTACCCCATGGACCCAAGAGTCAATCGCTCGGAGATCGTGTTGGCTCCCGATGGAATCGATTCAAGATCATCGCATTCCAATGCATCTATCTGGAGCACCGGACCGCCCTGGTCGGCCATGTCATCGAAGGTGCCATCGACCATCCGGCCGAACTGAGTCACTTTGGTGGGGCCAGATCCGCCTTGGACCCCGTGGCAGGCCGAACACGATTGGGCGTTGAAGATCGGCCCGAGACCATCGACGCTTGCGCCACTTTGATCGATGCCAATGAAGGGGCGTGCGTAGGCTGTCTTGCCCGCTTCGAACCTGGTCTGTTCCTCCGGGCTCAATCCCAGGAGTGCGTCACCGCCCCGCGGCTGCAGTTGGTCAAGGTCCGATGCACCGGCCAGGACCGCGCCGATTCCCAGAAGACTCCACATGAGCAGTGCGGTGGAACATCGAGGGCGGGTCGCGGTCTGGGGCATGACTTCATCTTTCTTCAGGTGGGGTGGCGGTTACAAGCTTCTACCCGACCTCCTCCAGAAGTCGCGTATCCTGCCTCATCTTCAAGTTTCGAAACCAGAAGGATCTGTGGGTCCCGATGGAATCAAGACCAACCGTACTGGAAAAGAGAACCTCACCTCAAGCTCAAAAAAATGAATTGGCTGACGGCCTTTCTGTAAAAGAATGAAGCGCTGGCGTCGGCCTGAACCGAATTGAATTTGGGCCAGTTTTTTAGAGTCATCACACGCCGAGTTGTTGAGTCAACTTGGTGGTCGGTACTGGCAGGCACCCCAGGTGCTTATGAGGATCGTGAGGTCCCCGCCATCCACGGTGCCGTGGCCGTCTACGGCCGCGGCGATCGCCGCCTGGATCGATGAGACGTCGCATTCGCTCTCAGTGCAGACGCTCACGGTGTCCGCTGCGGCGACTGCGGTCAATCCGATGGTGGCGCAAAGCAGCAGGGTGGAGGACAACGCTCGGTGCGGTCGGACCGCACGCCGTGGTTTGTTGGATCGCATGATATGGGTTTCCCGGATGAGTTCTTGAAGCGGAGAAGTCTGGTGACTCGCGACGTGTACCATTCGGAGTTTCCAGTCATCGGGATGCAGCTGAATCGAAAATCAGTCGTGTACGGATCACTTTATACTGAATTCATTTAATTACAGAACCATCAGGTCATTGCTTCGGCAAGCAATGACCTGACGCCTGGCGTGCACTGTCGATTGGCTCGGTCTTCATCACATCCAGATCGGCATGGTTCCCGAGCCGCACATCCAGAGAACTGGAAAGAGGGGGATGGAGATCAGCATCAGAAGCAGGATCAGTATCATGAATCGGAACACGAAGGATGATGATGGGTTGTTCATGGCGGTGCCTTTCCAGGCCCTGAGTGGCCTTTCATGGGGTGGTACGACTCGGCAAACCATCTGTGTTCATGATTCCACAGGGTTTTTTTACGGGTCTTCCGCTTCGTTTCTGTCGCGTGAAGCCGTTCATGGTCGTTAAAGAGCTTCGGAGGCCCCTGCGGTGTGATCCGCTTGACAGCCCATGTGCTCACCTCGTACACCCACGGACCAGCAAGAGAAGGAATGCATCACGATGACTCAGTCACCTCAGAAAGTTGCCTCCTACACCGGAACCCTCAGTGTGCTTGCGCAAGTCATGACCGGACTCGGCTTCATCACCATGATCTTCGGGGGTGTGGTGCTCGCCTTGGACTTGATCGGAGAGTTTTCTTCCAGTGTGGACGAGAAGGAGGGCTTCGCAGTCGCGGTCCTTTCCGGATCGATTCTGCTCAACGGTCTGCTGGTCGCGGGGCTCGGTCAGGTTCTCATGGCGATTCGATCGATTGCCATCAATTGTGCGGTGATCGCTGAGAAGTAAGTGGTGTTGCATCGTATCGGTCGTACTCCGCACTTCCGTTCGCTGAAGTTCTTTTGTTCTGTCCTGTCTTGGAGCCCCCCTCGATGTCTTTTCTGCTTCGCGTATTGGTACTCGTCCCGATCTTCACGATGTTCGTACTGTCCTCGGGCGGCTGTGCACCCAGTACCCACACTATCGAGGGCACCTGGAAGACGCTGCCCTCCGAAAGAGGGGACACCACCTGGTTTGAGTTTGATGCCGACCGGAAGGGGCTGTTCTATGCGACCAACAGCCGGCCCAAGGATTGCGTCTGGACCAGGCTCGATGACCCCGATCAGTTAGAGGCGTTCGTCGCTGAGACGGGGGTCTCCCTTCAGACTTCGGTCCGCGAGGGGACCCCCTTGCCCTATTCGCCTGATGGGGCCTTCTTGATTCTGGTCGACGCTTCGGCGGTGAAGGGATTTCCCCTGATGAAGATCATCAGTCTGAATCAGAAGTCGCTGGTCGTCGAACTCGAGCTCGAAGGCGGTCCGGTGGAAGTCGCCATGGAGCGGGTGGACTGAGCTGTGGCACCCTGTTCGGTTCCGCTTTTGCAGAGTCAGTTCAGCATCGCGAGCATGAACACCGTGACGATGCAGGCGGTCAGGATCGCCAGAAGAGCCACCAGGGCGTACCCGATCTGAATCAGCTTTGCGGAGTTCGCGTTCGAACGCTTCAGCGCATTGAGGATCTTTTCATCGGTTTCAAACTGAGGCATCTGGGAGGCGCGGAGCATCTGGTCTTCGGAGTCCTCTGACATGGCAGTCCTTTCCTAGGATGTGCCTGGTCGCGACCACTCCCGAAGCAGACAGCGACGTGGCGGTGTCCTTGCTTCTCGAGTGTACAGGTTCGTGATCTGGCGCAAGACGTTGCAAACGAATCACTCAAGATCGGCTCAATCGCACGGAGCCCAGTTGGCGAGCACCGTCGCGAGGTCGGTGCCACCGACCGTGCCGTCGCCGTCGAGGTCGCCGATCGGGGGGTTCGGCTGGCCCCAGTAGGCGAGGATCGCGGCGAGGTCGGTGCCGCTGACGCAACCGTCGTCGTCGAGGTCGCCGATCAGGACGGTCGGGCGGCGGACGTCGGTGATCAGCGGCAGGTGGTCGGAACTCGCAGAGTCCTCCGCGAGCAGTGCGTATTCGCTGAGTCGTTGCGCACTCATGAACCGCGTCTCGAGGACCAGCTGCCGACCGAGTTCGAGGACCGAGTCGGAGACGATCGAGACATCGAGCCGGCCCGGCCAGTAGCTCGCGAACGGGCTGTCGTTCCGGTAGGTGTAGCTGAGTCGCTCTTCGGTCAGAAGCGGAAACGTGTCAAGCAGTGCCGAACCGTCCACGTCCGGCGCGACGTCGGGACCCCAGGTCGCTTCGTCGACGATGTCCCCGGTGACCAGCGAAGTCAGCTGCTGCGCGAGGCCGACGAGGTTCATGTCCCCGGTCAGCTGGACCGCGACGTCGGCGGGGATCTCAGGGTGCTGGCCCGCGCGCACGCGTCGCAGGAGTGCGAGCATCTGGTCGATCTCCTCCTGGCGGCCGTCGTCGTTGGTGCAGCAGGGGGGGTGGGCGTTCACGATCAGAAGCGATCGATCGAGGAGGGCGTCGGTTTCGATGAGGACCGCGAGGTTGGTGTCGAGGTCCTCCGTATAGAGGATCGGGTAGCGGGAGACGGTGATGCAGTCGGCGTTGCCGGCGGCGTACCAGTCGGAGGGGTTCTCACCCAGCCAGTCGACGAACCGCTGGCGGGTCTGCGACGGGGTGTGGTCGTAGATCTCCTGGAAGTTCAGGATGTCCGGGTCGAGGGCGCGCACCTGACGGCGGAAGCGGTCGGCTTCCGAGTCTTCCCACGGTGAATCAAAGCGAACGTTCCAGCTGACCAGGCGGAGGTCGTCGGCGCGTTCGCGCTCGAGGGGTACGTCTCGAGCGGGCGGCGGTGGAGCAAGGTCGAGCTGGTAGGAGATCGTGCCGGTGTTGGGGAGGCGGTCACCGGTACCTGATCGCAGGACGATCGAACCTCGATCTTCAAGAAAGAGTGCATTGCCTTCGATGGTCGCATTGCGCGCGAAGGCGATCTCGAACTGTGGCGAGGTGATGGTCGGCGCACCCTGCAGGAGGAGCGGGCCGTAGAGCAGTTCGATCCCGTCGGACGGGTCGTCGGTCGATTCCGGGTAATAGGTACCGCCGCGCGCGCCGAAGACGAAGCGCAGTTCCGCGCCGAGGCCCTCGGTCTGCAGACCGGTGTTCGGATCCTGATCGGAATCCAGCAGCAGTACCAGATCGTTGTCGTCGGACAGGTCGAAGTCCGTCGAGGCGGTGATCAGCATCTGGAACCAGTCGGGTTCGTCGGCCAGGCGCAGTTCGACCAGGTCAAGCCCGCCGTCGCCGCCTGGGTCCAACGCCACAACTGCCCGGTCGGTCCAGTCGCTGAACCGGCCGTCCAGAATGATGGGGGGGGCGCTTGCGAGACCGGTCGAGGCGGGAATGGCCAGCAGCCAGGCCAGCCTCCAGCTTCCAGGGGTGTGCATCAAACGTCTCATCAAGGATCGACTCCGGGGATTGGCGGTGCACTCATCAAACTACCGCGTTCTGGATTCGGATCCACCGAAAACTCGGTTGATTCCCAATTGGGGGGCGCCCCGGGACCGTGGCTCAGTCAATCTTGATGTCGTGCATGAAGGACTCCGCGAAGGCAAGGTCTTCCGGATCGAAGATCGTACAGTCCTCGTTGCGGTGGCGACCGATCGAGGCCGGTGGCTTGACGCCCGTGATGCCGCGTTCGATGAGTTGGGGGCCGGGGGTGATCCCGCAGAAGTCGAAAATTTTTCGCAGGACGCGTTCCGGTTCCGTGCAGAACTGATCGAAGGAGACGATCTGCACCCGGTCCGGATGTTGCGTGCGCACGTCGAGGATTCGTCGATGGACCAGGCACCAGTACCGCAAGGAGGCGACCGGATCGATCGGGAGGTTTGGTTCACCCAGTGCGGTCGGGCCCCACACTTCGACTTGCTGCTGGTTGCCGCTGAATGCCATGTCCACCCCGTGGCGAACCGCCATCACGAACCGATAGTCCGGTCGCAGCTCGAGCAGTTGTGGTGCTGGCCAGTGCAGGTTGGGTTCCTTCATGAACCAGCGACCGGTCGAAGGACGAGCCCGGGCCGCGCGGACCAGTCGCCGCGCGCGCACCCGCAACCAGCTGGTCGGATGCATCGGACGGGGCTGACGACGGAGCACTTTCAGCAGGGCACGCTGTTCGGCGGTGAGGGGTGTGCCCCCCAGAATCGCCGCCTCGGCGATCACCCAGAGTCGTTCGATCGCGGCGGGGTCCTCGAGTTGTGCAATCAGCTCGGGTCGCTTGAAGAGCAGCGCACACGCCATCGAATCCGTGGCGGGGTTGAGGTCCTTCAGCGTGCGCAGCCCGGCCGCCAGCAGGCTTTCTGCGAAGAGTCGCGTTCCGCTGCCCCCGCCCCCGCCGATCAGGATCGGAAAGGTCGGCCGGCCCGAGGGGCTGGTCGGGCTCTGCGACGAGTCGGTCTGGGCGGTGTCTGCGGACATGGTCGGCGGGTTCCGGGGGCGGTCGAGGATCGCAATGACATCACTGGGCTGCATCGCGGTGGCGCAAGCGCTCGACTGTACTCACCCCGTGGGGGCACTGCACGAAAATCCTCATACGTCCGCCATCATCGAAGCTCAGCAGTGCACCAGGGGCCCGGTTCCCGGACGAAGCCGGGGTTCGATGGGGTGGGTTGCCCCCTCACTTTTGCCATGACTCTGGTAGGTTGGGGAGCGATTCCAAGTAAGGTTGATCAGTGATTGCCCGAACACCTCGTCGATTCCGATCGCGTGGGGCAGCGTGGCCGAGGGGATGCAATGCCGAAACGCTGGATGGTCTCTGGTTCCGATGAACGCCCCTTCGTGCTGAAAACCTACAGCTGATCGATGACCGGTGTGTTGCTGCGCTTCGTCCTGGTGGTCTCGATCGGAGGTGGGCTCTACCTCGGGGGCAGCTACGTGTGGAACGAGCACGGAAGTGCACTGAAGACGCAGTTCCAGGATCTGAAAGGCAGCCTGCAGAGTGGTCCCGCAGCGCCAGCGGAGGTCGAGCCTCCCGCCTCTTCGCCTGATCCGGAGGAGTCCGATCGGGACGCGCGAACGGGCGAACAGCACTTCAGTGGGGTTCAGGACCGGCTGAAGGATCTGATGTGAACTGATGCACAACAAGTCAATTCGGCGCCCTCCCGGTAGAAATGCGGATTGTTGACCCTGCGAACTCCACGCGTTGGTTTTTTTTTAACAAAATCAGTCTCCGCAGTCTTGCAATTGGGTTCTTACTTCCCGTAACTTGGGTTTAGAGAAAACTTATTTCAGAGTACATCTGTACCCACAGACTCCCAGCCCTGAAATGCCAATTTGACGACCCAGGAGGGATTTGGGTTCTTTGGAGAAGAGGTGTCAGGTTTGTTTTTGCATCCGTGGGGTGCATCACAGGCTTGGTGTGTTTTTCCCCCCTTAGGAGTTGCCACAAACCCCGTGTCGTGGCAAAGAAACCCAACTCATCAAGAGTAGAAGAGAGAGTACCCATGAATACGAAAGCAGCCATGATTGGAGGCGCTGCGGCGCTTCTGGCAGCAACGGCGTGCATTGCAGACGTTGTCTGGGATGAAGATATCGACGGATCACTGTCGCTTGATCGCTTCAACACCACCAACTTCGGCACCCTCGCGGCCGGCAGCAACAACTTGATCTGCGATACCCAGAACGGTATCAGCAAGTTCTTCACCTTCACGATCGGCGCAGGCGAAGAGCTGGCCGCCATCATCCTCGACGACTGGATCTCCGAGGATGACCTCGGCTTCCTCGGCATCGTCACCGGTGACTTCTTTAGCGTCGATCCTGCCGCTCCCGATGTGACGCAGCTGCTGGGCTACGTCCACCACGGCGAGACCACCGTCGGCCAGGACATCCTGCCCGCCATGGGTCAGGGCCCCGGCTCGCAAGGCTTCGTCGGCGCCCTCGGACCTGGC
>NHEC01000065.1 GCA_002171655.1 Planctomycetes bacterium TMED75
CTCGGAGGCGCCTTTTCTTTTGTTCACGTGCTTTCTGATCGTTTGGGTGCTGCCCGAAGAACGCAACCAAGGGTCTGGCGGATATGCTCCAAGGCCGATGAACACGCTCGCCTCCCCCATCACGCAACTCGGTGGATTGTGCTTCCGCGCAGTCGATGGTTTCGGACGCTTCTCCGGATTTGCGGGAGCGACGCTGTACTGGATCACCACGCAACCCAGTTCCTGGCTCAGGTGGCGAGTGCTTGCACCTCAGATCTATGCGGTGGGCGTCCTCAGCATTCCCGTGGTGGCCCTCACCGGCATGTTCATCGGCATGATTCTGGCATTGGAAGGCTTTGCCCAATTCGCCGCGATCGGCCAGGAGGATCGGATTGGTGGCGTGATCAACGCCTCCGTGACCAAGCAGATCGGACCGGTCCTTGCCGCGGTGATGGTGGCCGGACGAGTGGGCGGTGCGCTGGCGGCCGAACTGGGCACGATGAAGGTCACCGAGCAACTGGACGCCCTGAAGGCGATGGGCAGCGATCCCATTCGAGTCCTGGTGGTCCCACGATTTGTCGCCTGCATCATCATGACTCCGATCCTCACCATCTACAGCGACATCCTGGGCGCCTGGGGCGCCTGGTTCGTGGTGGTGAAGATCTTCGAGGTTCCTGGCGCCGATTACTGGTACCACAGTGCCGCGTTCGTCACTTGGTGGGAACCGGTGGGCGGCCTCGCCAAGAGCCTCTTCTTCGGGGGAGCGATCGGGCTTGCGGCCTGCTACAAGGGGTTCTACTGCCGAGCCGGCGCCGCGGGCGTGGGGAAGGCAGCGACCGCAGCCTTCGTGGCCAGCTTCATCGCGATCATCATGATCAATCTGGTGCTCGCCAAGTTCCTCAACGACTTCCGAAATCTGGTCGACCCGCTGGACGCGACGTTCTTCTTCTAGACCCTGGCAGCCTTCCAACAACCTGGAATCTTCCATGACACCTCTGCAACCACTCCTTTCCACAGCCTGCCTCACGACCGCCCTGCTCGGAACTGCCGCGTCAGGACAGCAATCGGAGCACTCCGCCCCGCATCAACTGCAGGAGGAACAACTGCAGGAGGAACAACTGCAGGAGGAACAGCTCAAGGAGCAAGCGCGCGAACAGGAGATTGAAGAGCGCATCCTGGAGCATATGGAGGAGTACGAACGCCTCCAGCAGGAGCGTGCCCAGGAGCAGGCGCAAGAGGAATTGCGGGAACGAGAATCGCGCGTGATCGGCCCTCCCAGGGGACCGATCGTCCGGGGCCAGATGAGGCGGTACGAATACAACGTGAAAGTCTGGATCGGATACCTCTTTTCGGAGGACCCGTACAACCAGAACGAAAGCATCCAGATCCAGTGCAATTCGACCCAGCTGATCCTTCCCGTGGTGATGGACGGTTCCTTCCATTCCGTGAACCCCGATTCGATCAAGGTCTCCGGCATGATCGGAAACGCCTGGCAGACCAGCGACCTGCCATGGACCCTGCGTGGCCCCCATCCCGACGGAACCGCCGAGATCGTCCTGGAATTTCCCGCGATCGACACCGATGCCATCGGAATGACGGTCCATTGGAAGGTCGAGGCCTGGGAGCCTCAGGTCAAAGACAAGGAAGCCGGCCGCCTGCCCTGGCCGGAAAAGTGGCCGAAGGAGGCGGAGAAGTTCCTCAAACAGAGCAGCTACATCGACTCCACGTCGGAGACGGTTCTGGACTTCGTGCGCGGCATCACCAACGACCGCCAGCGTGAGGTTCCGATCTACCTGGCCGCCAAGGAGATCATCCGCCACGCGGTCACCCACTTCTTCGATGTGAACGGGGGAAGACACAGCAGCCTGTCGATCTCGGGCAATGGAACGGTGATCCGCAATGGACAGGGATCACGCGGGGACATGACCTGCCTGGCGGTCGGCTGCCTGCGTGCCGCGGGCATTCCGGCACGACCGGTCCTCGGCCTCGGGGAGGTCTGGAACAACGCCGAGGCGATGTTCGAGAAGAGGCCGATCCTCTGGGGGGAGTTCTACCTGCCGGGGTGTGGCTGGATCTTCTTCGACCCGTTCAAGATGCGCGGCACGGGAATCAAGTGGAAGTCGCTGGACGTTCCCTGGGAGTGGTTTGGAACGGAGAACGACCACGCCGAACGCACACCACTCGCCTATCGATTGGAACGGCCGGGAAACCCATCCGGCAGGTTCTGTGCTGCAGTGGACGGTCTGGACCGCTCCTCGATGTGGGGCGAGGACGGGACGGCCATTGTGGACTTCAGCACCTATCGCTGGTCCGTAGGGATGTGGGGCTGGATGGTCGAGAACTGCAACACCTTCGGATGCAATGAAAGACGAATGAAATCGATCACTCAGATCAACCGGACCGGTTCACTCTTCGACTGACCCCGCAGCGCACAGGAACATTCGCCCGATGCACACACCCAAACAGTCGATCGCACGAACGTGCCTGCTGCTCCTGGGAACGGCATGCCTGGCGGGAGGCTCCTGGCAGAACTCGATCGGTGGGCTTCCGCCGAACCACCCTCTGGGGCGCGGGAAGCCGAAGAAATGGGAGTATTCGATTCGCGCCCAGGTCCAGGCGTTGACTCAAGCCGACCCCTACCTGGACGACGCCAACACTGGAGGCATCATCTGCTCCGCCACCAAGCTCGTCTTTCCACTGGTGCTCGAGGGCAACTACACCCAGGTCGATCCCACGAGCATCCGAGTCGCCGGCATGATCGAGAACGGCTGGCAATTCCAGGACGTGCCATGGATTCTTCGTGGCCCGATGCCGGATGGAACCGCGGAAGTTGTCCTTGAGTTTCCAGCCATCGACGCCACCGTCATCGCGATGCAAGTCACCTGGACCGCCGAAAGCTGGACCCCCACTCTCGACGAGGCGGGTGCGGCCAACGTGACCTGGCCGCGGGAATGGCCGAAGGAGGTGGAGACCTTCCTGGAGAGCACCCCATTCATCGATCCCAACCTGCCCGCCGTACAGAGCTTCGTCGAGTCGATCACTCAGGGAAGACAACGAACCGTTCCCCTCTTCCTGGCGGCGAAGGAACTGGTTCGCAACGTGGTCCTGCACTTCAAGAATGTTGACGCAGGCAAGACCGGAGTCCAGTCCGTGACCACCCTCTCCAAATGCCTGACTCGGGGACAGGGAACCCGGACCGACATGACCTGCCTCGCCGTAGCCTGCCTGCGTGCGGCAGGCATTCCAGCCCGACCGGTGGTCGGTTTCGGAACCTACCTCTCCAGCGCACTCCTCAAGGAAGTCCACACCTGGGTTCCCTGGTGCGAGTTCTACCTGCCCGGATCGGGCTGGGTCTCGTTCGACCCCTACGAAATGCGGGGCAAGGGAATTGAATTGAAGGGGCTCGACGTTGCCTGGCCGTGGTTCGGGTACGAGAAGACGATGAATGAACGCACGCCGGTTGGCTACCGATTGATCATTCCCGGAAGCCTCGATCTCGCGGCATGTGATGAGTCAGGACTGTTCAACGCTCCGGACCCCGCAATCGATACGGCACCGGTGGGCAGGCCCAATCTCCTCTACCGCGAGCTCTGCTACTGGGGATGGATGACTGCAACCTGCACCCTGGAAAGCTGCCCGAGCCAGACCACGGTCATCAATCGGACCAATCGAACCGGCTCACTCTTCAACCGCTGAATCGGCCTTGTGCTTTGGCGTCTTCGGCGCCTTCGGCGCCTCGACCGGTTCCGGTAGGACCTGACGAACCACGGCCGAAGGCTTGTTCGGGCGGGCACCGTTGCGGGAGCGAGCACTTCGACCCTTCCCCACCCCCGTGACCGAGATCGAGATTTCGTCTTCACTGCGGGGGATCATCCCGGGATCCGTCTCCGCTGCGGTTTCGCGATACCGGAAGTCACCGGCGGCACCCACCAATCGGATCCGAGCCGTGAACATCGCCTCTACACCAGCTTCAATACGACAGCTGGCACGGATCGCCAGTCGATCACGACAGCGGTCAACGATAATGGGATCTCGACGATCATCCTTCTCGCCCGTGGACCAACTCCGTGGCGTGGTGGCGCCGGCCAGCTCCCGCTGCATCGTGAACGGACCACGACCGTACTCATCCACCATTCGGTCGTCGACCAGAAATCGAAGAGCATGATCATCAGGGGCAATGGTCAGAACCACGCCAGGGTGATCGGTGCGCGCGCGCAGTGATCCACCCAGCTGCAGTGCGGTCGCTCCGTCAATGATCGGGTTGAGGGGCATCTCGATCATGACCCAGCCATCGAACGGACCGGCAACGTCGAAACGGCCTTCCATGGAAGCCCCACCGGTGGGATTCGGATCGCAGACGAATGTCCAACGAACACCACTGGAATCGGTCGTACCGTCGCCGAGCGAACCGACGTAGCGCAACCGACCGTCCCCCTTGATTCGCTCTCCGTTGACTTCCACCGAAACCGGTGACGCTTCTTGATTCTGAACGTGAATCCTGGCGGACGGGGTCTGACGAACGACTCCGCTGCCCTGGGCCAGCAGCTGAGAACCAATGAACAACGTCGACCCTGCGGCCGCGAACATGACGGAAGAACGCATCAGTTTGCTTGAATCCATGGCGAACGCCTCCACCATGGCTGTCTCTCGGCTGAGAGTGGGTACCAGCTGAACCATTGATCGGTCGGAATCCGAACTGAGGCCTCTGCGGTGTCAGTCATGCGGTTGCAGCGTCTTACCGGACGAGGATCACGCCGATCACTTCTTGGCAGAAGTGGTCCGGACCGCAGCAATCACCTCGGATACCAGATCGTCTTCCCGGGGCAGATTGTGCTTGCCGTAATCATCCCGGGGCGGAATGATCCGAACCCCAGTGGCGGCGAGCGCTCGGCAGTTGTCGACCAGCATGCTGGTGTGCATGGTTCCATGCATCGCCGGTGCGACCAGGACCGACGCCTGCCCACGCTCCATTCGACCCAGAGCCGACGCAAGTGTCGCACACAGCACGGTGTCCGCGATTCCATGAGCCATCTTCCCGATGGTGTTGTAACTCGCGGGCGCCACCAGATAAACATCGAAAGGAGACGAATCCGACAGGTGCTCGGCATCAGCTCCCAGCCGGGTAACCACGGGCCGGGTCGTGGCCCACTCAAGCGTTTCCTCACTCACGTACCGAAGCGCCTCGCCACTGCAGAACGCCTGAACGCTCCCCCCCCGCCGACGAAGCGCACGGGCAAGATACGGGGTGGTGAAGGCCGCGATGCTTCCACTCACCATCAATGCAATCCGACATCCACGGAGCTCCTCGCCATCAAGCGGGACATCGTGGTCACCCAGGGGACTGGGCGTCGGTGGTGTGTACTTCCAGTGATGCATGCCACCAGTCTAGCTTCGACTGGGCCAATCGCGACAGATCCATGGGCGAACCCGAAGAGGATCCGATAGGAACTCCCTTCACTGCTTGTGAGCGTGGCATTTGAAGTGAATGGAGCAGGCACGGGGATCGGCGATGCGGTATGGTTTGTTGGATGCGCGAAGTTGCCGTCATTCTCCCGGTTCACAATGAAGCCTGGCTCATCGGGTCGGTGCTGGGGCAAGTCACCGATTTTGCTCGCAACACCCCGGACTGGCGCTTCGTCTTCGTCGACGATGGTTCCTCGGACAACACGCCGGAACTGATCAGCCAGCACCTCCAGCGCAAGGGTGGCGGTGACTCGATCGAACTGGTCGCGCTGAGCCCCAATCGGGGTAAAGCCGGTGCGATTCGCGAAGTGATGCTGTCCCGCGAAGAAGCGTTCCTGATCTTCACCGACGGGGACCTGGCGTACTCTCTCGACCACCTGCCCCAACTGTGCGATGCGCTCGAAACGCACGACGTTGCCATCGGTTCCCGCGCCCTCGCGGACGGACCACAGACCAACATCACGATGGCCAGACGACTGGTCGGCAGCGGATTCAATCGACTGGTCAGGTTGATCACCGGACTCCCCTACCACGACACTCAGGCCGGTCTCAAGGGATTCCGTCGCGATGCGGCACACACGCTCTTCAAAGAACAGGTGGTGGAGGATTTCGCCTTCGATGCAGAGCTGCTCTACCTCGCACAAAAGCACGGCTTCACCGTGGCGGAACTCCCTGCACGAGTGTCTGCTCGGCATTCCTACAAGAAATCCCGCGTGAACATGCTGCGTGATCCTCTGAAGATGCTCAGCTCGCTGGTCCGAATGCGTCTGATCCACCGCGGAGCCCACGGAAACCGGGACCTGCGCAACGAGGAAAAAAAAACGACCGACACCCCGGTCAGCGGACTGATTGAACCCAAGACCTCGCACATCACCCCACGTTCCCGGGTCCGGGCCAGGCAACGATGACCGGCTCCGGTCGGATCTACCTCAGCTTCGACGTCGAGGAATTCGACCTGCCCAATGAGTTTGGCGCAGACCTCCCACTCCAACGCCAACTCGAGATCGGTCAACGTGGATTTGAAACCACCCTGGCACTGCTCGACCGACTGGAGATCACGGCGACCCTGTTCACGACCTCCCGCTTTGGCGCTCATGCCTCCAGACTGCTCAAGACCGCCTCCGAAACCCACGAAATCGCTTCGCATGGCGTTCGTCATGACACTTTCAGCAAAGGCGATTTCGCCCGGTCACGAACCGAGCTCATGGATTTGACGGGAACGAAAATCACGGGTTTTCGCATGCCGCGACTTCAGCCGATCTCTCCGGAAGAGGTGCGCCGTGCTGGCTACACCTACGACAGTTCGGAGAATCCCATCAGACTGCCCGGACGCTACGACAACCGACACCTGCCCCGAACTCCCCGAATGGAGGAGGGGCTTCTCAGAGTTCCGATCTCAACCACCCCGCGACTCCGTATCCCCTTGTTCTGGCTTGGCTTCAGGCATCTGCCACGTCCGGCCCTGCGTGCGTGCCTGGATCGAACGCTGGCCACTGATGGAAGGGTGGTGCTGTTCTTTCATCCCTGGGAACTGCTGAAGCCCGATCGCGGGCTGCCGATGCCCGCCGTGGTCCGCCGAGGAGGAGGCCCCCGCCTTGAGCGACGATTGGAAACCGAACTCAAGCGCCTGAAGGATCGAGCGGAATTCGCCCGAATGAACGAGCTGGTTCCAGAATGAGCTTCAAGTGGCGCTCAAGGTCGCTCGAGGATCAAGACGATACTCAGAAGCATGTTCGCCTGTGCCACATCACTCCTGCTTCCGCTGGCGAGCTGCCTTGCCGGAGGACAAGCGGCCTCTCCGGCAGACACTCTGCCGGGTGAGAATGAAATACAGATCAACCTGGCCCTGGTTGACATCTCTCAGATCGATGAACGCAATCAGACAATCGAACTCGACTTTGGAACGCGAGTGCGCTGGATGGAACCCAGCCTGGTCGATCCCGATGCGCCTCCCTTCCGGACGTTCTCGCTGGACAAACTGGACAATCCCAACATCATCATCTTCAACGCACGCGACCTTGATGAAAAGCTGGAGTCGGTGGCTCGGGTGACACCCCAGGGCGAGGCGATCTACCGACAGCGCTACCAGGGAACGCTGTCCGCGCCGATGGAGCTGGGCGATTTTCCCTTTGACGAACAGACCTTCTCGATCGAGTTGATTCCGCTCAACCAAGACGGCCGTACCGTCGAGTTGCTTGGCTTTCAGAACTTCAACACGGACGGTGGCACCCTGCCCGGCTGGACATTCGATCCTCCGAAAATGGGAAGCAGACACCTCAACACGTTCGACGGCAAACGAGAGCTCACGGTCGTGAGCGTCAGCTACACGGGCAAGCGAATACAGACCTTCTTCTTCTGGAAGCTGTTTCTTCCCCTGACCCTAATCGTCTTCATGGCCTACGCGGTTTTCTGGCTCGACCCCACAGTGCTCGCTTCCCAGATCGCGGTCGCCACCAGTTCGGTGTTCACGCTGATCGCCTACAACTTTGCCTTGAGCCACATGCTGCCGAGAACGTCCTACCTCAGTCGGGCAGATTACTTCGTCATCGGATGCACGATCCTGGTCTTCAGCGCGCTCTACGTCACCGTACTCACCGGCATCCTGGCCCGTGCGGAACGACATGTGGCACTCGCCAGGCGAATCGATTACATCAGTCGCGGAATCTACCCGATCGGCTTCCTTGCCGTCTGCTATCTGGCATTCGTCATGCAGTAGTCGGGAGAATCAAGACCTCGAGACCAAGGATCATTTTTTCTGGGCGGCCTCCAGGCGACGTGACTCGAGAGTCTGAGCCAGCAGATCGAATGAAGGCAGGTCTGCGGGCGGGACTTGCGCTCGCTGCTGAGCCATCTGCTGCAGGAAGAATCCAATCATCTTGCCCTCGTCGAACTCCGCACCCTGCTGGGCCTTCATTTGGGCGAGAATGGTGTCCAACTGGTTCACCGCCGCGGTGAACTTCAGCTGTTGATCGGGCTCAAGCTCATCAAAGGTCCGTTTGACTCGCGGAGCCTCGGCCGCTGCGGGGGCAGCCTGGTCGCTCTCGGTCCACTGCGTCGCACCATCAAGCTCGAGCCCGCCCAGTCGACGAACTTGAGCGGTCGATCGACCAAGAACTCCGCCCAAGGGCTGAAAACGCCCCCCCAGATGCTCCGCAAGGAACTCCTCGGTGATCGCATTGAATGCCTTGTTGTTCTCAGGTCTCGCGAACCCATGCCCTTCGTCGGGGAAGACCACGTAGGTGACCGCAATCCCCTTCGCATCCATCGCGGCTACGACCTGATCGCTTTCAGAGATCTTGACCCGAGGATCATTGGCTCCCTGCCCGATGAGCAGTGGCTTCTTGATGTTGTCCACATGGGTCAGGGGTGAAATCTGGTCGATGAATTCCGGATCATCAAAGGCACACACCTTGGTTTCGAACATCACCTTGATCGGCTCCCAGTAGGGTGGAATCGTTTCCAGCAGAGTACCGACGTGTGAAGGTCCGACGATGTCGACGCCACAGGCGAAGAGGTCCGGGTCCCGAGTCAGACCCGCCAGAGTGGCGTACCCGCCGTAGGAGCCGCCCATGATCGCGACTCGCTCGGGATCAGCGATGCCGTCGGCCACGGCCCAGTTGACCGCATCAACCAGGTCATCCTGCATCTTCCCGTACCACTCGCGATTCCCCGCATTGAGGAAGTCTTTTCCAAAGCCCGTGGAACCCCGGAAGTTCACTGAGAGCACGGCATATCCGCGGTCTGCCAACCACTGGTGGTACGGGTTGTAGCCCCAGCTGTCTCGAGCCCAGGGGCCGCCGTGGACCAAAAGCACCATCGGAAGCTTCCCGCCCGCACTGCTCGCGGGAATCGTGAGGTAGCTGGGCATCGAAAGACCGTCCCGAGTAGGGATCTCAACTCCGGTCATGCTGGAAAGCGTGACGTCCTCAAGTTCGGGGCGATGGCTGAAGAGGTATCGACCAGACTGCGCATCACGATCCCACACCCAGTAGCGCACCGGACCGTCGTCGTGAAGGTAGGCCACCACCCAGGTTCGGTCGTCGCGGGTGCGGGAGACGATTTCCAGTTCCCCCTCACTGAGACGACCCAGTGCCTCGAGGTCCGGACGAATCGATTCGTCGAGAATGGTCCACTCGCGACGAAGTCGGTTGGTGGCCAGTGCCTGCGGCTCGTAGGTCTCAGGATTCGTAATTGAGTCGGCGATGTCCGAGACCGGCGATTCATAGACCAGGGTTCGCGCATCGGCATCGGTCTCGCCCGCGGGAAACTTGTAGAGGGCGTTGGTGTCACGCCCTCGAGAATCGAGCATCCACATGGTCTTTCCGTCACGGGAGAACCCCATGGGCTGGGTGGTCATGCTGTCATCGGGTCCGATGGTGTCGAAGTCGGACCATGCACCTTCCGGGCTGTCGAGGTATTCGTAGGAGGAGCCACCGTCGGGCATCATCCTGCCGCGAAGGCGGACGACCCAGTCGTCATCGGGAATCATTCCCACGTAGCCTCCATCATTGAGGAAGACCGTCGTGGATTCTCCGGTGCGGGTGTTGATTCGTTGCATGTCGAAGAACTGAGGATCGCGCTCATTGCTCTGAACGAGGATCTCGTCGGGTCGATCACGATGCTGAGAGGCGATCGATGCCTTGACCGCATCACCTGGAGTCAGATCAACCGCATCGCCTCCATCCAGACCGACGGCAAAGACGTGGGTGTTCTCATCACCATTGGTATCGGTCACGTAGAGGATCTGCTCACCGTTGCTGGCCCATCGGTAGTTTCCGATCGGGCGATCGGTGGAGGAGGTGACGGCACGAGGATCGCCACCTTCTGCTGGCATCACCCAGACATTCATCACCCCATCGAGCGGAGCGACGTAGGACAGATGTTTCCCCGTAGGGGAGATCTTCACACCCGCTCGTTCCGGATTTCCAAAGAGCAGGTCTCGAGAGATCAGCTCTCGCTGGGCGCCTGACTGACCCGCGTCAGCGGCGTCCTGAGCCACCTCGGGGCTTGCTTGAACCAGGGAGGTGAAGAGCGAAACGATGAGCAGAACATCCATTGGCAGAAACTCCGAATATGGGGTCGATCACAGAGAGTGCAGGCTGCTTTGAAACCAGTCGTGCAATCGCATGGGTGAGGGGGAGCGGAACAGGCAGGCAGTATACAGGTATGATCATGCCCGATGGCGCTCACCCGACTCATCCCATTGACGGCTCCTCTGTTCTGCTGGCTGTTCTGCTGTTGTACCCCAGCAATGGGACAGACTCCGTCCGGCCCTGAGCACTTCTTCAACCGCTGGGAATCGAATCGCACCCAGGATTCGGGGATCAGATTCGCGAACTTCGAACAGACTCGGCACTGGGCTCCGATGCCCTCCTGGTCGCACCCAGAACTCTCCCATACCGCCATCGACAACACCGACCTGCTGCTCACGCCACATCCGTTGCCAGTGGCAGGAAGCGGTGAAGACCCACTGTTCAAATTCGACCCCCTTGCGCTCGCCCTTCGTCCGATACGCAACATCATGGAAGGCCTGTATGAGAAAGACATCCGCATCACGGTGTCCGACGTTCTGATCTACCAAAATGTCTCGCGATCATTCAACAATCAGGCACGAGATTCGCTCTACAACCGTTTCGACCTGAGTCCGAGCATTCGTACCTGGGAGCTGGACGGGCATGGCAATGGAATCTTCACCGCCCTCATTCGAGCCAACAACAACATCCTTGACACACCATCTCCAGGCGACGCCTCGGGCAGCTTCAGTCCTTTGGACGACGTCTTCAGCTCGACGTCTTTTCTCATCAATCGCTTTGAATTCCAGCAACAACTCTTCGACAAGAATCTCTGCCTGACCATCGGCAAGGCCAACCCGAACGACATGATCGCTTCCAACCAGTTTGCATGGGATGAAGACCATCAATTCATCGCCGTCACCTTTGACGGAGGCAACTACCCCGCCGGATACGGCGGCTACTTTCCGATGGTCGCCCTTCAGGCCATTCCCACGGATGGGATCTACATGACCGGAATGGTCAACAGCGGCATCTCGGGCCCCACCGAACTTTTCTCGTCGGTCGATGACGGACTCTACCTCTGTGCAGGAGAAGTCGGAACCGTCCTGGAATTTGGACCGAAGAAACTCCAGGGCAGATACTCAATCTCCTTCATGAACAGCAATACCGGACCGGAGACAACCGGCCGGGACAATCGGGTCAGCGGCAACGCCATGGTGCTCCTGGCCCAACAACAAATCGCGCAGAACACCGTCCTCTGGTCCCAGTACCTGCTGAGCGCCGAGAGCATCGGACCCGCCCAACAGGAATGGACGATGGGACTCTCGATCGAGCAGTGCTTTGGGCGCAAGAACGACGGATTCGGTATTGCCATCGGCTGGAGCAATCCTTCCGAGGACTACTACAGCGGGTGGCGGGAGAACCTTCAGATGGAGGCCTACTACCGCTGCCAGATCACCCACAGCTGGCAGCTCTCTCCGGATCTGCAGATCTTTCGCCCCTCAGACCCCGATGCATCGGGAGCCGCGGTGTTTTCATTCGCCCTGCGCTTGATGACCACCTTTTGAGATTGAAACCGGGGCGGCCACCCGCCAGAAGCATGATCCACTCCAAGATCACTCTCTTCCAGAACAAGCGTACGCGGCCACGAATTCGACCGCGGCGAACCGCACTGGACTGGACCCTCGACCTCATCACCCTGGACCTCCTGCTCGCCACCTGCGCGTACGCCGTGTGGCAGTACCCATCACTTCCACTCATGAATGGAACCGGGGTCGACGGCAGCGGAAAAGCGATCCAGACCGGTGCGAGCTGGACGATCTTCCTCATGCCCGCAACCGCAATTCTCCTCTGCGTCATCCTTCGGACAATGCAGCACTTTCCGTGGATTGCCAACACCCTGATTGCCATCACCGAACAGAATGCCGAGCGCCAGTACCAGCTGATCAGTCGATTGCTGGGGTGGATCGGGCTGATTATCGCGGGAAGCTTCGCACTCATGACCATCGAGCAGATCCAGCAGGCACAAGGAACCAGCGGCATAGGCGCTTTCGGGCCGGCGCTGATGCTGCTTCAACCGATTGTGATCGCGTGGTACTTGATCAGGTCATTCCAGGCAGGCTGAATCACCACTAGGCCGAATCCGAGTCCTCTTTCTTGGCCGTCTTCTCGGGCTTGATGATCAGTTCATTGAGTCCATCGTTGAAGACGTATGCCCAGGACCAGGACCAAATTGCCGCCAGACGACTTCGAATGTTGATCAGGAATGCGATGTGAACCAACGCCCAGACCAGCCAGGCCACGAATCCCGAAAGATGCAGACCGAAGGCGTCGAGCACGGCGCGCCCCTTGCCCACCGTTGCCATCATGCCCTTGTCGCGGTATTTGAAGGGCGTGATCTTGCCCGAGGAGCTCCGACCCGAAAGCTCCCGAGCAATCGCGCGGCCGGCATACCCGCCCATCTGGAGCGCTCCCTGAGCGACCCCGGGAATATCCGCACCGGTCTTGGGATCCTCGAGCTGAGCAAGATCCCCGATGACCCGAACATTGCCCTTGTCAGCGACCGTCAGGTCCGGATTGACCGAAACCCTGCCGCCGTGGGCGGGTGAGAGACCAAGCTGCTCAGCCACCTGCGTGGCCAGGGGACTGCCGGTGACGCCGGCCGCCCAGATGACCGTCTTTGATTTGATCGTATCGCCGCTCGCCACCACGCCCTCGGGCGTCACACTGGTCACCGAGGTGTTCAGACGAACCTCGACGCCGTAGGACTCCAGGATTCTCTGAGCCGCACTCGAAGATTGAGTGGACATTCCCGAAAGCAGTCGACTTCCCCCGTCCATCAGAATCACTCTGGTCCGAGATACGTCGAGCGCCTTGAATCCACCCGCAATCCGATCAACCGCAAGTTGCTTGATCGCTCCCGAGAGTTCGACCCCGGTCGCTCCACCACCCACCACTACGAACGTGAGGCAGGCGTCCACTTCATCGTGATGACCCAGGGCAAAGGCTCGCTCCGCCTGTTCGAAGGCCTCGAGTATCCGAGCTCGGACACGAGTTGCTTCAGCCAGATTCTTCATGCCGGGTGCAGACTCCGCCCAGTCATCGTTGCCGAAGTAGTTGTTTTCCATCCCCGCGGCCAGGACCAGATGATCCCAGGCGAACGTACCGTCTTCGAAGTGAAGAGTCTGGGCCGAGATGTCGATGTGTTGCACGTCGGCAAGCAGTACCGTTGAGTTGTACTGACGTTCGAAGATACGCCTCAGGGGGGAGGCGATCGCACTGTCGGTGAGTACGCCAGTTGCTACTTGATAGAGAAGGGGCTGGAAGAGTGAGTGATTGTTGCGATCAACGATCACCACATTTGCATCAGCCTTGCGCAGTGCGCGCGCGCACTCGACTCCACCAAATCCTCCACCCACCACCACGACGGTGGGTCGATCGGGAAGAATTCCTGATTGAGGCCTTTTACGTATCATCTTCTTGCTCCCAGACAGGATTTGAGACAGCAGGTGGTCAGGTAGTTAGGTCACAAGCTTATACAACAGGGCCGTTTGCTGCAGCAGAGCTCATTCGGGGATTGGGGAGCCTCCGCGCACACGCTGAGCGCAAGGACCCGCTCGCAAGGCGTGAACCGCCAGCGACTTGCTCCCAGGAACAAAAACTCTGATTTCAGCAGGAATGGACCAGGGGCGGGCTCATCCCCCGGGTGGAAACGCCTTGATCAGTGATTCGATCTCCCGGTTCAGATCGACGAGGCCAAAGGGCTTGTGCAGCGCTCGTTGCCAGGGGGAAAGCGTGTGATCGATCAACGACTTGGGGTTTCCGGTGACGAAGACCGTCGGGCAGGTGCGTTGGTGGATTGCTTCCAATCGGCCCGCGAATTCAACTCCATCCCCATCGCAGAGATTCACATCGACCACCATCAGATCAAATTCGCCTGCCTTCACCTGTGGATGTTCCAGAGCCTCGGTGATGCCGGTACAGGAGATGACGGTGTATCCCATTCCCTCCATGGTCTCGGTGAGCATCGGCCGCAAGAGATCATGGTCTTCGACCAGAAGCACCTGAAGTGATGGCTGCTCCGCACTCGCAGGATCCGCGTCGGCCTGGTCGTTCTTTCCTCGATTGAGTGGGAGTTCGAGAACGAAGACCGAACCATGATCGGAAGAGGAGTCAACCGAGATGGAACCACCCACCGAACGTGCAAAGAGCTGGACCACCGCCAGGCCGATTCCGATTCCCTCCCCGGGACGTTTCGTGGTGTAGAAGGGCTTGAAGATGTGGGACTGCTGCTCAAGGGAAATACCCGTTCCTGAATCGGCGACGCAGATCCTGACCCAGGACTGTTCTTCATGAACCCGCTTTTCCAACGAGATGGAGATCGACCCCGGACCCTCAATCGCATCCTGCGCATTGAGCAGGAGATTCACCAGCACTCCCTGAAAGTGGCTTGGATCAACGAAGACCAGATCAGTCGATTCAATGGACGACTCCAGAGTGACCTGCACTTCATCACGGAATCGGGGTCGAACCAGCGCCAGAGTCGATTCGATGGTGGTCATTGGGTCAACCTCACCGAACCGCAGGTCTTCGGAGCGACCCAGAGCGAGCATGTTTTCCGTCAGCAGCTTTGCCCGGGTCACTGCCAGCTGGATGATCGAACAACTGTCCTTGGCGCGCTGAGGAAGCCCTTCGACCTCCGAGACGATCGCCGCGTGGCCTCCGATGGAGGCCAGCAGATTGTTCAGGTCGTGAGCGAAACCTCCCGCGACCATGCCCATGCACTTCATTCGCTGACTTGCCATGAGCGATTCTTCAAGTCGGAGTTCCTGGGTGACGTCCTTGCGGGTTCCGGTCATCCGAATCGGGTTGCCTGCCTCGTCGCGTTCGATCACCTCTCCGAGGTCGTGTACATGCCGCCACTCTCCATCTTCGGCGCGCATGCGGTACACGAGGTCGTAGAGCGGCGCCACTTGATGAAGCAGATCATCCCAATGCTGTCTCACCAGTGAACGGTCATCCGGATGGATGTACATGGAGTCCGGTGGTGGCCCGTTTTCCAGAGTTCCGGATTCGTATCCAAGCATCGTCGAACAGCGGCTGCTCAACGCGGAACGTGAGGAATCGAGATGAATGTCCCAGAAGCCCTCAGAGGCTCCATCAAGAATCATCTGCAGTCGTTGATCACTGAGCTCGAGTTTCTCCTGCCGCTCGTGTTCGACGCGAAGATCCCGGATGAACCCGGTGAAGCCTGCAGCATCATCGTCGAAACGGATGGGGGTGATCGAGAGCTCGACCGGGAAGCGATTCATGTCGCGATCCTGAGCATCAAGACGAACTCTTTTTCCGATCACCGGGCCGTAGCCGGTCTTCTGAAAACGAGCGAGGCCTGCAGTATGTCGCGGAGCCAGTTCTGCCGGAATGATCGTGTCGGCAAGAGACAAGCCCCGAACTTCTTCACGTGACCACCCGAACATGACGGTCGCCTGTTCGTTCCAATCGACCACGACACCCTTGGAATCGATGGTGATGACCGCATCAAGTGCGGAATCAAGAACCTCTGCGATACGCGACCGCTTGGTGGAGGCGGGATGAGGAAGCTCCTCATTCTTCGAAGTGTCCATCCTGCTGACCCGCTCTCTGCACTCTGCCCCTGGACTCAGGAGCACTGCCCGAAATCCATCTTCTCAGATAGAGACAAGACGGTGCAAATCATGCTGATTCGGAAAAAAGATGAAAAGAACAGGCTTGGAACAAAACCTGTCCTAGGAAGCAGGAAAGCGCCTTCTCGACCGCTGCGTGATGGCATCGCGGGCGAGAATGAGGCCCAGACAGGGCACCGCGGCCAGGAGCCACGGAAGCAGTTGCCACCAAAGTGGATGCGGGTTGCCCACCGCCACTTCCACCACCACCGTGACGGGATCAAATTCCGGTGCTTGAATCTCGACCGACAACTCCCACTCTCCGGGCGTGGCGAGCAACACCGTCGCTTTCTTGGCAAACCGGGTCCCGGGATCCGGCACTCCCATTGACAGCAGTGACAGAGCTTCCGTGTCCCATTGCTTTGATCGGACGCGAACATCAAGCTGGTAATCGAGCACCGGCCGCCCGGTGGCCTCCACGGTGACCAGGGTCACGACCTCGACTTCGCCCGCACGCAATGGGGTGGGAGCGGTGAAGATCACCACGTTCAGCCCGTTCATCTGAACGACCTCACGAAGCTGACCGGTGTCAGCGGAGCCGACGCGCACCCAACCGGCGAGCACCAGCAGCAGAACCAGGCGTGGGAGACGGTGTACGTTCACAACAGCAATGTCCCCCTCATCTGCATTGGCTGGAAGATGATCCAGAATCCCCAGAAAAGCAAACCAGCCTGGACCAGGGTCATGGGAAGAACCGAGAACAACAGGCGACTGGTACTTCGACCTGGAGCGGAAGTCCTGGCATGCGCGAAGAACACCGCCCAGGACACCACGAATCCGATGTTGAGAATCAGAATCTCAACGCCGAGCAGCCAGTCGGGAGTGGGAGCACAGCAGGCCCGAGACCAGGCCGGATCACCCAGCCACTGACCCAGTGAACCACCGGAAACGTCCAGCAGGGCGCGATGGCTGACGGGGAGAATGGATGCCCAGCTCGTCAGGAAGTGAAACTGATAATGCACGATCCACATCGCCACCCCCAGGGGAACCAGGGAAAGCGCACAACGTCCCAACCAACCCGTTCGAGGCGAGCCCACCGGAGCGGGCCCGAGCATCCTGGGTACGATCCAGAGCAGGAAAAACGCGACCATCGCGGGAAGCAGCGCCAGTTCGAACAACAAAAGTCCGCTCGCCACCAAAGCGTGATTCGCAAGTCCCCAGCGAACGGTGAGTTCGTCCTGCCACGCGATGACGGGTGCGGTCATGCCCATGGCATTTGCGTATGCCCCGAAGACCAGCACCATCAGCAACGCGATCACGTCCGGTCGATCTGCAATTCGTCCGATCGAACTCCGCCAGCCGGTGAAACTCAGATCGGCTGCGGGTGCCGCCGGCAGGATTCCCACATTGTCCTTCGGACAGGCGTCGGCGCAGTCCATGCAGAACGTGCAATCGAGGTTCCCGACCTTCTTGGGAACGAAGAGCCCGGTACCACATCCCTCCACACGATCACTGCCTCGGATGCATTCGCGTGTGGTGCAGGTCGCACAGGTTGCAGCATCTCGAGCACTGACCTGCAAGGGCGACACCATCGACTGGACGAAATGAAACTGACCGATGGGACAGATGTACTTGCAGAACGCCGCCCCTCGAAAGAATGCATCCACCAGGAAGGCCGCCACGAAATATCCGACCACTACCCACGCGGTTGCGGAAGGCGAGTCCCACAGCGCAAGCACCTCGTACATCCACAACCAGCACACGAGAAGCAGCACCGCCATCCACTTGTTGCGAAGCGCGCGAGGAAACGCGAGCTTGCGCGGCAGAAAACGGCCCGCAAGAGTCCGGGGCAGCGTGAACGGACACGCCATGCACAACAGGTTGCCCCCGACCAGAAGGAGGATGACCGCGATGCCCCGCCAGTGCGTCCAGGGGAGCACCCCCGCCAGATTCATCGAGGCGGTTCGCGGGCCCAGGAATCCATCCACCACGACCAGTACGGCCAACCCCAGCATCAGAAATCGGAGCAGATGTCGGCCCCGCCGAGAAGCGATGACCGGCCCAAGCACCGGGAGGCGCAAGAGATCGAATCCCCGGCGACGCGGTGCGGGCGTCGAGGAAAACTGCGGCAGCGACACCTCGATTGGAGGTGCGGCTTCCTGGACGCCGTATCGCGCACGCTGCGCCGCCGCCCCACTGCTGGACCGAAGATCCCGAATGATCCAGGCGATGGGTGCGATAAAGATCAGGGAGCCCGGAACCCACATGATCGCGCCGGCGAGTGCCTGATCCGCAAGTGGATCAAGCCCGAACACCGGAGTCACCTGCTCGTAGGTCGGATAGATGACCCGAGGCGCGAAGGCGAAGAACGCACTGAAAACCGTATTTTGAACATCGGCAAGCAACAGATAGGGAATCATCGCCGCCCGGGGCCAGACCGCACGTGACGGCCACGGTTGGATCACCGGGAACCAGAACATGAAGGCGGTGGTCAGGAAGAATCCATGCTCCACCTCGTGCCAGAACGGATCAACCAGCGCCAGTTCGTACATGAAGGAGACGTGCCAGACCCAGGTAGCGAGCACCAACGCCAACCAACCGGTGATCGGATGCACCAGGACATGGAAGATTCGAACCACCCAACGCGATGCGATGAAGGGGCCCACCCACTCCCGACTGACGGTGGCGGGCAAACCGCGTAAAAGAGGAATCGCGGGCAGTCCCAGCAGGATCAACGGCGGGGCGACCCCCAACAGCAGCAGGTGCTGGATCATGTGGGCCGAAAGCAGGTACCCACCGAGCTCGTCGAGTGGGGAGAAGATCGCAAACAACACGACCAGCTGGCCGAGAATGAATGACCAGGCACGCCACAGCGCGAAGCGGGTGGGTGACGATCGCCGAGAAGCACGAAAGCCGCGCAGGTAGACGATTGAAAGCAGCAGTGCGAAGCACGAGGGCCAGAACCTGATGTTCCACGAGTCCATGGCGGAATCGCGCAGAACGTCAAGCCAGGACATGGGTACCTCCGAGCAGGATTGCATCCGCCATGCTGGTGGATGCACGACGCACGCGATCAGTTGGCGCTTCGCGCCTTATCCAGCTGCTTCAACTGTTTCAGCCGTGCTCCGGGACGATCCGCAGGACGGACTCCCACAGGGTGACACGAATGAAGGAAGGCGGCAAGGGCATCGGTCTCAGCAGAACTGAGATTCTTGCCGAATGCGGGCATGTTGCCGTCCCCTTGCTGCACCTGACGGATGATCTGGTCGCGAGAGAGACGGGTCGCCACGTCTCCAAGCTCCGGACCACGTTTGCCGCCCAGTCCATCCAGTGAGTGGCAGTTGCGGCACTGGGAGTGCTGGAGCACGATGGCTCCCTGCAGCTCGATCGGGGTCCGACCCTTCACGAAGACCGGAGGAACCGCATCACTGGTCCACGCCTGCATGTGCGGTGACCAAGGACTCGTGACTCCGAGCCAGGAAAGGACCAGAAGGCCGGTGATCAGAAGAATCACGCTCAGGGAGGCGATCGGTCTCGAAGAAGCCAGTCGTGATCCGGTTCCGGCCAGGAAGGGCACCAGGAACAGCACCATCAGCACGACCGGAGCCGCAACGATGATCAAGTAGTCCTCGATCGTCGGAGTGAGCAACGCGAGAATCGCGAAGATCCAGAGGAAGGGGAAATCCGGTCGAGGATTGACCAGGATGTTCGCCGGGTCAGGCCGCGGGCTGGGACCGATCGGTCCGTACCAGGCCGCGACCACCACCAAGACGATCAGCATGATTCCGCAGAAGACCATGTCCCGCTGTGCCGCATCGGGGAAGAAGGGCACTCCGTGCTTCTTCATGCGTTCCTTGTAGGCGGGTCGATAGGTTTCCTTGTCGACGAATTCTCCCGGGCCGCCCTTCTTGGGCTCCTCGGAAATTCCGTGGCGAAGCACCAGCATCAGGTGACCGCCGATCAAGCCAATCATGGCTCCCGGCAGCACGAAGACGTGCAGGGTGAAGAATCGAGAAAGAGTGTCTCCGCCGATGATCGGACCACCGAGAATCAGGTGGGTCAACCACCCTCCGATGTAGGGAATACGACCCATCATCGAGGCACCGATTCCCACCCCCCAATAGGCGTCGGAATCCCAGCGCATCACCTGACCGGTGAAGGCGAGTGCAAGGGTGGTCAGCATCAGAGCGACCCCGAAGATCCAGGTCATCTCACGTGGAAACTTGAACGCCCCATGGAGGAAGACCTGGGTCATGTGCACCAGCATCATGAACACCATGGCATTGCTCGACCAGGCGTGAATTGCACGAAGCATCCAGCCCCCAGGAACCACGTAGTCCAGATAGAGCAGGCTGTTGTAGGCGGAATCACCACTTGGCGCGTAGACCAGAGCCAGACAGATGCCGGTCACGATCTGGATCGTGAAGAAGAGCAGAGTGCAGGAGCCGAAGACGTACCACCACTTCGCATTGCGCGGCACGTGGTGCTTCATCGGAGGACCCAGCATGGCCATCACGCCGGTTCGGTCGTCGATCCAGGCCCAGGCGGTTTTGAGCGAGCTCATCATGTGCTCTTCACCGCCTTGCCATCCAGGTAGCCGACTCCATCAACGGTCAGCGGAGTGATGTCGTCCTTGGGGGTCTTGCCGGGGATCTGAAGGTTCGGAATCTCTCCGCCATAGACGTAGAGCTTGCTGCGGACCACTTGCCAGTCGTATTCGTAGAGCCCTCGTGGAGGCGGACCGGAAGCTCGGGAGCCATCCTCGTAGTAGACCCCACCGTGGCAGGGGCACATGAAGAGCTTTGATTCCGCGAACCAGTGCACCGGACAACCCAGGTGCGCACAGTTGATGTAGAAGATCTGGAAGGTGCTGTCCGACGTTCGCCGGACCCAGCAGGGAATCTCGTTGGCTTCTCCGACGGTGGGACCGAAGATCGGATTCTTGTAGACCGCAAGGACCGTTTCGCCGACCGGGAACTGCTTGATCTCTCCCAAGTCGATCCAGGCGCGCCGCTTCTCCCAGTTGGTGAATGCAGGAGCGAAGATGTAGCCCAGCACTGGCGCCGCGATCAGCAGGCCACCAATACCGACCAGGCCGGCACCGATCTTGAACATAAAGCCTCTGCGCGAGCTGGTGGAGGTCTCTTCACTGTTTGCGTGTTCTGAATCGGTCATTGCTTGGCCTCCTCACTGATGGAGACTCGGTTCGAGACGAGCCAGGCGGTGACGTCGTCAATGTCGGAGGGAGACAGGCCCTTGCCCTCAGGCATTCCGGGGTACGGCCCGCGATAGGTTGGACAGCCCAGATCCGTGCGGCCGAAGATGACGGTGGAACGCAGCGCCTGATCCGAGACCAGCTCCAGGTAGAAGTTGTTGACCACCGATCCGGCCCCCCCCTCTTTGCCTGCCCCATCATCACCGTGGCAAGCGCCGCAGTAGGTGGCGAAGGTGGACTTGCCGGTCTTCACGTTTCCAGAGCCGGCGGGTTGCGCGTAGGGAGGCAGGTCTGAGCCAGCCTTTTTCGGATCACCCCAGTACGTCTTGATGGAGGTGGTGAACGCCGAGATCTCCTCGGGGGTCAACCCACTGAAGGGGGTCTTCTTGAAACCGGGCATGAGTACCCCGTGACCTTCTTCGACGACCTTCTCAAAGGTCGCGTTGGGAATCGAGGCGAGGTACATCGGGTCGCTGAGCGGACGAGCGGGACCGTTTCGGCCTTCTGGCCCGTGGCAGCCCAGGCAATGCACGAAATACACTCGCTCGAAGTGAGCACGCGACCCGATCTTGGGTTCGACGGGCTTGATGGGCTTACCGGGAAGATGCCAGTCGCATCCGACCATGGCCAATGCGAGGAGCGTACCACCGAGCAGGCGAAATCCCAGCGAATACAGGGTCATCGACCACCCCCGTCCTGCTCGCGAGACCGTTCAAGGCCGAGTCGTTCGGCCGGGGTGAGGTATTGAATCGTCTGAATGCGCTCGGAGCGTGCAATGAAGAATCCGGCCACCGCACCGAAGGCGACCTGACTGCCCACGAACCAGTACCAGTTCACCCAGCGTTCAAGTGTCGGATCCAGGACACCGATCGCAGCGTAGGTGACGAGGCTCCAGGTCACGGGAGCGACAATGATCGAGAACACCCGGGGGAAGTTGATCGCCATGGGCAGAATCATTGCGAGCACCAGACCGACCATGACCGACATCGACAGATGGATGCCCAGTGCGGTGAAGAGCCCCGAGATGCTGAACTGTTCCAGTGACGCCGCGTCAAAGGTGTCGTAACTCGAGAGTACCATCGCCGCGAGCAGGTTGACCGGCATCCAAACACTGAAGTTGATCGCACCCCACACCAGAGCGACGACTGCCATGGCAGTGCCCCCCGCCAGTCCACCGATGATTCCGGAGCGAATCCGGGGAATCTCGATCGGGAGCACCACGCGTCCCGGGGTGGCGGAATCCAGGTGCTTGGAGGCCTCATGAGGCTCAGGCCCGGTATCGATCAGCAGATAGGATTCTTCCGGGATCTCTTCAACCGATTCACGCGGGAGGACGTCGGACCACCAGCCAAGAACGCCCTTCGCAATGCAAACCACTCCCACCGCGGAAACGAACCAGTTGGTCACCAGGCCTGCGAAAAGCAGTGTCGTCCCGAACGCGAAGATGATCGGTGCGGAGGTTGGCGCGGGGATCACATTCGCATCATGCGCACCCATGACTCGGACAGTCTCGACTTCGGACTGAGCGGAATCTGGATCTTGATGTGAGTCCTGAGCGTTCACGCGAAAAAACCTCTTCGAAGTATCAAGTGTAGACCCTGAGAATGTAGACGGTGGTAAAAACAAAAATCCAGACGGTATCGACGAAGTGCCAGTACCAGCTGAGCACTTCGAATCGTTCGGCCTGCATCGTGGGGAATTTTCCGAGCAGGGACAACACCAGGCAGAGTGACAGTGCCGTCAGACCGAAGCAGACGTGGAAGGCATGAAAACCGACCAGGGAGAAGAAGCAGGTGCCGAAGGAACAGGTGTCCATCCAGATGCCCTTGCCACCAATCAAGCCGATCCATTCCATGGCGGTCGCGGCGATAAACAACCCACCCAGCACCACGGTTATGAACAACCAGGATCGGAACTTGTCGTGCGCACCCCGCGCCAGTGCCTTGGCGGCAAAGACCACCGTGGCAGAGCTGGAGAAGAGGCAGATCGAGGCCACGTAGACCATCCAGTCGAGGTAGAAGAGATCCTTGGGATCCGGCCCTCCGTCGTCAACCTGCATGATCACGATGTAGTACAGATACGCGACGATGAACGCCATGAAGAAGAATGACTCGGTAATGATCAGACACGACATGCCCACCTTGCCCTTGGAAAGGTGGTGCTCCTCCCGAGGGAGGGCATGGTGGTCGGTCTGGTTGGCCATTGCTTGTGTCATGTGTTCTGGTTGATCTGAATCATTCGTACTCGTAGTCGGGGTCCTCGGGATGCTTGGCGTCCCAGAGGGGTCGGCGGCTCTTCACGTCGGGAAGAGGGTTGAAGTTCCAGTCGGCAGGAGGCGATGTAGTGGCCCACTCGAGAGTCCACGCATCCCAGGGGTCGTTCCCGGCCTTGCGTCCCTTGATGAGTGACTGCACCACGTTCCAACCAAAGAAGAGAATCGCGATGAACTGGAACACGTAGCCGATCGAGCTGAGCATGTTCCAGAGATCGAGCCCGCGGTCGGGTGCGTAGGTGTAGATGCGGCGGGGCATGCCCAGGATCCCCGAGACGTGCATCGGACCGAAGGTCAGATTCATGCCGAAGAGGAGAATCCAGAACTGCCACTTGCCCAGTCGTTCGGAAAGCATTCGCCCAGTCATCTTGGGGAACCAATAGAAGGTGGCCCCGAAGATGGCAAAGATCGTCCCCCCGAAGAGAACGTAGTGGAAGTGGCCCACCACGAAGTAGGAGTCCGAAACGTCCCAGTCAAAGGGGACGGTGGCGAGCATGATGCCGGTCAGACCGCCGATCACGAACATGCCGATGAACCCCAGTGCATAGAGCATCGGGGTGTGGAAGACGAGCCGCCCGCCCCAAATCGTACCCAACCAGTTGAACACCTTGATTCCGGTGGGAATCGCGATCAGGAACGTACTGGCGGCGAAGAATGCATTCAGCGAGGGATCCAGCCCGACCGCAAACATGTGGTGGGCCCAGACGCTCATCGACTGGAACGCGATCCAGACCAAAGCGATGACCATCATCGTGTAACCGAAGATCACCTTCCGACTGAAGACCGGAACGATCTCGGAGACGAACCCGAAGGCGGGGATGATCAGGATGTACACCTCGGGGTGACCGAAGAACCAGAAGAGGTGCTGCCAGAGCAACGCGCTGCCATCAAGTTGCGGATCAAAGAAGTGCGACCCCAGGAAGCGGTCGAAAAGCAGCATGACCTGTGCCGCGGTGAGCACCGGAATGGCGATCATCACCAGGAATCCGGTCACCAGCATCGACCAAACCATGATCGGCATGCGCATGAGGGTCATGCCCTTGCAACGCAGGCAGAGAATGGTGACCACCAGGTTGATCCCGGTCGCCATCGACCCGAAGCCACTGACCAGAATCCCGAGGATCCAGTAATCGACGTTGTTGCCTCGATTGAAGGTGCGGGAGGTGAGCGGTGCGTAGGCAAACCATCCGACGTCAGGTGCCCCCTTGGTCCCGAAGAGACCGCTGGAGCCGATGAAGGAGAAGTACAGCAGGAGTCCACCGAAGAGGAACATCCAGAAGCCCCAGGCGTTGAGCCGGGGGAAGGCCATGTCCCGGGTCCCGATCATCAAGGGAATCAGGTAGTTGCCAAATCCAAGCAGCACCGGCATCCCCACCAGAAAGACCATGGTCGTGCCATGCATCGTGAACATCTGGTTGAAGGTGATCGGGCCAACCACGTCGTTGGCCGGTGAGACCAGCTGCCAACGCATGACGCCCGCCTCGATGCCGCCGATCAGGAAGAAGAACAGTCCGGAGAAGATGTAGAGCATCCCCAGCTTCTTGTGGTCTGCAGTGGTCACCCAGTCGTGAACGCGCTCGAGAATCCCCTGCTGCGGGCTGCTCGAGAGTGAAGCGGAGGTTGGTTTGGGGAGAACCGTCATCTGGAAATCCTGATTCGAGCCGAATCACCGGGGTGATGCGACAGAGATTACTTCAAGGTCACGAGGTAGGCCACGACCTGCTCGATCTCCTCTGTGGAAAGTTTCAGTGCGGGCATGTCGCAACCGGGCTTGATCTGCTCCGGATCATCGATCCATGCCTTCAAATTGTCTGCGTTGTTGGGAATCATGCCCCCGGCGAAGGTCACTCGGCTCATGAGGTGAGTGAGGTCCGGAGCATAGGTGCCGTTCGAAAGACCGGCCACCGCGTGGCAGTTCTGGCAGGCGTACTTGAGGAAGACCTCCCGACCCAGCAGCACGTCCTTGCCGGTGGCAACGTCCGCAGGCTGCGCTTGTCGCTTGGCCCAACTGCCGAAATCAAGAGCATCGAGCACCTCGACTCTGATCAGCATGTTCGCGTGCTGGTTGCCACAGTATTCCGCACACTGACCAAGGTAGGTACCTTCCTCTTCGGCAGTGAGCTTCCAATAGTTGAGGTGTCCCGGAAATGCATCCATCTTCCCTTGGAGCTCCGGCACCCAGAAGGAATGAATCACGTCGGCGGAACTGATCTCCAACCAGATTGGCCGGTCCACGGGGATGAACATCTCATTGGCGGTGACCACGTCGAGTTCTGGATAGCGGAACTCCCACCACCAGCGATGGCCGATGACCTCCACGGTGAGTGCATTCTCGGGCCGCTCGTTCTTGGTTGGCTGAACGGTCTGGATCGTTCGAATCGTGGCCAGGCAGAGCACGAACACGATGATGATCGGGATGATGGTCCACGCGATTTCAACGGGATTGCTGCCGTAGAGCTGAACGGGGTCCTTGGCCTCGGAGTCGTTCTTCCTTCTTCGGTAGCGGAAGATCGCGTAGATCAGCAGACCTTCAACCACCACGAAGATTCCCGCGGTGATGGCAAAGACCAACCAGGTGAGTTTTCGAATCTCGCGCGTTTCGGGACTCCCCGGCTCCAGGACCGAGGTATTCCATTCAGCGTCGGGCTGAACGAAGATGTCGGTCGGCGTGAACCGTTCAACGATGGGATCTCCGACTTCGATCTGCCCCCCGAGGATGTACATCAGGAACAGACCGAGCCCTCCGACCATGACCGTAGTGACAATCAGGATCCACCAAGCTCTGGTGATCACCTTGTCGGATGTTCTTCCTCGTTCTGTCATGAGCACGCACACCGGGTTGGTCGGAACGGATACAGGGGGGACTATACCGAAAAAAACCACCTTGAGGCGCCTACAGGGCCCAGTGACCGCTTTTTCTGATGGCTTCTTGGTGGCATCGGGAGCACGCCTCTTGTTGAGACTCAGTCTCAATCAGAGGCGCTGGCAGAAAACGCCTTGAATTCAAGGGGTTTTCTCAATAGCGACGGAGGGACTCGAACCCTCACTTCGTATTACCGAAAGCGGATTTTGAATCCGCCGCGTCTGCCAATTCCGCCACGTCGCCACGCGCCCGGCCA
>NHEC01000066.1 GCA_002171655.1 Planctomycetes bacterium TMED75
GCATCAAATCCGATCGCGATCCGGTCCGGACCCTCGAACATGAATGCCCAGACGGGATCGAATTCGACCGCCGCGATCTCCTTCAGATGCGCGAAACCGACGGGGGCCAGCAAGTCGTGCGCCTGGGGCGCGGGCACTGCCAGGACCACTCGGTCCGCGACGCTGGTGACCGAGCCGTCCTGATCGATCAGTGCCCAGCACGTTTCCCGTGGTTGCAGCGCAACGATGCGAGTCCCGAACGTGACATTCAAGTCGAGAGCATCCGCCTTGACCACCGCGTTCATCGCGGGTGCACCGACCTGGTGCTCGTGGGGTTCTGCTCCACCCCGCACCCGCGGGTTCCACGGCGCGGCGGCTTGGTTGGCGGTCCAGCGTTCGAGCACGTCGGTGGCGCGTCCCACCGGAAAGTCCAGGGCCCGAGCGCCGTGGTCGAAGCGGGTCTCACCCATGCGGCGAGAGCTCAATCTGCCTCCCGGTCCGCGCCCCTTGTCGAAGATCCTGACTTCATCCCCGTTGTGGTTCAGGGCTCTTGCCGCCGCCAGGCCTGCGGGTCCGGCACCGATGATCGCCACCTGTCGCTGCCTCTGTTCGTTCGCCACCGTGTCAATCCTCTTCTGAGAGTCTGCAGTCCTACTCCACCACGATAGCCTCTTCGGAAGCTCGCTTCTCGAAGTGGTGTGGTGCGTGATTCACCACTCCATCGGGTCGGTTTCTTTCAGCTCTTCGCAGTTCGCTTGCGGTGGGAGCTGCTTCCGGGTCGGGCACTCCAGGCTCCGGGCGCTTTGCGGACCGCACCACTTCCGGGGCGTTGCCCTTTGGTGCTTTTACCGGCGAACTTGCCGCCACCGCGCTTGGGACCGTTGCCGCGACCTGCCGGCCTGGAGCCGGACTTCCGATCCTGCTTGCGGCCGTCTCTGGCGTCGGGCGACCATGATCGATTCGACGCGGATTTCGTCCCGTTTCGCTTCTTCCACGGTCCGCCCTTGCCCCCTGGCTTCGAGGAAGTGCGATCGGTACGAGTTCTCTTCTCGGGTCGATACGAATCGGTTCGTGTGGGTTCGTTCGAATCGTGGTGGTTGCTTGAACCACCCGTCCGCTCTGACTTCGACCATCCTGTGCTGGGGTACTTCTTCTTGAAGTTGGCAGGTCGGGTGCTCTGCGAGCGATTGAACTCACCTTCTCCGGGATTCGAAGGCGAGTGCTTCGCCTTCCAGGGCTTCTGGCCGTGAGGACTCTTCTGACCGGACGATGTTCGTCGGTCCGTGGACTTGGCCCAGGGCTTGCCGGGACCGCCGGTTTTCTTGCCAGCACCCTTCCAGGAGCCTTCACCGTTTGCCGAGTCCCGCCGGGGCTTGTATTTCTTGAATCCACCCTGCTTGGCGGGTCGATTGTGGGACTCGCTCTTCCAAGACGGCTTGCCCGGGCCCTTCTTCCAGCTTCGGTCCGCCTCGCCACGGTGCGGTCGCTCAGAAGCGCCGGACTGACCGGTTCGATCCTGCGGATGTGGGGTGGAGGACTTCTTGCCGTAGGTTCGTTCGCCGTAGGTCTTCTTGCCGTAGGACTTCTTGCCGTTGGTTCGTTCGCCGTAGGGTTTGTCGCCGTAGGACTTCTTGCCGTTGGTTCGTTCGCCGTAGGGCTTGTCGCCGTAGGACTTCTTGCCGTTGGTACGTTCGGCGTAGGGCTTGTCGCCGTAGGACTTCTTGCCGTTGGTACGTTCGGCGTAGGGCTTGTCGCCGTAGGACTTCTTGCCATAGGGCTTCTTGCCGTAGGGTTTGTCGCCATAGGACTTCTTGCCGTTGGTTCGTTCGCCGGAGGGCTTGTCACCGAAGTCTGGTTTGCTCTTGAAATTCTTCTTGAACGGCTTCCTGAAGGTCTTGCCCGACTCCGTGTGCGGTCGTGGCTGGTCGGCGTGGTGTGGGTGTTCAGTGGGCGCTTCGGTGGCTCGCTCCCCGCCGCGAGGAGTGTTCACCAGGTGCTTGGAAGATTTCTTTCGGCCGTTGGCCCGAGGGAATCGATCCTTCTTGCCTTTGCCCCGGTCATCCTTGCCGCGTTGTCGATCCTTGCGGGGCGCGTCCGGTTCGAACGTTTTCTGCACCCCGCTGAACTCGCGTGCGCACAAGGATTCGACGTCCTGAACCACGTTGAGTCGAATCCGGGACCGGCGTTCGATTGACTTGAGCAGCTTGGTCTCGTTTCGATCACAGAATGAAATGGCGATGCCACGTGCACCGGCTCGGGCGGTCCGACCGATTCGATGAACGTAGGTCTCGGGATCGATCGGCATGTCGAAGTTGACCACGTGGGTGATGTTGTCAACGTCGATGCCACGCGATGCGATGTCGGTCGCGATCAGGACCGTGCACTTGCCGTTCTTGAACGCATTCATCGCTTTGGTTCGCTGGAGCTGGGTCTTGTTCGAATGAATCGCCTCGGATCGAATGGAAGACTTCTTGAGGAAGCGGACCAGGCGATCGGCTCCGTGTTTGGTCTTGGTGAAGACCAGAGCCCGGTCCACCGAATCCTGGTCGAGGACCGATTTCATCATCTCGGGCTTCTCATTGTGCTGAACCATGCAGAGGCGCTGCTCGATCAGTTCGACCGTGGTTGATTCCGGTGCGGTCTCGATGCGCAGTGGATCCGTGAGCAGTGAATCAGCCAGTCGGTGGATGTCGCGGGAGACCGTAGCGGAGAAGAACAGTGTCTGATGCTGCTCCGGAATGAGGTCCACCACCTTGCGAATGTCCTCGATGAATCCCATGTCGAGCATTCGATCCGCTTCATCGAGAACGAAGGTCTCGACACGGTCCAACCGGATGTGCTTCTGATTCACGAGGTCCAGGAGTCGACCGGGTGTAGCCACCAAGACGTCCACGCCTTCGCGCAGCGCGCGGACCTGTCTGGCCTGCTTGACGCCCCCATAAACCACGGTGTGACTCAGCTTGAGGTTTCGCCCGTAGGCGGCGAAGCTGTCATCGATCTGCATCGCAAGTTCGCGAGTGGGGCAGAGCACCAGGGCACGGGGTGCTCGGCGACGTCCTTCGGCGGCCCGTTCATCCTGGGCAAGTCGGTGCAACGTGGGAATGGCAAAGGCGCAGGTCTTGCCCGTGCCGGTCTGGGCGCAGCCCAGGATGTCCCGTCCACTCATCGCGGCCGGGATCGCCTGTGCCTGGATAGGGGTGGGTTCTTCGTAGCCTCGAGCCACGATCGCTTTGACTATGGGCTCATGCAGCCGCATGTTCTGGAAGGTCATCGTTGGTTCTCTGTATCTGGGGGTAGGCCGGAAATCCGGTATGCATTCAAACCGGACTGTCTCCGGACACGTGTGCGCCCTGGCAAAGCCAGCGGTATCGGATCATCTCTCCGATGGGGCTCCTCCAGCCATCGAACGTTTGAGCGTACCTCTATATCTGATGAATGTCCAGATACTCTTGAGAACTGCAGGGTGAGATAACCAACTCGATCGCCCGCCATGCCTTCTCAGGGCGGTATTGACAGCTCGACTGCGTTCGCCGATCCCACCAATGCTCGTGGATCGATCGACGATGGGGGATCTGCTCCTCACTCGCACCTAGACTTGCCTGTTCATGCAACGCCTCCTCACCCCCGAACTCATGGACGATCCGAAACTCGATCCGCTGCTCCACGCTCAGGCTCTGCGTGGCTTGGCGCGCTTGAATCTCCTTGCGGGTTCCGATCGAATTCCCTGGAAACCACTTCGCCGGTGGATCGGGCAACGTCGTGGTCCGTTCGATGTTCTGGACATCGCGACCGGCTCCGGTGACGTGCCCCTGGGTCTGGGAATTCGGGCGCGTCGGGCAGGGATCGATCTGGTCCTGCATGGATGTGATGTCAGTGACTTCGCACTCGACCAAGCTCGCCAGAGGGCTCAATCGCTCGGTTTGAAGTTCACCGGCTTCCAACAGGATGCGATCCGGGATCCGTTCAAGCGGCAGTATGACGTGGTACTCTGCAATCTCTTCCTTCATCACCTCGAGGAAGATGAGGCGATTCAACTGCTCCAGCACGCCGCATCAGCCTGCTCGGGGCTGCTCCTGGTCTGCGATCTTCGTCGTGACCGACTGGGTTGGTTGCTGGCGGCGATCTTCTCGAGGCTGGTGACCCGTTGCTCTGTGGTGCATGTCGATGCGCTGAAGTCGGTTCGTGCCGGGTTCACGCCCGAGGAGCTGGATGCCATGGCAGCTCGTGCCGGACTGGAATCCCGATCGATGCATCGTTGTTTTCCCCGAAGAATGCTTCTCCAATGGAGTCCGGTCGATGCCTGAGGTTGTCTCCCAGCGATTCGATGCAGTGGTCATCGGGGCCGGTCCGGCGGGCACCGTCGCCGCAACCGTTCTGGCCCGTTCCGGTCGCCGGACCCTTCTGGCCGAACGATCCACTTTCCCTCGGACCAAAGTCTGTGGCGGCTGTCTGGCTCCTGCCGGGATCGCTTCCCTGCGTGATGCGGGACTGGGGGATGCGCTTGATTCGATCGATCCACTGCCGCTTGATGCATTGCACCTTCATGCACGCCGTGCCACCGCGTCCTATCCAATCAAGCAATACCTCTCGATCGAACGAGGCCGGATGGACCAGGCGTTCGTCGAAGCTGCGACCGACGCGGGTGCGACCTTCATCTCTGAATGCCGGGCGCGAGTTGGGGTCGATGATTCGGTGTCGCTTGAATACGCCGGACGTCAAGAATGCCATCGACCAGATCTGGTGGTCGTCGCCGACGGGCTCTCCGGAAGTTCCCTCGCAGAGCGCGATGATTTCGGATGGGACATCGACCAAACCAGCCCGATGGGACTCGGTGCGATTCTTCGGGATCCACCACCCGGAACCACCTCGGATGGAATCACCATGCGGTGTGGAGTCGAAGGTTACGTGGGCAGTTCCCGACTGTCGGATGGCCGCTGGGTGGTGGCCGCGGCCTTGAGCCCCGAAGCAATTCGAAACCACGGAGTGCAGGGGGCGGTGCACTCGGTGCTGCGTGAAACCGGAGTGGACGGCAAATGTGCGCCGTCCACCAGGTGGAAGGCGGTCGGTCACCTCACTCGTCGGCGCATGCGCCGGGCGGCCGGTCGAGTACTTCTGGTGGGCGATGCTGCCGGGTACGTCGAACCCCTGACTGGAGAAGGCATGAGCTGGGGAATCTGCCGAGCGGCGGATGTCCTGCCCTATGCGGAGGCGATCGGACGTGGGGACGATGTCTCCGCTCAATGGTCGTCGGCGGCGGAACGCATGCTTCGATCTCGACGCGTGATCTGCAGAACGGTGTGTGGCATGGCACGGCGACCACGCCTGCTTGAATTTGGTCTGCGCCTTTCCTCCCGCCTTCCCTTCACCGGGTGGGCTTCGCAACAGCTCTGTTGGAGTCATTCATGAGTGACGTCCCTCGCATCCTCGGACTTGGAACCGCTGCTTCTGAGAGCTCGGTTTCCCGCGAGCAGTCACTGGGCCTGTCGATCGATCACACCGGTGGACTTGATCCGGAACGTGTCGAGACGCTCTATCGGGAAGCCGGGGTGGAGCAGCGTGGCTGCATTCTGGGTCTGGATCGGATGCGCAGCGAGGTTCTGGAATCCGGCACTCTCGGGGCCTCGACCTCCGAGCGACTCGGGCACTTCATGCCGCACGCCGGTCAGCTCGGTCAACGGGCGGCACTGGCTGCACTCGATCAAGCGGAATGCACTGCGGCATCCATCACTCATGTGGTGACCGTCTCCTGTACGGGAGCCGAGTCTCCGGGAATCGACCACCAGTTGATTCATCGGCTGCAACTCTCACCCGACGTTTCCCGGACGCACATCGGATTCATGGGCTGTCACGCGGCAATCAACGCTCTGGCAGTTGCATCCGCATTCGTTCGCGCCGACCCGAAGGCGGTAGTGCTCGTTGCCTGCGTCGAACTCTGCAGTCTTCATTTCCAGGTCGGTGAGACTTCGTGGGATCAACAGGTCGCCAACGCCATCTTCGCTGACGGTGCGGCCTGTGCCGTGGTCGGTGCCGGGAGCGGCCGATGTGGCCTCTCGCAGTTCGCCAGTCGCATCTTTCCCGGAACGGAGCATCTGATGCGCTGGGACATCGGTGACCATGGATTTCAGATGACGCTGTCCCCCCGGGTGCCAGGGGTGATCAAGCGAGGGATCGCCGGCTGGCTGAATGAGTGGTTGTCGTCGCATGAGCTGGACTGCGCCTCAATCGCGGGGTGGGCGGTCCATCCTGGTGGACGGGACATCCTGGAAGGAGTTCGTCGCGGGCTTGAGCTGCCTCCGGAAGCACTTGCCGCTTCGCATGAGATTCTCGAGCACCGGGGAAATATGTCATCAGGGACCATTCTCTGGGTCCTTTCCGACTTGCTCGAGCAGGTCGAAAGCGGCCCGATCCTCGGCCTTTCTTTCGGACCCGGACTCACCGGCGAAGCAGTACTGTTTGTGAAGTGAATCCCTCAGGTTTGGCTACCATAAGATTCGATCTCGATCCGGAACGCTTTGAAAGGGCTGCTCATGGCGAAGGAAGATGCCAAGACGATCCAGCTGGTCGACCGTATTCTCGAGCGGGCGATCGGTGATGGCTCAAGTGATGTACACATCGAACCTCGTAAGGAAGAGATTCGGGTTCGTTTCCGCATAGATGGAGTGCTGGTTTCCCGGCCACCGATTCCCGCCGACCTGACCAACTCCGTCGTGAGTCGAATCAAGGTCATGGCCCAGATCGATATCGCCGAACGGCGCATGCCGCAGGACGGAGCATTTCGCTTCGACTACGACGGTGGCTTCGTCGATGTTCGAGTCTCGACCTTCCCTACGGAATACGGACAGAAGGTCGTGATGCGGCTGCTCAAGCGGGATGCCAAGTCCCTCGATCTGGGACGGCTCGGCTTCACGCCGCACCTCAAGCAGAAGATGCGGGATTTCACGGGCCAGTCGTTGGGGATGCTCCTGATCACCGGACCCACGGGCAGTGGAAAGACTTCTACGCTCTATGCGCTGCTCAACGACATCGATGCCCGCGCACGAAACATCGTCACTCTCGAGGACCCGATCGAGTACCGGTTTGCCGACGTCATCCAGGCACAGGTCAACCACCGAATCGGATTCACATTCGCCAAAGGGCTGCGCGCGATCCTCAGGCAGGACCCCGATGTGATTCTGGTCGGCGAGATGCGCGACGGTGAGACCGCGGACATCGCCTTCAAGTCGGCATTGACCGGACACATGGTGCTCTCTTCATTGCACACCAACAGTGCCATGGAAACCTTCGTTCGACTTTTCGACATGGGACTGGAACGCTACGTGGTGGCATCCGCGTTGAATGCGCTGCTCTCCCAGAGGTTGGTTCGACGGCTTTGCGCCCACTGTCGAACACCCGCTCCCTTCGACCGTGACCTGCATGAGGCCGTGGGTGGTGGCGCAAATGAATCGCTCGAACTCTTTGAAGCAAAGGGTTGTTCCGAATGCTTTGGAACCGGCTATCGAGGCCGGATGGGGATCTTCGAACTGATCGAAGTCGACGATCAGCTCAACGACATCGTGAAATCCGATTCGCTCACCTACGTCGAGTTGAGGCATTTTCTGGAAAAGCGGGGATACCACGGACTCCGAACGGCAGGGTACGACCTGGTGAAAAACGGTCTGACTTCGATCAGTGAGGTCTACCGCGTGACCTGAGCCAAGCGAGAAGATGTGGGTCCTCAGGGACGTCACTTTTCCGTTGCTTGCCTTTTTTCCCCCATCGGATAGCTTGTGTAGACCACTGTCAGTCAAGTGAAAGGGGATCCACATGACTCGATCAGAAGGCTCGCAGATACCACCCTGGCAACGAGATTCAGACGAATCTGCGAAGAAGCAATCTGGCCAGCCGGCACCTGCAGAGACGGTTGATGATCAGCCGAATACACCCAATCTTGAGGACCTCGACTCGATGGGGAGTGGGGTATCGACGCCTGCTTCTGAGACAGCTCCCGAACCTTCGGCCCTTGAGGAACTGTTTTACAAGGATGATTTTCTAAGAACGGTCCTGATCGGGTGTGCTGGCGGTTTCGGTCTCTCAACGCTGGTGATTCTCTTTTCGCTGGAAGTCACGACTCTGCGCTCCGCAATGAGCCAACAGCTGGGAATCTGGGGGTCTCTGGTTCCCATCTTCACCGTGGTCGGATTTGCCGCCTGGACGTTCATGCTCATTCGAATCCGCCGCCATCGGTTGACCAAGATCCTGCGCAAGGAAGCATTTCAAAAGCATGCCAGCTCATCTTCGAACGCTCCAGAGTTCGATTCGGAGACCCCCGAGGATCAGGCGTCCGATCCATCGCAGGATGACTGGCTCTAGTCTCAGTGGACCCCGCGGTGCGCCGCTTCAATCTCCTTTGATTCCCTTATCTGAGCCCAGCCGGACCAACTTCCCACCGGGAGCCCCCGGCTGGATGCCGTAGGGCGGGATCGTGGTTGCACCAAAGGGTTCTGCAGAGCTCCTGGCGGAACCAAAAGCATATTTTTCGAGTGCTCCTTGAGAGACCGGGCGATCTCGCTCGGAAGAACCATAGACAGGCATCTTGCATGCCTGTTTTTCCAAGCACGCTTCCCCTCGTCTCTCTTCAATGGAGCCCAGTCATGAGTCATTTTTCCACCATTCAAAATCACCGAGCCGTCCACCCGAAACGCCCGCGGTCGAAGTTCGCATCCATCGAAGAGCTTTTTCACAAGGATGACTTTTTGCGAACCGTACTGATCGGTTTCGCCGGAGGCTTCGGTCTCTCCACGATCGTGATTCTCCTGTCCCTGGAACTGAGCACTCTTCGTGCTGGAATGAGCGAATACCTCGGGGCCTGGTGGTTCATGGTGCCGACCCTCACCCTGGTCGGCTTTGCGGCCTGGACCCTCATGCTGTTGCGGATTCGTCGTCATCGGCTGGCCACGATTCGTCGCCATGAAGCATTCAACCAGAATCCTGACCTGTCTTGCTTGGGCGAAGGCTCAATCGACGATTCCGACCCCGCAGACGGAATGAACTCCACCGAGCCGGATCCCTGGTTCTAGGATTCGCCCCCGCAACCGAATTCCGCTCACTCGGCGTTTCGCAGGCAGTTCAGAAGCTTGGCCGTTCGGTGGGCAGCTTGTAGAAACCCTGACCGGTCGCCTCGAGTTCGCCTCGAGCAGCCAGAACCTGCCAGACTTCCGGCCCGTAGTCTTCAGGCGGAAGAATGGACTCGAAGCCCGCGTCCTTGCCTGAGGTCAATGGACTTCGACCGAGCTTCGACTCGTGGTCCAGCTTCATCAGTTTCATGCGTTTTCGGTAGGCCCTCATCGCACTTCGAAGGGTGTCTTCGGGCACCTCGGGCAGAGGTGGTGGCTCGGGTGCTTCCTGGATTTCTTCAATACCTCGCAGGACGTTGAGGGTGCTTGCGACCAGTTCCAGATCCCGGCCAATCACCGCGCGGGCAACCATGCCCGGTTCCGCTTTCGCCTTGAGCAGAAGTCGCTGAAGACGTCCCCACTCCGCCGGCTCGTCTCCATTGGCTTCGAGCCCGTGTACCACATCCTCGATCTCCCGAAGATCCTTCTCAAGTTGATCGACTCGGGACGGGGGTGCGCCGCCACCCGGTTTGCGTTTCTTCTTGTTCTTGCGTGCCATGGCTCGAGGCTAACAACATTCCCGCTTGAAGAGTAGTTCTCGCCTCCGATCCCTGTCGCGGGCTCCATCAGGGGCTCAATTCGCGGGGACCTGCACTTCAAAATCATCAAACAAGATGACTTCATCCCGGGTGGTGGCCCACGAAGAACTTCCTCCCCCGAAGAACGTGCTGAAGTACAGGGTGTCAATCGCAAGGCTGTCGATGTCCCTGAAACGCATGTCGGTGACGACGAGTGCGGGAACCCCATCGAGTGAGGTTCGGATGATTCCGTCCTGCTGCCCCGGGGTGTTCATCGTGATCTCATGTCGCATGGTGTACCAGCGGTCACGCTCGAACTGCAGGGGTTGCTCTTCGTTGGTCCAGGGCAGATCCTCGCCGTACCCCCCGGGCTGGTCCGGATGATAGACGTACTGGACGATGGCACCGTCCGTGCGCCACATCATCCGTGCACTCCATCCGTCGGTTCCGTCGGGAACACTGCCTCCAGTATTTCCCGTTCCGCCGATCAGACCGGGCAACTTGCCACCCTTCACGAAGTCGAAGTCACCAGTGAACCGAATTCGATAGGTGAGTGTCGCCTGTTCGAACGAGCCGCCGAGGGGAATTTTCCACTGGGCTCCGGTATTCGAGGTTCCATAGGAACCTTCCGGGTACAGCACCGCCAGCGCCCGATTGGTCTGGCCGTCGGTTTCCACGATTGAAACTCGACCGTCGCGAACTCCGTTGGACCAGGTGGGGTCGTTCCAATCGGCCTCCATCATCGTCTCGTCGTACGGACCGGGCACTCGGTGCTCGAGTGATTGTTCGAAGATGATCGTCCCCTGCTGGGGGTCCGGATCGCAGGCATCGGGGATCCCGTCCCCATCACTGTCCGTGGCTCCCGCCTCAAGTTCATCGGTATCGGAAGTCCCGTCGCAATCGCAGTCGACTTCCAGTTCACGTCCCCAGGCTGCGAGCAGCACTGAGAGATCCGTGCCTCCGACGACACCGTCAGCGTCAAAGTCGCTCGTACACGATGGATCGCACGGACCCCAGCTCGCCAGCACCACCGCCAGGTCACCACCATCCACGCGGCCGTTGTCATCGACATCGATCGGACACTCTGCGTTACTCACTGCGGTTCCCGTACCGCCACCAATAAACAAGGCCGCAGCCATTGCTCGATACCAATTCTTCGTCATGCCGTGTGCTCTCGTCGTCCCCTGACTTGTCGATTGCTTGTACGTCTGAGGCTCAGCACAGGTTCCCCCGGGCTGAAGAATTCCGCCTGGGAGCGGCCGAGCGCACTATTTCTTTCGATTTTTGTTGATCAGGTCGCCGATTCCCTGAATGATTCCCGGCACTGCCTCGGGCTTCAAGCCGTCCTTGAGGTTGATGGGATCGATCTTGGACTTGAGGGGGATCCGGTTGCCTGCTTGGTCATAGAGCGGTCCGTAAAAGGTGACCTTGGGTTGAATGGTATTGAGCAGTGCTGCCGGAACCTTGTCCAGTTCCTTGAAGGATCCCTTCAACCATTCGGCGGGGAAGGTCGCGGAGATTCCGATCACCGTCGGGGGGGTTGCCGCCAGGTTGATCTTGCCATCGAAGATCAGCTTGCGCCGGGCCTTGGTCGAGGCCTGTTCACCAATCTCCATCACGAAGTTCGAATATTCGATCATGCCATTGGTGGCCGTGATCTTGAGTGGGGAGAAGGTCGCGGGAATCGAGCCCGTCTGCTGATTTCCGAGGAAGGCGAGTATCTTGGATCCGAAGTCGGTTGAACTGAGAACCACTTTGCCGATTTCAAGATCCGCCTTGCCGTTCAACTTGGATGCCTGGGCTCCTTCCAGTGGAAGTGTCAGCGGGCCGACGTCGAGAGTGATCGGCTTTTCCGCGGATGAAATGTCCGCGAAGATCGGGTGAATGACCGACAGTACCTCTCGTCCCAGCTGGGGACTGACCGTGAGCGCCGCCTGCAGATCCTGACCTTCGGCGATCTCGATCAGGGTGCTCTGTATCCGAGCCTGAGGCAGCTGGATCGTGGCGAACGGGGATTTCAACTGCGCAGTCAGCTGCTGGTGATCGGCGTCGGTCGCGGTCAAGGTGGCCTTGGAATCCACGGTGTTACCAAGCGCGGCTTCCGCGATCCGCCCGTTGGCTCCGGCCAGTTCGAAGATGAAGGTCGGCACCGAGGTCAGCTGCAGCACGGTATCTCCCAGCGCGAATGGCTGATCTCCCTCAGGCAACGTGCCCGAGGTCTGCATGGTGACCCGTCCATCGCCGGTACTGCCGTCGCGGCCTTGAATGGACGCATTGAAGTTCGCTTGCATGGCACCGTTGCTGATGTTGAACGTCCCCTTCGTTCCCTGAATCATGACCGTTGAATTGTCGTCCCCGGTCAACTGCATCGGATCCGCGGAGAGATCCCCGCTGGCGGTGAACCCTTTCAACGATCCGCCACCCAGGGGAAGATCGGATGCGGTGAAGTTCACGCTGGCGGCGACGGTGTTGCCGAGTTTGATGCCACCCTTCGCGCCCATCGCCTGGGTCAGATCACCGGGTTTGAGGCTGGTAGAGAAGGTCAGCTTGGCGCTTTGGACCGCCTCGGAGGTGGTCACGGCATTGAAGGTGCCACGCGCCTTGGGGGAATCGATCGTTCCATTGAGCTTGAGTTGTCCGTCATCTCCGCTTTTCGCGGGTGCTTCCAGCGTGAGCTTGGCGGTCTTGCCCAACAGCATGACCACCGGTCCGGGATCGGTCCCCGCGATCGTGGCCGCGGTCGCCACGTCCTCCACCTCGACGCGCGCATCCAGTTTCGCGGAGCCGGGGTTCGAGAGATCCGCCACCGTGGCCGTGCAGTTGAGCGATCCGACCGGCTTGGAGTTCACGGCCACGCTGCCGCTCGCGTCCAGCACCAGGGAGTGGTCCGCCTTGAGTTCGATGTCTGCACTGACCCCGCTGGCGTCGACGGTTTCCGCCGGACTCACCAGGGTGAATGCCAGTTGCTTGGTGCCCGCAGAGATCCCTCCGACGAGTCGATTCGGCAGGGGGGTGTCCGCGGCACCGGCGAGATCATAGGTGAGCCCCTTGGAACTGATCGTGAACGACGCGGGTGCCTGAAGATGTCCGATGGTGTTGGGCTGCGGCATGAAGTGATCGAGCAGTGCCGGTTTGATCTGGGCGACGAGGTCGATCGACTGAACTTCGATTTCTGTCGTCGAGACCGAGGCATCCAGGTTGCCGTTGATTCCGGTCGAGGCGACCTTGGTCTTGATCGTCGTCGCCTGCTGCGCATAGTTGAACTGGACATCGATCTGAGCCGGTCCGCCAGTGGCGTCAGCGAGGCTGCCCTTGGGAAGTGCATCGCCCACCATGCTCTCGAAATTGGCGAGGTTCAATCCGCTCAGTGACAAGGTGCCCTGAGCGGTGGCGGCCTTCGGGGTGAGTTCTCCCTTCGATACCAGGCCCGCGAGCTGCATCGTGCCATTGAGTTGGGCGGTATCGATCCCACCCTTGAGGTTGAGATTGACTCCGCCCGACAGGCCACTGGTCGTGGCCTGCAGGTCCAGTCCACTCAGCCCGATGCCGTCGTAGGTGAACGAGCCGGTGTTGGTGACGGTGAAACTTCCCGCCAGGCTGTCGAGGTCCGGAGCTCCGGAGGTGCCGAGGGTCAAAGCCAGTCCGGAGCCTTGGGCGGCAATTCCCGGTGCGCTCTGGGTGCCCTTGGAGTCGGCGGTGGCGGTTCCGGTGATCCCGAAACCCTCCAGCAACTCGGGGCTGAGGGTCCATGACATCTGGAGTGCACCATTGGAGATCGAGGTTTTCGATACTCCAAGATCAGCATTGAAGTTCATGCGTTCAGAATTCATGGTCAGCTTGATCGATCGGGGTGCCCCGGAACCCGCGTCCATCGAGAGGTTGACTTGGGGGCCGATGTCCCGGGTGAGTCGAAGGGGTGAGTCCCCCATGAATGGTTGGATCAGGGAGGTCGGTATGGAGTTGGCTTCCAGGGTGCCGGAGACGGAATCAGGACCCAACGAGAAACTTCCGTCCTGGGCCACCAGCGATCCGAAGTCGAGGGTGGTCTTCAGCGAGATCGGTGAGGTCTTGTCGAGCGTGCCTGATCCGGTACCACGAATCTGCGTGCCCTTTGAAAGTGAGGTCGAATTCGCGGTCAGGTCCAGCGTGGAGATCTGCACCCACTGCCCACCGGCGGGCAGTTCGAGGCCCTTTGCTTCGACCGACCCCTTGAGGGTTGCATCCGCCAGCTGAAGCCGGCCGTCGCTGGCAATTCCATTGTCGAGAACCAGCGTCGCCTTCAGGTCTCCGGTGGTCCCGTTGGCGTTGATGGTGGAGCTGAGGCTCACATCCACCGGGCCGCCCGCGGAGATCGCCGCCGTCGCCGCCAGCTTGTCGATGGTGAGTTCGGTCTTCTGTTCAACGACCTCGAGGGTGAGTTTCGGGATCGTGAGGTTCAGGTTGACGTTCAATCCCGAAGGCAGTCCTCCGCTTGCTCCACTTGAAGCGGCGGTATTTGATTTGGCATTGCTGCCGTCCCCCGCCTTCTCAAGCTGGGTGAAGCTCGTCGAGCCATCTGCAAACAACTGTCCCTTCCCCTCGAGCGTGGCATCGATCGTGCCCAGATTCGCCCAGTTGAAGATCAGTCCCAGCAAGGAGCGATGGACCTGGACTGAAAGCGACACGTCCGTGGTCTGGTCGGTCGAGGTGATCTGGATCGAGTTGATCTCCTGGGAGCCAAACCAGGAGAAGGAGGTTCCCGACACCGTGACCTTGCCTTCGACCGACTCATTCAGCTCGGACTGGATGATTCCCGGAACGATCACATAGGAACAGATCGTCGGAAGCAGCAGAACCAGCACCACGAGGACTCCCAGCGCTATCCACAGTTTGGTCCATCTACGAGCTCGTTGTCCTGATTCGGCTGAGGTACTCATTGATCACTCTTTTCCAGTCGGTGGGTCGTTCGGGGGGCGGCTTCAGAGTCCTTATATATACCCTGCTGGCATCAAGGGTGTGGGCATTCCAACCCCGCCCTCGATGCCCTGCGTTCTCCCGATGCAGGGCCTCTGGACCTCCTTGGGCGGGTCCACCGGGCGGTCGCCTCCGGAGTGGTAGGCTCTGGTTCAAGAAGGAGGACCGCTCATGCCCGCACTGACTGTCTGCGCCCTGTGTCTGTTCACCACTCTGCCTGCTTCATTCGCCCCGGTGCAGGACGACGCCCCCATCGAAGGTTGGATGACTCAGCCCACGATGCACGGCAGCCAGCTGGTCTTTGTCAGCGAAGGGGACCTTTTCACCACCTCGATCGACGCGTCCCCGGGCACCGACTCGATCACGGCGCACCGGTTGACCTCGCACGTGGGTCGGGAATCTCATCCCCGGTTGTCACCCGACGGGCGTTGGCTCGCCTTCAGCGCCGAATACGGTGGGAACGCCGACGTCTTCGTGATGCCCGCGCGGGGGGGAGCGCCCACCCAGCTCACCTTCCACCCCGACTCCGACGAGGTGGTCGGCTGGTCCGCCGATGGTGGAGAGGTGCTCTTCCGCTCGGGTCGTTCGCATCCGCACGGACGCCCTGAACTCTGGCGGATCGCTCGTTTCGGAGGCATGCCGACGCTCTTTCCGTTCGGGGACTGTTCGATGGCGGCGCCTTCCTCGACCGACGGTCGCATGGCCTTCTGTCGTTGGACCAACGAGGACTGGAACTGGAAGAACTATCGAGGCGGGACCGCACCGGAAGTCTGGGTCGGGAACCCCGCAACGAACGAGTTTGCAAACCTCACCCGGCACGAGGGCAACGACCTCTTCCCGATCTGGAGCGGGTCCGTCAACGAGCCCCGCATCCAGTTTCTCTCCGACCGCACCGGGACCCCCAACGTCTGGTCGATGAGCCCCGAGGGCACGGACCTCGTCGCCCACACGAAGCTGGACGGAACGCAGGACGGTGCCGCGGGCTTCGACATTCGTTTTCTGTCCGGGGATGCGGACCCCGCATCGAGTCGAGTGGTGTTCGAGCAGGGTGGGGCACTGACGGTGCTCGACCCCGCAACCGGCGTGGCCCACCAACCCCGGATTCACCTCTCGAGTGATCGATCACAGCGGCGCAGTCGATTCGTGCCTGCGGTCAACCACTTGGAATCAATGGTCCTCTCTTCTTCCGGTGATCGACTCGCCTTCGTCGCACGCGGCGATGTCTTCGTTGTGGAGTTGGAATCGGGGCAGGTGCGTCGGGTGACCAACGACAACCGCGTCCGCTACCGCGGGCCCGCCTTCATTGGCGAGGATTGGCTGGTCGTGATCGCCGATGCCGGAGGCGAGGAGCAGCTCGCAGTGCTTCCAGTCGATCGCAGTCGTGCTCCCCTGCAGGTGACGGACGCTTCCGGTGACTGGTTCTTTCCCCCGGTGGTCTCGCTGGACGAACGTTGGGTGGTGGTGGGCAACTCCAACGGTGCACTCATCTCGATCGATCTCGTCTACGACCGGCAGAAGACGATCGTCCGTTCCCCGCACGGTGAGATCACCGACTACCGGATCTCGCCCGACAGCCAGTGGGTTGCCTGGTCCATGACCGATGCAAACCAGATCAGTGGGATCTACATCGCACCGGTCAGTGGTCGAAGCGATGCGCCGGTCCGGGTCAGCGACGGTCTGCACAACGACTCGATGCCTCGCTGGGACCCCGCCGGTGCCTACCTCTGGTTCCTGGGTGATCGCGCGCTCGATCCGCAGCTGAGCAGCATGGAATTCCGCCACGCCTACGCAAACACCACCCGGGTCTACGCGGTCTGCCTTGACCCGACGATGCCCCCGCCCGATCCGAGACTGATGGAGTCCGTGGGGCTTGCCGTCGAAGAGTGGGGGGATCCGTTCCTTGAAAGAGACGAAGAGTCCGACCCGGACGTTGGAATCGAACCGGACTCAGGTTGGGTTCTCGACCTGGACGGAGTGTCCGATCGGGTCCACGTTCTCGAGTGGCTTGATCCCTCCACCTGGACTGGACTGGAGGCGACCTGGGGAGGGATCTACCTGCTTCAAGGGGAACCCGACCTGCTGCTGGGGGAATCGGAACCCGCGGCCGGTGTCGGTGACCTCGTTGAGTACGACGTCGCCTCCGGCTCGAGCGTCGTTGCTTCCGAGGTCGTGGACTTTGTGCTCAGTGGAGATCATCGAATGCTTTTCGGTTCCAAGGAGGATGAAACGTGGTTCACCTACGATTCGATGATGGGTGAGTCGATCCCGCAGGAAACACCGGAACTCCTGATCCCGGTCGACCCGGCGGCGGAGTGGGCGCAGATCCTCGATGAATCGTGGCGACTGCAGCGCAACTTCTTCTGGAACCCGGAGCTCAATGGTGTCGACTGGGATGCGATGCGCGCTCGCTATGCGGAGCGCCTCGACCGAGTGGGCACCCGGGATGAACTGGACGACCTGATCGGGCGGATGCTCGGTGAACTCCAGTGCAGTCATGCCTACATCTGGCAGGAGGGGCCAGCGGTCCAGGGTGCCGAGTACGTACCGTTCGGGATGCTCGGTGCGGATCTGGTGCCCGATCCGCGAGGCGTCCGCATCGAACGGATCCTGCCCGGTCGCTCCTGGGACCCCGCGACCTCCAGTCCGCTCGCCCAGCCTTGGCTCGGGGTCGAGGAGGGGGACGTCCTGCTCGAGATCGATGGCCGCGAGGTCGTGCCCGAAACGAACCCCTGGGCGATGCTGTCCGGCATCACCGGCGATTCCGTCGACCTGGTGCTCCAGTGTTCCGAGACCGACGAGGTCTACGAGGTCACCACGCCGCTGGTCCAGGATGAATCGGCTCTGCGCTATCAGGCCTGGGTCGACGAGAACCGCGCCGCGGTCGATGCGATGAGCGACGGTCGCTTCGGGTACCTGCACCTCTCGGACATGGACGGGCCGGGGCTTTCGCAGTTCGCGCACCAGTACTACGGTCAGCTCGACCGCGATGGCCTGGTGATCGACGTGCGCAACAACGGAGGCGGCTTCGTGAGTCAGTTGATCCTCGACCAACTCGCCCAGGAGGTCAACGGCTACGACGTGCCTCGACACGGTGCGATCAGCACCTACCCGCAGCACGCCTTCCCCGGTCATCTGGTGGTGATCATGGACCAGCACGCGGGAAGCGATGGCGACATCTTTCCCTACATGTTCCGCGAGATGGGACTGGGTCCTTTGGTCGGCATGCGCACCTGGGGTGGCGTGGTCGGCATTCGATCGGACAAGAGTGCGATCGACGGTGGGATGACCACGCAGCCGGAATACGCGACCTGGGCGATTCGCGATGGCTGGGGCATCGAGAATTACGGGGTCGATCCGGACATCGAGGTGGATTGGACACCGAGAGACCACGTGCAAGGGCGCGATCCTCAACTGGAGCGAGCGATTGAGGAACTTGGTCGGTTGAACCAGGCCACCCCGGTCGCCCGGCCACAACCGCCTGCCTACCCCCAGACGTCGATTTCGCCCCTCCAGGGATCCGGCGAGGCGGAGTGATTCATTCACGAAACTTTTCGTAAAAGGATCGAGAGCGTTCACATTGACGAAATAGTTCGTTAGGTTGTTCGTTCCCCTTCTCGGAGCCTGACTCGATGCCACGCCAACGGACTCGCACAACTTCATCCGGTAAGCCCACCGATTCGGAATGCATGATCCTCTCCGTGCTTTGGGCCCAGGGACCGGCCACGGTGCGGGAGGTCTTCGAAGAGCTCAACGAGTCTCATGGCATGGGCTACACCACGGTGCTGAAGTTCATGCAGATCATGACCGAGAAGGGCCTGCTCGAACGGGATACCACCGTACGGCCCCAGGTCTACCAGCCCGCCGAAACCCGACAGACCACCCAGCGAACTCTGGTTTCGGACCTGCTCGACCGCGCCTTCGCCGGCTCGCCCGGTACGCTGGCGCTGCAGGCGCTCGCGATGCGCAAGTCGACTCCAAAGGAACTCGCGGAGATTCGCACACTCCTGGACAAGTTGGAGGCGAGCTCATGAGTGGTTGGACTCTCTTTGATCCGATGACCTGGTCCGCCTTCGGTTGGACGGTCATTCACTTCATCTGGCAAGGCGCTCTGATCGGCCTCGCCACGGTGGGGGTGCTCGAATGCATGCGCGGGCGACCTGCGACCTGGCGATACGCCACCGCCTGCGTCGCGCTGGGACTCTGTCTGGTGACGTTCCTGGGGACCTTCCTCCTGCTCGCCAACGACACCCGTTCCTCGGTTGAATCCGTTGCAGTGGTCCCGATGGCATCGGAAATCTCAGGTCGCACCAACTCGGATTCCGTCACCACCGCCAGTGGTCTGACCACCACCGGTTCCATTGCAATGAGCCTCTGGTCGATCGGTTTCATCCTGATGATCGTTCGCTTCCTCGCTCAGTGGCGGGGTTCTCACCGCCTTGCCCGAACGGCAGTGACCACGCCCGATGCGCACTGGTGCGCGCTCTTCGAAGACCTCAAGCGTGAGCTCCGACTCGCTCCATCGATCCGGCTGCTCCAAAGCGGCCTGGTTCAGACCCCGATGGTCGTCGGCTGGCTGAGCCCGGTCGTTCTGGTGCCTGCGGAGGTCTTCACCAGCCTCGATCGAGAGCAGTTGAAACTCGTACTCCTGCACGAGCTCAGTCATCTGCGCCGAATGGACCACCTGATCAATCTCGTCCAGGGCATCGTCGAATGCCTGTTGTTCTTTCATCCCGTCACCTGGTGGCTCTCGAGCCAGATCCGCATCGAACGCGAACATTGTTGTGATGCACTGACCCTCGAGAACCACGATCAACCACGAGTCTTCGCCGAAGCACTCTTCACCCTTGAACGTCTTCGGTTGGCGCGCACCCGCGCCTGCACC
>NHEC01000067.1 GCA_002171655.1 Planctomycetes bacterium TMED75
ATCGATGTTGACCTGTGGGGGCCAATCTATGGTGTCAACGTGTTCGTGCCTTTGTTGGAGATGCAAGACGATGCTCACATCAATGCGACCTCATCGATGGCGGGACTGATATCGAGCGGTATGATGGGCGCCTATAACGTCGCGAAACACGGCGTAGTCGCACTAATGGCTGCGCTGGAAAGAGAACTTCGGGCGAAACAAAGTACGGTCCATGCCTCCGTTCTATGTCCTGGACCCATCAACACAAACATTTCGAGAAATTCCGTCGGTTATCGCCCAGGTAAAGCAAAGCCCAAGGCGGATGGCGACAATCAAGGCAAAATGGCTAAGAGTATTCAGGAGACGTTAGAGCAGGGCATGGCTCCTGATGAAGTTGGTGAGCTTGTAGCGAGCGCGATTGAGCACGAAAAGTTTTGGATCCTCACCCACCCATGGTGGGCGAAAGGTGTGCAGAAACAGCTCGATGCCTTGAAGGAAGACCAGTCCCTGACTCGTGGGTAAACCGCGTTTCTAGCGGGACCTAATACTTTGTCCGCCAATGATCTGCTGGGTGTGCGTCTGGGTTGACGACGATGCCGTCGTCGAGCACATCGAGTGGATCACGACCGTCGACCCCGATGCCGAACGGATGGTATCCAAGGAGCCGTTTAAGTTTGCGTGGCATTTTGCGAACCATTTCCTCAGGCACCGACAACAATTGTATTTCCTGTGGACGCAGATAGCTGACCTGATGACTGATGAAAAGTCCCATTCGCTCATCCGTACTTGTATTGGCGCCACCAGCGTGCCACATGGCACCTTCCCACATCAGCATGCTGCCAGAGGGCATTTCGATTTGTAGAGACGCCACAGTTTGGTCGACTTGGCGGTCGTGCCAGGAGTGACTGTAGGGCACGAGATGGGTTGCACCATTGTCTAGACGGAAATCATCGAAGGCGATGAGCGCATTGCACAAAAAAGAGGGGTGTGGTCTTGGGATTGGCCACAGACCGTCATCTTGATGAAGCAGTTGTTGTGTCTCGCCCGGCAACGTATTGAATAACGTTGTAATGTTGATCTGGGTGTATTTGCCAATCACGCCCTCGACTATGGCGCGTAGGCGCGCATCTAAATAAATATGATCGACGGTACGTGTTTTTGCCAGTAGGTTGTGGGCGCGCCAGGTCTTACCCGTTTCAGTACCAATGGCCTTCATTTCGGTGATAGGGACTTCGGTATTGAACGCGTGCCGAATATGCGCAATTTCCTCAGCGCCCAGGAAATTGGGTACAACGCTGTAGCCCTGGTCTTGAATTTCGCTGACGTGATGTGAGACGTTCACACCGTCAATCAGTTGGTCGACGAGTTTGTTCATTGCTAATTGTAGAGCTTCTCGCCCCAGCCCGTTTCGTATTTGACGCTCATGCCGGGGGGCGCGATTTTCAGGTGCTTGATTTTCCACTCGCCCTGCACTCGGGCGTATTCTTCGTGATAGCGGGTTGCCTGCCATTTCGCTTGGTTGCCTGCGTAGAATCTAAAAGGCCCAAAGAAGTACCAGGTCCCGATTGCAGTGTCTGCGTCGACGGTTATGCGTGGGTTCATTGTCATGTGTTGCGAGAAACTCATCATCTTTTGAAAATTCTCAAAAAGCGCGCGAATCTCATCGTGGCCGTTTGCCGTGCCGATCCCCTTGCCTTCCCAAATACCATCTTCTGTAAAAATGGTCACGATTCGGTCTGGATTGTGGTCATCGTCGCAAATCTCACAATACAGCGCTTTGAGCTGCTTAATTGCTTCGATGTCTTCCAGGCGCTGGATACGTGCTTCAAGTTCCATGGTGTCCCTCCGTAGGCTTTAAATTCTAACCGCTAATACGTGACGGTGCGAATCCTCGCCTTTTTTGCGAGAATAATGCGCTTAGATTTTTGTCAGGTACGTGGTTATGCAGTCATTCGATGTCATTATTGTGGGTGCCGGTATTTCCGGGATTGGTGCTGCGGCACATTTACGCGACCGGTGTCCGACGAAAACGTTTGCGATCCTTGAAAGTCGCAATGCGATTGGAGGGACGTGGGACCTTTTTCGCTACCCAGGGATACGGTCTGATTCGGATATGCACACGCTGGGGTTTGCTTTTAAGCCCTGGCGCGAAGCCAAGTCCATAGCCGATGGGCCATCTATTAAGCAGTACGTTAATGAGACGGCGGACGAGCGTGGTATTACGCCGCACATTCGGTTTGGCCATCGGGTACAAAATGCCAATTGGGATAGTGCTCAGAGTCGATGGATTATCAGTGCTGAACGGGGGGACGAAAAAGTTGAGCTGAATTGTAACTTCCTCATGATGTGCGCCGGATACTACAACTATAACCGAGCTCACAGGCCTGAGCTTAACGGCATCGATGACTTTAGTGGTACCGTAGTACATCCTCAGTTTTGGCCCGAAGATCTCGACTACGCAGGTAAGAAAGTGGTCGTAATCGGATCGGGCGCGACGGCGATGACGCTGGTACCGGCACTGGCTGAAACGGCGGACAAGGTGACGATGGTGCAGCGGTCACCGACTTATGTCGCGTCTAGACCAGACCAGGATGCCATTGCGAATGCTCTGCGCAAAGTCTTGCCTGAGAAGTGGGCGTACGCGATCACACGTTTTAAAAACGTAGCTCTGCAAGGCTACATCTACAATCAATCGCGTAAACACCCAGAAAAGCTGAAAGCGCGTTTGCTTAAATTCGTTAAAGATGCGCTACCCGACTACGACGTCGAAACGCACTTTACGCCGAGTTACGACCCGTGGGATCAACGCCTGTGTTTAATTCCAAATGGCGATTTGTACAAGGCGATCCGTCGAGGTACAGCGGCCGTGGAGACGGGTCAGATCGACCGCATAACGCCTGCTGGGGTTCGCATGGCATCTGGCGAAGAGATAGATGCTGACATCCTGGTGACCGCGACTGGCCTGGAATTACAATTGTTGGGCGGTAGCCAGTTCAACATTGATGGTGAACCGGTGCCGCTGCAGGACACATACGGATACAAGGGGATGATGTACTCGAATGTGCCAAATTTGATTCAGACATTCGGTTATATCAATGCGTCGTGGACGCTGCGGGCAGATCTCACATCGGAATATGCTTGCAGAGTCCTTAACCGCATGGATGACTTGGGTGTTGATGTCGTGACCCCGCGTTTGCGAGAAGAGGATCGAGATATGGAAACGCGCCCATGGATCGAGAATTTCTCAGCAGGATACATGCAGCGAGTGATGCACCTGTTCCCGAAACAAGGTAATCGCGATCCATGGCGCAATAGCCAAAATTATGCGCTCGACAAGAAGATAATTCGTAAGGCCGCACTTGAGGATGGTGCCTTGGTTTTCGGCCAGTCTGCAGCTGTCATCAAATGGCCAGACGATGTGAAGGTGAGTTATGCGAAACGGTCGGCAGCCTAACAGGTGCGGATCTGGGTGGATGCGGACGCCTGCCCGCGCCCTATCAAGGAGGTTTTGTACAAGGCCGCGGATCGACGCCAAGTAGAGACGACGCTGGTGGCCAATCAGTACCTGCGTACGCCACCTTCAAAATATATCTCAGCCATTCAGGTGCCCCAGGGGTTTGATGTTGCGGACAACGAAATCGTTAGACGCCTGGAAATTGGTGACATCGTGATCACGCAAGATATTCCGTTGGCCGATGAAGTCGTTAGGGCCGCAGCGGTTGCGATTAATCCACGTGGTACGCTGTATACGGAGGCGAACATCAAAGATCACTTGTCGCGTCGGGATCTTATGGAGCAACTGCGTGACAACGGCGCAATTTCCGGTGGCCCAAGCGCATTCGACAAAAAGGATGTTCAGGCGTTTGCGAATGCGTTAGATCGCGAAGTGACCAAAGCGCTCAAAGGATGAGACGCGGGGACAACATACTCATCGTGCTGATGGCTGTACTGATATGCTCCGACCCTCACTGTAGGAACGCAATATGAATCAAGGTCTGATCAACAACGGGCAACGGATTGCCTTATTGCTCGGCAGAGGGTTGCTTGGCCTCTATTTTATCGTGCCAGGATTCTCCAAGATCACCGGTTGGGCAGGTAGCGTCGACTATATGGCAGCGCATGGGGTGCCGTTAATACCGGTCGCTTTGGTGATCACGATCTTCCTGCAAATTGGTGGCGGAATTAGTCTTTTGGCAGGTTATCGCACACAACTGTGTGGGCTTGTGCTTGCTGCGTTGACGCTTTTGATTAGCGTCTTCATGCATGACTTTTGGAACGTTGAAGATGCGGTACAACGAGGACATGAGACTCAGAACTTCATCAAGAATCTCGCGATTATGGCGGGTTTGCTTTATATCGGTGGCGCTCGGTGCAAGAAAACTGAGTAAACCTAATTCGGGCTAGACGGGTAGCAGGCAACGAAGACCTGCTGACCATGTCGCAGGGACAACTGATGTGTGAGTCTCGTTGTCGAAAAACCGGGTGCTCAGGTTCAGTGAGCGGTAGTTTCGTGTAGCCAGATCGGTTCGAAAGCGATGCCAATTGCTAACCATCTGCGCCCAATCATTCTGTGAAGAGTTTTGTTCTTCGGCACCTACAGAGGTGAATAACGCGCTTTGTAGGTCTTGGTTGTTACGGGCAAATGAACGTTCCCGCTGGATCATTTCTCCGCCGTTCCACCAAAGACTTGGACTACCCGCTAGATACCGGTCGAAGTGATCTGGTTTGCTAAACATCGTATGCAGGGTAAATAGACCGCCTAAAGAATGTCCAGCGAGCGTGTAGTCGCCGTTTGTCGCGTAGTTGTTTTCAACCGTTTGTCGCACGTCTCGCTGCAGAAAATCTAAGAACGCGTCCGCGCCACCCGGCATGATGCCCTGTTTCAGTGGCTTGCCTGAGGCGGCGATTCTATCCAGGTAAACGTCATCCATAGATGGGGTTAAGTCTCGAGTCCGAAGTGACATTGCCTCAGCATGATTGTCATAACCTACGCCGACGAGGATGAATTTGTGCGCATCGCGTGCCGACCAGAGTAATGGCGCGCTAGTGGCGACCATGGGAAACATCATATTTCCATCGGTCAATAAGACGACCGGAAGTGGCTGTTTGCTCGCTGGCGCAAAGATATCAATGACAAAGCGCTCACCGATCTGCGCGCTTGTGAGTCCCCGTCTGATCGTGTTGGGAATCGATACTTGCATGCTTCTCTCAGCTGACGAAGGTCGTCCACACGTCGAGTGGTTCTCGATCGGATACCAGTGTGTTGACGGGTTGGTCTGGGTCTTTGTAGCCGATCGCCATACCACAGAACAGCATCAGTTCTTCGGGTGCATTGACGAACGCGGCCGTGCTTTGCGCTTTGTTAGCCCAGGCTTCTTGTGCGCAGGTATCTAGGCCTGCTTCTTGGGCAAGCAACATGAAAGTTTGCAGAAACATCCCAAGGTCGGACCACTGGGGGGGACCCATAATACGGTCGACAAAACAGAAGAAACCGGCCGGTGCGCCGAAGAACTCAAAATTTCTGGCCAAGTGTGCGAATCGTGAAGGTTTATCGTCTCGCGGAATATTAAGTAACTCGTACATGTCTTCGCCGACTTTGAAGCGTGAGTCACGGTAGGGTGACTTTAGCTCCCGTGGGTAGACGGCATACTCTGCGTTGTCTTTGATGTCCGCGGTCTTTAGATATTCGAGAAACCGCGTTGTGGTGTCTCGATTTATCACGTAAACGCGCCAGGGCTGGAGATTGCCTCCGGAGGGCGCGCGGGCGGCTTTTGTTAACAGCTCGCGGATTAGATCATCACTGACCGGTTTATCTAGGAAGCGTCGAATGGACTTTCTTGCAGCTACTGCATCGGATACGTTCATGGGGTGCCTATGTGCTCGCTCAAACCGCGTATGTTACCCTGCGCGCCGTTTTTTGTGTCACTGAAAAATCAGTAGGCCCTATTTTTAACTCGAGGAAGATTTAGCATGAGAGAAGCGGTCATTGTATCTACAGCACGTACGCCTATCGGTAAGGCCTACCGCGGTGCCTTCAACAACACCGGCAGTCAGGCGATGGGTGGTCATGTCATCAAGCACGCTGTCGAACGTGCCGGTATTGAGCCTGGTGAAGTGGAAGACGTGGTGATCGGCTCTGCCATTCAGATGGGCTCGGCTTATATGAACGTGGCGCGCCAAAGTCTGTTGGAAGCAGGCCTGCCGGATAGCGTCCCCGGTCAGACCATCGACCGGCAATGTTCCTCGGGCATGATGGCCATTAGTATTGCGGCTAAGCAAATTATCTCTGATGGGCAAGATGTTGCAGTCGGCGGCGGCGTCGAATCGATCTCTCTCAATCAAACGGGTGATATGTTTGGTATTCCCAGCCCGTGGGCGCTGGCAGCGAAGCCGGCGCTTTACATGGCTATGCTTGAAACCGCGGAAGTGGTTGGTGAGCGCTACAACGTCAGTCGTGAAGCGCAGGATCAGTTGGCCGCGAGTTCCCAGGCGCGTACCGCCGAAGCGCAAGCAACTGGTAAATTCGACGATGAGATCGTACCGATGACGACGGTCATGAAATTTCTTAACAAGGAAACGGGTGAGACCAGCGAAGACCAGATCACGCTCGACAAAGACGAAGGGAATCGTCCAGGTACGACCGCCGCGTCGCTAGCTGGCTTACAACCCGTCTTTGCGGGTGGGCAAGTGATTCAGGAAGGCAAGCATGTGACAGCAGGTAATGCATCGCAGCTGTCTGATGGTGCGTCGGCTTGTGTCTTGATGGAAGCTACAGTGGCTGAGCGAAAGGGTCTGCAGCCATTAGGTGCTTACCGCGGTATCGCCGTTGCAGGGACAAATCCAGATGAAATGGGCATCGGTCCGGTTTTTGCGGTCCCGAAGCTGCTGGAGAAAAATGGTCTCAGTGTTAACGACATTGGTCTATGGGAACTCAATGAAGCTTTTGCGGTCCAGGTGTTGTACTGCCGAGACCAACTTGGGATTCCAGATGAACTATTGAACGTTAATGGCGGTGCCATCTCTATCGGCCATCCCTATGGCATGTCCGGTTCGAGGATGGTTGGCCATGCATTGATTGAAGGCAAGCGACGCGGGGCGAAGTACGTGGTTTGTACAATGTGCATCGGTGGCGGTATGGGCGCTGCCGGTCTGTTCGAGGTACTGTAAACGTTAACGCACTATTGGGGGCGGGGAATGACTCAGAAAGAAGGTGATCAGCACAAAAACGATATGTACGGGGATATCGGTGGGCGGGATGAAAGCGCTCCTGGGGTATTGCCCCCCATTCCGTCAGCAACGGTTGTGCTGTTGCGAGACGGTGACGAGGGTGTTGAGGTTTTAATGCTCAAGAAAAACTCCAAGATCACTTTTGGCGGGATGTGGGTTTTTCCTGGCGGCAAGATTGATGCGGAGGATTACCAAGACGATGCATCGGACGTCGCGAACACTGAGGCACTGGAAGCAGCCGCGCGTAGTGCAGCTGCTCGTGAAGCCGAGGAAGAGGCGGGGATACGACTCAGCGCAGATGACTTTGTCTGGTTCGCCCACTGGACGCCCCCACCTGGACCGCAAAAACGCTTTGCGACCTGGTTTTTTGCGGGCTTAGCGAATGATACGCATGACGAGATCACGATCGATGATGGCGAAATCAAAGATCACGCTTGGATTACGCCGGCTGCGGCGTTGGAGCGTCATCGCCGCGGCGAGATCGATCTTGTCCCGCCGACCTGGGTGACGCTCTATCACTTGTCACGATACAGCCCGGCGACAGAGGTTATGAAGCACTTTGAAAGTCAGGTAGCAAAGATCTACTCCACCCGGGTGGTCAAAGCGGAAGATGGCAATCGCGTCGCGATGTGGACGGGCGATGCTGGTTACGAAGTGTGGAATCCTGATATGAGCGGTGAGCGACACCGCCTGGTCATGGCGAAGGACGGATTTGAGTTTCAAAACTCAATCGAGAGATACTGACCCATTCAACAGCAAATTGACTTCAGAATTTCTCCGGAGTGCGGCATTATTTGGGCGGGAACGAGTAGCGAAATAAGGAACACACCAAATGGCTAAGCGCATTGATTGGTATTACTTTAGGAGTGGCTGAACTGGTTGTAAGAAAGCATCCAAGTTTTTGGAAGCCAACCAAGTAGAAATCAAAGAACAGGTTTCGGCGAGTAAGAAGTTGCAGGCGGAGGACGCCCGAGAACTGATCAGGAAAGCAACTCGAGTTGTCACGATGAAAGGCAAGAAAATCGTTGAATTCAAGGGCGGTAAGAATGCCAGTGATGACGCGGTTACTGCGATGCTGGGCACGACCGGCAATTTACGCGCGCCCACGGCGGTAGTCGGTAAGACCCTGTTGGTTGGTTTTAACGAAGACGCCTACAGCGAAGCGCTGGTTTAAGGCGCCCTGAACCGGCCCACGGGGAGCCCGTGGGCACGGTTTATTTTGGTATCCTACCTACCTACCTACCTACCTACCTACCTACCTACCTCTAGCTAGCTAGCTGTAACTCAGTCGATTGACGGCGCGTTCAGCAAGATCTAATCCCCTGGGAATGCGTTCGCGCATTTCCTCCAAGTCTATGCCCTCAGTACTCTTGGCCCCTGCGCAGTAACGTGCGTATACCCCATGGATAATGGCGGCCGATTTCCATCGGTTGAAACCAATGTAGTAGTCGAGGTTGGATAAGTCTCGTCCGGACTTTTCTGCATAACGTGCTGCCAGTTCAGTTCGAGTCGGGAAGCCAGAAGGCGAGAGAGCGGCTTCCGCTAATGGCGGCTCAGGGTCTGTTGGATCGGGCCACGGATTCAACGCATAAGCAAGGTCGGCCAGCGGATCACCGAGTGTCGAAATCTCCCAATCAACAACCGCGTGAATATAGCAATTGGGTCCGACCAATATATTGTGCGGTCCGTAGTCACCATGCACGACCTTGATCGGTCCCTGATCAGGTAGATGTTTGAGGAAAAAGTCTTGTAGTTCGTGCGCACGTGGATCGTCAAAGTCAGCGGGCCCGACCGACGATGTCCAACTGCGATACCACGTTTTGAGCTGGCGTCCGACGTAGCTGTCACGCTTGCCGAGTTCGCCAAGACCGACCTCATCGGGGTCGACCTCGTGCAGGGCGGCGAGCACATCCATGAAATGGTAGGCCATCTTTTGGCGCTCTGGTTCTGGAACCCAAAGGTTGGTGTCATCCGAGTTATACAGCGGATGGCCGTTGATGTGACCCATGACGTAGAACCAAGCACCGGTTACGGCCGGGTCTTCGCAGAAGCCCAATGCCGCAGGGACGGGAACGTTGGTTGGACCCAAAGCGGATATGAGTGCCCACTCTCGACTCATGTCGTGTGCCTTGGGCAATAGCTCCCCTTGGGGAGGGCGCCGGATGACGGCTAAGTTGCCGTCCTGATCCTCTATTTGATAGGTCAGGTTGGAATGTCCACCTTCTAGTCGTGTCCACGTAAATGGCGGCGTCAACGACTCAACATG